>JALVMN010000047.1 GCA_027027005.1 Desulfobacterales bacterium | reverse complement strand
GCAAGTCCCAGGAGGGGAATGTCTTCCCAGCGTTGGTGCTTGGGGAGAAGCACGAAGCTCTTGTCAAGGGGGAGGTTTTCAAGGCCTTGCACCTCTAGGGAGAAGAATGGGCGCAACAATATTGCTCCCAGCCCCCTGGTGATTTGAAAGACCCACTCTTTTCTCATTACCGTTTAGAGTAGCTTATTCCACGGTCACACTTTTTGCCAGGTTTCTGGGCTTGTCAATGTCTCTGCCCAGAAGTGAAGCACAATAATAGGCAAGAAGCTGGCATGGGATAACTGTTAGAATGGGATACAAGTAATCCACTGTGGTCGGGACCTCGATCACCTCGTCGGCCAGTTCCTTGACTTTTTCGTCGCCCTTGGTGACTATGGCAATAACCGGCCCTTTGCGGCTCTTGATCTCCTGGATGTTGCTGAGCATCTTTTCATACATCTCGTCCATGGGCGCTATGGCCACAGTGGGCATATCCGGGTTGATGAGGGCAATGGGGCCGTGCTTCATCTCGCCAGCAGCATAACCCTCTGCATGGATGTAAGAGATTTCCTTGAGTTTCAAGGCCCCTTCCATTGCTATGGGATAGTTGTACTTACGCCCCAGGAAGAGCCAGTTCTGGCATTTGTGGTATTTCTCAGCAATGGCCTCTATGTGGTGGGCCTGAGCAAGGATCTCACGGACCTGGTGAGGCAGGGCCTGAAGGGCCCGGATGGCGGTAATCCCCTCTGTGAGAGGCAGGTTCTGGTGTCTGCCGATGAGGAGGGCCAGCAGGGTCAAGATGGTCAATTGTGAAGTAAAGATCTTGGTGGAAGCAACCCCGATTTCAGGACCTGCATGATTGTAAATCCCTGCATCGGTCTCCCGGGCAATGGAGCTTCCCACCACATTCACGATCCCCAGCAGACCAGCCCCTTTTCGCCTGGCCTCCCGGATGGCCGCAAGGGTATCGGCGGTCTCCCCCGACTGGCTAAGGGCAAGGATGAAGGTGTTGGGTGGAAAGTTGAGTTTTCTGTACCTGAACTCAGAGGCAAGCTCCACCTCAGTGTCCACCTCTGTGAGTCGCTCGAAGAGGTACCGGCCCACGCATCCTGCATAATAAGATGTGCCACAGGCCACCATTACCAGGTGGCGACACTCCTTTAATCTATCCCACACAGGGGTGATGCCCCCTAACTTGGGCACGCCCTCCCCAGGCTCAAGCCTCCCCCTCATGGCGTTTTCAATGGTCTCTGGCTGTTCATAAATCTCCTTGAGCATGTAATGAGGAAAGCCGTTTAGTTCTGCATCCTCTGCCTTCCATTCCACCTCCTCGACGGCCCTCTGGATCAGTTTGGCCTGGGCCGTGGTGATTGAAAAGTCATCCCGGGTGATTACGGCCATCTCATTGTCCTGGAGGTGGACCACCTGGCTGGTATGCCGAACCATGGCCGAGACATCTGAGGCTGCAAAGTGGCCATCATTGCTGATGCCGATCACAAGGGGGCTGCCTCTTCTCGCCACCACTATTTGCCCTGGTGCGTCACGGTGTAACACGGCAATCCCGAAAGTGCCTTCCACATCAGCCATGGTCCTTCGAACCGCCTCTCCCAGGTCGCCGTCAAAATAGAGGGCTATCAGGTGAGCCAGGACTTCAGTATCTGTTTCAGAGCTGAATTCCACGCCTTTTTTTTCGAGCCTTTTCTTTATCTGGTGGTAATTCTCTATGATACCGTTGTGGACTATAAAGACCTTTTCTTCCTGGTCCGCATGGGGGTGGGCGTTTAATTCAGAGGGCTCACCATGGGTGGCCCATCTGGTATGGGCCATGCCGACTTTGCCCGGGAGCGGAATGGAATTTATTTTCTTCTCCAGCTCCACGATCCTTCCCACTGCCCGGAACCTTTGGACCTGGCCTTGGTTCTGAATGGCTATACCTGCAGAGTCGTATCCCCGGTACTCCAGTTGTTTCAGGCCATCAATCAATATTGGCTTGGCCTCCCTGCTTCCTACATAACAAACTATCCCGCACATTGCCCTGACTCCGTGATCCTAAATATGGTCATACTTTTTCTATCTTCTCCATGCCATGCATGTATGGCCTCAAGGCCTCTGGAATTGCAACGGTGCCGTCGGCCTGCTGGTAGTTTTCCAGTATTGCAACCACGGTGCGCCCCACAGCCAGGCCGGATCCATTCAGGGTGTGGACGAGTTCCGTACCTTTGGCCCCCTTGCGCTTGAACCTGATGCTGGCTCGTCTGGCCTGAAAGTCAGTGAAATTACTGCAGGAAGATATTTCCCTATACACCCCCTGACCAGGCAGCCATACTTCCAGGTCATAGGTCTTGGCAGCAGAAAACCCGAGATCCCCGGTGCAGAGGCAGACTACCCTGTAAGGTATCTCAAGCCTCCTCAATATCTCTTCGGCGTTTCTTGTGAGGCTCTCAAGCTCTTCATAGGAAGTCTCGGGCTTGGAAAATTTCACCAACTCCACCTTGTTAAACTGGTGTTGCCGAATCAGCCCCCTTGTATCCTTTCCATAAGAGCCTGCTTCAGACCTAAAACACGGGGTGTAAGACACATACAATATGGGCAGGTCTTCCTCTTTCAGGACCTCTTCCCGATGGATATTGGTCACAGGGACCTCTGCAGTGGGCACTAAATAGAGGTCCCATCCGGATACCTTGAAAAGGTCTTCTTCGAATTTTGGGAGCTGTCCTGTGCCGGTCATACAGGCGCTGTTTACCATGAATGGTGGCAAGACCTCTGTATAACCATGCTCCCTTGTATGAATGTCCAGCATGAAATTGATCAGCGCCCTCTCCAGTAAGGCCCCAGGCCCCCTGTA
This sequence comes from Desulfobacterales bacterium, assembly GCA_027027005.1. Taxonomy (GTDB): domain Bacteria; phylum Desulfobacterota; class DSM-4660; order Desulfatiglandales; family Desulfatiglandaceae; genus JALVMN01. Next base: position 3,948 of record JALVMN010000047.1, on the reverse strand, counting down.
AAGTGAAAACCTCGCCCCCGAGAGCTTCGCAGCCCTGGCAAAATCCAAAATGCCCAACCCCTCTCCTATCTCCCAGTGAGGGCGTGGCTCAAAATTCATCTCCTTGATTTCACCCCAGGTCCTCACCACTTCATTGTGCGTCTCGTCTTCTCCAATGGGCACACTCTCGTGGGGTATGTTGGGAATCAACATGAGCAGTTCCCTGAGTTCCTCTTCCACCCGAGAAACTTGTTTTTCCAGGTCCTTGATCTGGGAAGAGACCTGCTTCATCTCGGAAATGATGTCCGAGGCATCCTCTCCCCTTTTTTTCATCTGGGCTATCTGCTCGCTCACCTTGTTTCGCTTGTGTCTTAGTTGTTCGAGTTGACTGAGACCTGCGCGCCTTTCCTTGTCCAGATCCTCGAAACGAGACATATCCAGGTCATAACCCCTGGCATCAAGCATTTCTCTGACCAACCTCAGATTTGACCTTACGAACTTGAGATCCAGCATCTCAACTTACCTCGCCCATTATGTATCATTTGACTGCCGATGGCAGATTTTTACAGGATATTGGCAGAGCCGTCAAACCTTTTAACTCCGCTTCAGCACTCTGCAATCTTACCTTGATCCAGAATAGCCAAAAATGCCTGGACTGGACCTCTGTCCTCATGCTACTCTGTAACACATAAAGACAAATAAAAAGGGATTGAGAGGGGGGTAAGGGACCTTGTGAGATTCAGGCAAATTCCCCCTGATTTTTCTTGTCATGAAAACAGATACAAAGGATAAGGCCTCCAACATAGTCTGGAGGGCCTTAAGCTCGGTAAAGCTTACCATAGCCCTTTTGATAATCCTTGCGCTCGCCTCGCTCCTTGGCACCTTTATTCCCCAGGGCCATGATGCCATGGATTTTGCCCGCAGGCTCAGCCCAACCACACTCAAGCTTCTTACCGCTCTGGATCTTTTTGACATCTACCATTCGGTATGGTTTAAGGTGTTGATCATCCTCCTTTCCTTGAACCTGGTGGTCTGCTCCATTGACCGGTTCCCCGGGGCCTGGAAGAGGTTCAGTGCAAAACCCAGGCCAGATAGATCAAAACCGTTTGAGACCGCCCTTCCACAACACTCTTTTCGTGTGCAGGCCCCTTTGGCATCTGTGGCCGAAACGGCCAGACAGGCCCTGGTCAAACGCTACAAAAATGTGTCGGAAAAAACGGGGCAAGACGCTGCCTATTTCTATTGCCAGAGGGGAAGGTATTCTCATTTCGGTGTGTACCTGGTTCACCTGAGTGTGTTGATTATTCTGGCCGGAGCCCTGATAGGCTCTTTTTTGGGATTCGAGGGGTTTGTCAATATACTGGAAGGGGAAGAGGTGTCATCAATCCACGAAAGGCGCACAGGCAGGCACATACCCCTGGGATTTACGGTCAAGTGTAAGGACTTTGACGTGGAATTTTATGATGATGGCACCCCAAAAGAATATAGGTCAGACCTGGTATTTCTGGAAAAGGGCAAGGTGGTCTTTGAAAAGAGTGTGCTGGTGAATCACCCTGTGAAATTCAAGGGGATCATGTTTTATCAATCCAGTTATGGGCAGGTAATGGGCGACAAGGTGAGATTGAGGGTTGTGCGAAAGGCCAGCCAACCTGTAGCCACTTCCATTGAGGTTAGCCGGGGCCAAAAGGTACGGGTTCCTGATGCAGATGCCTACTTCCAGGTGCTTGACATAAGAGAAGATTTCATGAGGATGGGTCCAGCAGTTCTCATCTCCGTGGAAAATAAAGGGAAGGAAGAGAAGCGATTCTGGGTGTTTTGGCACAGCGAGGCCATAAAGAGGCGTTTCCCTGGAATCATGGAGCAGTTTCAAAAGCTCAATCCTTCCTCGTTTAAACCCTATACCTTTTTGCTGGAAAGGATGGAGAGGATATATTACACAGGACTCCAGGTCAATAGGGACCCAGGTGTCCCTTTTGTATGGTCCGGATTTTTCATGATGGTTATAGGCTTATTTGTGGCCTTTTTTACCTCGCACAAGCGAATATGGATAAAAGTTTCTCAGGATAAGAAAGGCTCCAGAATCACTGTGGCTGGCATGAGCAACAAGAACCCGGTGGGGCTCCACAAAGAGCTTGATCTGGTTACAGGGCTCCTCAGGGAGCAGTTTGTTGGGGGGCAAGGGAAATGATAAATACCGCCATTTTGAGCTATGTCACCTTTATCTACTTCGGTGCCTTTTGTTTTTATCTGTTGATGATGGTAATGAAAAGGCCTGTGATGGGTAAAATCGCCACTATTATTGCCCTGGCGGGTTTTCTCGCCAATTCAGCGGGCATAATCCTAAGGTGGGTTGAATCCCACAAGCTCGGCATAGGGCATGCACCATTTTCAAACCTCTATGAATCCTTGATCTTTTTTGCCTGGACCATCATCCTCATCTACCTCCTAGTGGAGTGGCGCACAAAGACCAGGAGCTTCGGTGCCTTTGTGACACCACTGGCATTCCTTTCCATGGCCTATGCCTCGTTTTCCCCTTCCATAAGCAGCCGTATCCAGCCCCTTGTGCCGGCCCTCAAAAGCAACTGGCTCATCGCCCACGTGATCACCTGCTTCTTTGGATATGCCGCCTTTGGGATCTCATTTGCCCTGAGCATTATGTACTTGATCAAGGGTCGAGAGGCCCATGGCAACCCAGGTCTGCTGGGCCAGTTTCTCCCCGGAAAATCAATCCTGGATGAGCTCAATTACCAGATGGTGATAATCGGATTCTTGATGCTCACCCTTGGAATAATCACCGGCTCTGTTTGGGCTCACTCTGCCTGGGGGAGTTACTGGAGCTGGGACCCCAAGGAGACATGGTCACTCATCACATGGATTGTCTATGCCCTTGTGCTTCACTCCCGGCTGGTAAGGGGATGGCGGGGCAAGAGAATAGCCGTAATCTCCCTTATAGGTTTCGGGTGCGTACTTTTCACCTATTTTGGTGTCAATTATCTGGCAGGCCTTCACAGTTATGCAAAGTCCTAGAGCCCCTGCCCACCCCCCTCTCAAAACCGAAAAATCCATCCAAATCCCTCCCTGGGTAGAGCTTGTGATAAAGATGCTCCAGGAAGCAGGCCACCAGGCCTATGTGGTGGGCGGGGCCTTGAGAGATTTTCTGATGAAAAGGGCATCTTCTGATTGGGATGTGGCCACCTCTGCCTCTGCCACAGAGATAGAAAAGATCTTTCAGCCTATGGGGCATTACTCCCTGAAAGACCTGGTGGTGGGAGTGATAATAGAAGGGCACAAGGTGGAAGTGGTAAGCTTCCAAACCCACCAATCCCAAGACATCCTAACAGACCTCTCCCACAGGGATTTTACCGTAAATGCCATAGCCTTTGACCCTATTGAGGGGCTCCTGATTGACCCATTCGGGGGGCAAAGGGATATTTCCCGGAGAATCATCAGGGCTGTGGGTGAGCCTCTGGAGCGCTTCAGGGAAGACCCCCTCAGGATGCTTCGCGGCATAAGGCTTGCATGTGAACTTTGCAATCCTTTGGAAAAGCGCCTTTTCAGGATTGAGCAAAAGACACTCAAGGCCATGGCACAGGCCTCGGGGCTAATCAGTAAAGTGGCCCCTGAAAGGATTCGGGACGAGTTGCTAAAGATACTCGTCTCACCCAAGCCCTCCTACGGGTTCGACCTGATGAGAAAGACAGGTCTTCTAACCCTGGTGCTCCCAGAGCTTATGGAGGGTTACAGAAAGCGCCAGAATCGGTATCACGGGCTGACTATTTTTCGCCATGTCATGGAGACCTTGGACAATGTCAGGGCAGAGGAGGGATTGAGGCTTGCGGCACTCCTTCACGATATTGCAAAACCCAGGTGCAGGAAAAAGTCACCAAAGGGGTGGACCTTCTTAGGCCATGAAAAGAAAGGCGAAGAGATGGCTCGTGCCATCATGGGGCGACTCCGTTTCAGCAACCA
>JALVMN010000046.1 GCA_027027005.1 Desulfobacterales bacterium | reverse complement strand
CCCTTGTTGGGGAACGGGTAGTAGAGGGATTCGCCCCCCATGAACTCCTGCCTACTGAAGAGAAACTCAAACAGATAACGGTCCATGACCTGGTGGAGTTCTTCAAGAACCCTGCAAAGTTCTTTTTCCGAAGAAGGCTGGGGATCAGGCTGCCTGAGGAAGACACCCTTGTGGAAGACCAGGAGCCCATCACCCTCAGTGGGCTCGAGCAATTCCACCTGGAGCAATTTCTCCACGAACAATTGCTCAAGGGGGGAGACTTTGAAGAGATTTATTCCGTTACAAAGGCAACGGGGGTTCTGCCCCACGGCTCTCAAGGGAGAGTGGCGGCAGGGACCCATTCTTGTGAGGTGAAGGAGTTCCTGGAGCGCCTGGCCCCGTTTCAGCAAAACCCTGAGCTTGATCCAGTGGAGATTGACCTGGAAGTCGGGGGGGTCACAATCCAGGGAAGACTCGGTGGAATCCAGCCAGGGTTCAGGCTTGCCTGGAGGCTTGGCAAACTCAGGGCCGAGGACCAGATGGGGGCATGGGTGGAGCACCTCTTGCTGAACATTGCCTCAAAGGAAGGCTATCCAAGGGAGACGGTGGTGGTGGCAAAAGACAAGAAAGTTGTTACTTTTTCTCCTGTGGAGGAGGCCGATAGCCTTTTTCAAGAACTCGTGGAAATCTACCTCTCAGGCCTTGTAAAACCCATCCCCTTTTTCCCAAAGACCTCGCTCCACTACGCACGATCTGTTTCCAAGGGCACAGAGCCTGAGCTTGCGCTCCAGAGGGCCAGGAGTGTCTGGCTGGGTGGTCAATTCAGTAGAGGAGAAGTAGAAGGTCCCTACTTCAAGATCTGCTTTCAAGGACAGGATCCCCTGGACCAGGAATTCCACGAGGTGGCACTAAAAATATGCCTGCCCATGATCCAACACATGAGTTAGAAAAACCGATGCAAGGAGATAACACGAAATTCCAGGAACTTGACCCTCAAAGCTGTCCCCTCTCCGGCACGGTGCTGGTGGAGGCGAGTGCCGGCACGGGCAAGACCTATGCCCTCTCAAAAATATTTCTGAGGCTGCTCCTGGAAAAGGGCCTCCATGTATCCCAGATCCTGGTGGTTACCTTTACCAACGCAGCAACCGAAGAGTTGAAATACCGTATCAGGCAAAGACTCAGGGAGGCACTTAACTCCTTTGGGGAAGCAGGCAGGGAAATAGTAAGGGAGGCAATTCGCGACTTTGACCAGGCATCAATCTATACCATCCACGGCTTTTGCCAGAGGCTTTTATACGAGAATGCCTTCGAGACAGGACAGGCCTTTGACCTGGAATTGCTCCCTTCTGAGGAAGAACTCTATCAAGAGGTCTCACTTGATTTTTACCGCCAGAGGTTCCACCAGGTCCCCGAGGAATTATGGGGCGTGGTGGGGGACAAGGTAACACCTGATGACCTGGCAAATCTCTTGCAGCACCAATACCGCCACCCTGAGCTACAGGTGATCCCTCCCGGCCCATCCCCCTGGGGAAGTGAGGTGGAAAAACTCAGGGCCTGGTTCAGGCGCCTGAAGGAAATCTGGCCGCTTTACAGGGAGGAGGTAGCGCAGATATTGCTCGGCTGGTCCCTCGACGGAAACGCATACGGAAAGGACGGCTCCCTGAACCGGGAAAGAAGGGTGGGTGAATACCTGGCTCAGATGGACCAGTTTTTGTGGCTCCCCTGGCCCAAGCTCCCGCTTCCGGATTGCATCCAGAGACTCTCGTGGTCCTTTTTGGTGGACAAGACAAACAAGGGTGGCACGCCCAAGCCCCATGAGGTGTTCGACCTGTGCCAGAAGCTCTGGGAGCACGGTGAAAGACTAAAAGAAAAATCAGAACAGTATGCCAGGGCGTGGATGGCGGAATTCATGGCAGAGGCACCTGCAAGGGTAGAGCAGTTGAAGGAGAGGTGGAGGGCAAGGACCTTCAGTGATCTCATCCTTGCCGTGGAACGAGCCCTCAGGGGAGAGGGGGGAGAGCTGCTCAGGGCCTCGGTGTCGTCCCAGTATAAGGCAGCCCTGATAGACGAGTTCCAGGACACCGATTCTCTACAGTACAGGATATTCAAGGCCCTATTCGGCACCGAAGAGAGGCCGTTGTTTCTCATAGGGGACCCCAAGCAGTCCATTTACGGGTTCAGGGGGGCCGAGCTTTT
>JALVMN010000045.1 GCA_027027005.1 Desulfobacterales bacterium | reverse complement strand
CCATAGTGGGACCCGAAGCCGACAGAATTCGCTCAAACTCCATTGAGCTCAACACATTGGGATGGTTGGCATAGTTATAAGTGTCAAACCCAGAGGGATCAAAAGGCTGAAATCCAGGCGCCAATATGATCGAGCCAACGTCCAAAATCACTGTTTCGGGCTTTTGGGCGTGGGTATCTAATGTCACTGCCCCCGCACCACATGCTCTCACGCATTGAAAACACTCACAGCAATACGCACAATTAAGGCATCTTGAAGCTTCTTCCTTGCCTAATTGGTCATCAAGCCCTAGGTCAACCTCTGTAAAATTCTTTTTACGCTGCTCAGAAGGCAACTCGGGGATCTTAACCCTTGGTCTAATCGGCTCATTTTTCGGTACGGGCCTATACACAGGATTTTCAACGGTTAAGGGCTCCCGGCCTTCTTTCATGTTTTGCCCAGTTAGGTAACGATATATGGATTCAGCCGCTTCTCTACCTGCAGCTATGGCACCTATTGCAACCCAGGGTCCTGTCTGTACGTCACCACCTGCAAAAACTCCTTCTCGGCCCGTTTGGTAAGTGACCGGATCAACTTTGATAGTGCCCCGGTTCGTCATATCAAGGCCGACAACGTCTTCCAGAGCAGAAAGATCTGGCGTCTGGCCAATAGCGGCTATAACTTGGTCTATCTCCATATCATATTCAGTGCCAGGAACGGGAATAGGCCTCCTTCTTCCAGAAGTATCGGGTTCACCAAGTTCCATCCTTATACAGCGAAGACCTGCAACCTTCCCTTCCCTTAACAATATTTCCTGTGGAGCGGAAAGATATACAATCCTAACCCCCTCTTCTTCTGCAGCTACTATTTCTTCTTCAAAGGCCGGCATCTCTGCCCTGGTTCTGCGGTATACAATCGTAACCTCTCTAGCACCCAGGCGCACAGCGGACCTGGCCACGTCTATGGCGACGTTGCCCCCCCCTATTATCGCTACACGCTCTCCGACCCAGGCCTTGCCGGTAAGATTAACTTCTCTCAAAAAGTCTACACCTTGTCTAACACCCTCTCCCCGTTCACCCGGAATTCTTAAATCTATTCCCTTATGGGCACCAATTGCCAAGTAGACTGCCTTGAAACCCTTTTGAAAAAGGTCATCGATTGTCAAATCAGGCCCAAGGGGCGTATTGGTCTTTATTTCAACGCCCAAATTCGTGATAACTTCAATCTCTTTGTCAATAACTTCTCTGGGAAGTCGGTGTGGTGGTATGCCTACCCGCAGCATCCCTCCAGGCTCGGGAAGGGCCTCAAAAATGGTTGATTTGATACCTTTTTTAGCCAGATGATAAGCAGCGGAGAGTCCAGCGGGGCCCGAGCCTACGATGGCCACCCTTTCCTCTCGCTGGGGCAAGCATGAAATCTCGATTTCCCTGGGGTCATACATATCCGCGGCCAGACGCTTTAAGGCCCTGATGGCAACGGGTTCATCAATCTCACATCGCCTACATGCGTCTTCACATGGATAAGGACATATCCTGCCCAATATACCCGGCAGCGGCAATTCCTCCATGATTATCTCAAGGGCTTCTTTATATTTGCCCTCTTTAACCATCTGAACATAGCCCTGGACATTTAATCCAGCAGGGCATGCCAAATGGCATGGCGCCTTGTCAGCCTTTTGTATTGCAAAGGCCCCTGGAATGGCCTGAGCATATTTTTTATACGTAGCCTTTCTGCTAACCAAGCCTAGCTCGTATTCATTGGGCAATACCACTGGGCAGACTTCGGCACAATCACCACAGGCCGTGCATTTATCTGGATCTATATACCTGGGGTTTTTGCGGACACTTACCTTGAAGTGCCCTGGAGATCCCTCAATTTTCTCGATCTCAGAACAGGTAATGAGGTTGATATTCAAGTGCCGGCCGACCTCGACCAGCTTGGGCGAAATAATTCACATGGCACAATCATTGGTGGGAAACGTCTTGTCAAGCTGCGCCATCACACCACCAATACACGGACCCTTCTCCAAAAGATACACATAATAACCAGAATCAGCTAGGTCCAACGCAGCTTGCATCCCAGCTATACCACCACCAACCACCAAAATCGAGCCTTCCAGTTTGTTGCCTTTTTTCATAACTCAAACCCCGCCAAGTCTTGTTGTCAGCCTTGTTCCAGATGGCTGCACAAATAAGTAAATATATCCACCACATCCATCTTTATGGAGGTGTTTTCCTGTGCACAGGTAAGGTGAATCTGGCACTTGGGGCAACTGGTTATCAGGGTGGAGGCCCCTGTGGAAACCGCCTCGTTTAACCTCTCCACCTGCATCTGTTTGGAGATGGTGGAGCACTCGATCCAGCCCGTGGTGCCGCAACACAGGGCATTGTGCCTGTTTCGGCCCATCTCCAGCAATCTGGTCCCTGGCACAAGTGCCAAGAGCTCCCGAGGGCTGTCGAATATCTTGGCCATCCGCCCCAGCCTGCAAGGGTCCTGATACGTGATGGCCCCGTTATTTCCATCCCTGAAATGGATGCCGGATGAATTAATCTGTTCGTGGAGAAACTCCCCCATATACACCACATCAAAGGGCAAAGACCCCAGCAACTGGGGATATTGAAACCGAAACATGGAATATCCCTCGGGACAACTGAACAACACGGTCTTGGCCCCCGTGGAAGAGATTAACTCCACATTCCACCTGGCAAGGGCCTCGAAGGTGGCCGTGTCGCCTCCCCAAAAGGCATCATGGCCGCAACACCTCTCTTGAGGACTCAGCACTGGCTCTAGTCCCAATAAGTTCAACAACTTCAAACAGCTCCTGGCCATATCCAAGGCAGGAATGTTCAAGTACTTAAATACTATCTCATAGTAAGGAAGGCACCCAACAAAATAGAATATGTCTCCTGATTCCTTGAAAGAGCCCGTCTCCTGGGCCCAGGAAAGTCGGTCCTGCTTTGTGCCCATTAACTGTATCCGCGGCACGATCTGGAAGATTCCGTGGTGGGTCTCTTGAGGGGTGTTGCCCATCTGCAGGGCCTTGATGCGGAGGCTGCGGCTAAAGCTTGGAAAGTCTATCTCCACCGGGCACCTGGTGCTGCATCTTGCGCACATCAGACACGCCCAGACCTTTCGCTCCTCCACCAGGTTGGCATTTTCATCAAAAAAGGATTCCTTGATTATCTGGCGGGGGGAGAACTCGGGCATCAACTTGCTCACAGGACAGCTCCCGGTACACACCCCGCACTCCATGCAGTAGTCAATCTGAAGTTGAGAAAGTTCCATGGACGGCTTTCCTCTTTTAGGAGTGGTTTTCATGCCTTGGGATTCGGCCTTGACCCAAGCGGGCGCCAGTATATAGCAAACAAAACTTTTTTTTCAAGGATTATTGAGTGATTTTGCATCCACTTTTGACTCGCCTATCTTTCCTTCTGATAAGAAAATCTATTTCTTGACACATTTCGGCCTTTTCTATATGCCAAAAACCACTGACCAACATTGGAGCCGGCCAATGGGGCGTTACAAGATAGATGAGATAGACAAGAAGGTGATCAGCTTCATCCAGGGCGACCTCCCTTTGGAATCAAGGCCTTTTGCAAAATTGGCCGAGCGTGCCGGACTCTCAGAAGAGAAATTCTTAGAACGAATAAAGAGACTCAAGAGGGAAGGCATAATTCGGCGTTTCGGTGCCACCCTGCGCCACCAGGAGGCAGGGTATGCCTCCAACGCCATGGTGGCATGGCGGGTGCCGGACCATCTGGTGGACAAAGTGGGAAAGAGTCTGGCTCGATTTCGTCGAGTTACCCACTGCTACCACCGGAGACCAGCCAAGGACTGGCCCTATAACCTCTATACCATGATACATGGGGCATCAAAGAAAGAGTGTCTGGAGCTGGCCGAGCAGATGGCCCAAAGTGTTGGGATCAAGGACTATCAGGTGTTGTTCAGCAAACGCGAATTCAAGAAAACCAGCATGCAGTATTTTTGAGGCCCAAAACTCCCCCTGCCCCGCTTTTTGAAAGGGCCTGCTTGGGAGGGAATCAAGGGCCGACTCTTGGATAAAGGGGTGATAAGAGATGGGTTCAAGGTCTGAAGCCCTGTTTGAACAAGCCAAGAAATTAATCCCTGGTGGTGTAAACAGCCCGGTCCGAGCGGGAAAGGCCGTAGGGGTCACCCCACCTCTGATCTCCAGGGCACAGGGGTGCTATCTCTGGGACGAAGACGGCAAGCAGTACATAGATTATGTTGCCTCCTGGGGCCCGATGATCTTGGGCCACGCCCATCCCAAGGTGGTTGAGGCCGTGAGAGACCAGGCAGAGCTTGGAACCAGCTATGGTGCCCCCACCCGGCTGGAACTGGAGATGGCTCGCCTCATCGTTGAGATGGTCCCTTCCATTGAAATGGTAAGGATGGTCAACTCAGGCACCGAGGCCACCATGAGTGCCATCCGGCTTGCCAGGGGGTATACAGGAAGGGAAAAGCTGATCAAATTCGAGGGCTGTTATCACGGCCATGGCGACAGCCTCCTGGTCTCGGCAGGCTCTGGAGTGGCCACCCTCGGTATCCCTGGAAGCCCTGGCGTACCGGAAGACCTGGCCCGACACACCATCTCTCTCCCATTCAACGACCTGGATTCAGTGATCCAGGCATTTGACAGATACAAGGGTCAGATCGCCGCGGTGATCCTGGAGCCCATACCGGGCAACATGGGAGTAGTGCTTCCTCAGGAGTCATTCTTGAAGGGCCTGAGGGAAATCACAAGAGAAAATCAGGCCATCCTTATCTTTGACGAGGTGATTACGGGATTCAGGGTGGGCCCTGGGGGTGCCCAGGAGCTTTACGACGTACAGCCAGACCTCACCTGCCTTGGCAAGATAATAGGAGGTGGACTCCCTGTTGGCGCATACGGGGGCAGAAAGGAGCTAATGGAGAAAATGGCCCCTGAAGGCCCGATTTACCAAGCAGGCACCTTGTCCGGAAATCCCTTGGCCATGGCAGCAGGACTTGCCACCTTGAGGCAACTCCAGGACCCGGGCCTTTACGAGAATCTGGATGAAAAGGCCGAGAAGCTGTTCTCGGGCCTTCAGGAGGCGGCCGAAAGGCACGGGATTCCGGTGACCATAAACAGGGTGGGCTCCATGGGGGCCATGTTTTTTACAGAGGGACCTGTAACTGACTTTGCCTCTGCCAAGGCCTCGGACCAGGCCAGCTATGCAAAATTTTACAGGAAGATGCTGGACCTTGGGGTCTATCTAGCCCCATCGGCCTTTGAAGCCATGTTCCTTTCCGCTTCCCACGATCAAGAAGTTATTGAAAAAACGCTTGAATATGCAACAATTGCCTTAAATTCAATTTAAAGAAAAATCTGTTGACTTGATGAAAAAATCTGTGATAGAGACTACGTGATTTTTTTCACGCACTGGCAAGGCCATTGGTCTTGAATATGAATGGATGAAGACCTGAAAAAGACCATCAAGACCTTGGGCTTCCTGAGCTCAATAGGATTGGCCATGGCCTTGTCCATAGCCATAGGGGCTGCGGTGGGTTATTACCTGGACAAGTGGTTGGGCACAACGCCGTGGCTCTCATTGGTTTTTTTGGGATTAGGCATTGTAGCGGCCTTCAGAAATCTTTTTATACTTTACAAGAGATCCAAGAAATTTTAGCGCATGAAACCCCGGTCCCCTAACCCACAGCTTGGAACCATCAAGGCCCTGAACTGGGTGGTGCTTGGTTTGTTTGCCCTAGGGAGCTTCCTGGTCCAGGACCCTCGTTTCACCCTTGGGATCATACTGGGCGGGTTTCTGTCCATCGCCAATTTTGGAGCCTTAGGGCACATCATCCAAAGGGCCTTTTCGCCTGAAGGAGTGTTTCGTGCCAAGAGAAAGAGCGTGGTTGCCAAGTATTACCTTCGTATGGCAGCCATGGGGCTTGCGGTCTATTTGCTCATCACGAAGCAGGTGGTCCACCCCGTAGCCCTTGCAATTGGCCTTTCGGTAATAGTGGTAAGTATTACCTTGTTTGGAATCCAAACAGCCCTCAAAAAATCAGGGGAGGCAGTGTAACAAATGGAAACACCTCACTATTTCTTCTTGACTGAGTTGGTCTCAAAGCTGGGTTTCGAACACTTTGCCCATGAATACAACCATGTGATTCACTCATGGTTCGTGATGGCAGTATTGCTGGTGGCAGCAGCCCTTTTTACGAAGGGGCTCCAACTGATACCACGAAAAGGCCAGAATGTGTTCGAGGCCATTGTGGATGGCCTGGAAAGATTCATGGTAGACATAACCGGCCCAGAAGGTAGGTTTCTGCTCCCCTTTATTGCCACCATATTCCTTTACATCTTTCTGTGTAATCTCATTGGACTGTTCCCTGGATTCTTCTCACCCACGGCAAATATAAACACCACGCTTTCCATGGCCCTGTGCACTTTTATCTATACTCACATAATCGGGATAAAGTTTCATGGCGTCAAATATGTAAAACATTTCCTTGGGCCGGTGTGGTGGCTGGCACCTTTGATGTTACCCATCGAGCTGATAGGACACTTTGCCAGGGTGCTTTCCCTGAGCGTCCGACTCTTTGGCAACATCTTTGGTAAGGAAATGGTTCTTGCCATACTATTTATGCTGGCAGGCCTTTACCTTGCACCACTGCCCATCCTGTTTCTGGGGATCCTGGTCAGTTTCATACAGGCCCTGGTATTTATGTTGCTTTCCATAATCTACTTTGTGGGGGCCATGGAAGAGGCCCACTAGTATTGATGCAGGCCGTAATGGCTTTTTGGAAGAAGGCCAAAAAACTTTAGGGAAAGG
>JALVMN010000044.1 GCA_027027005.1 Desulfobacterales bacterium | reverse complement strand
ATCGCGTGACTGACTATGAGAGGCGAGTGATGGCTGTGGTAGATGTATATAACCTTCAGAGAGAAAAGGTCTCTGAGATAGAATTAAGGGACGAAATATTTGATGTGCCTATCAAAGGACATGTGCTCCACCAGGTGGTTGTGGCCCAGCTTGCCGCAAAAAGGGCTGGCACTGCCTCCACCAAAACCCGGTCTGAAGTGAAGGCCTCGGGGAGAAAACTTTGGCGCCAGAAGGGCACTGGTCGGGCAAGAGTGGGTACTGCCGCCTCACCCACCAGGAGGGGAGGGGGTGTGGCCTTTGGGCCCAAACCCCGCAGCTACCAGGTGAAGGTCCCCAAAAAGGTCAAAAAGTCTGCCCTAAAGATGGCCCTTACCGATAAGTTGAAGAGCGATCAGCTCATTGTGGTGGATGAATTCACACTGCCTGAGATAAAGACCAAGAAGTTCGTGGAAGTGATGAACAATTTCCAGGTCCGCAAGGCCTTAATTGTGACCCAGGAGATTGGGGAGACCCTTGACAAATCCTCCAGGAATGTACCTTGGGTAAAGGTCATGAGTTACAAGGGCCTCAATGTGTACGATATATTGAAACATGATCAGCTCTTCCTGGAGCAAGGCGTGATACCCAAGATCGAGGAGGCATTGATTTAGCCGTGGACATATACCAAGTAATCAAAGAGCCTCACATCACTGAAAAGTCAAACCTCCAAAAGGAGGCTTACAACCAGGTAACCTTCAAGGTTCACAAGGACGCCAACAAGATAGAAATAAGGCGTGCTGTGGAAGAGCTTTTGAAGGTAAAGGTGGTGGATGTAAAAGTGATGAATGTCAGGGGCAAGCGGCGCAGGATGGGCCGAAATGTTGGTAAGAGGCCGGATTGGAAAAAAGCGATTGTAAAACTTGCTCCGGGCGAGAACATAGAATTCTTTGAAGGAATGTAGATTGCTGACAGTGGCGTTATCGGTTAGGAGACAAAGCAATGCCCATAAAAACCGTTAAACCGACTTCTCCTGGCAGGAGATTTCAGACATATTTGACCTTTGAGGAGCTCACGGACAAAGAGCCAGAGAAAAGCCTGTTGGAGCCCCTTAAGAAGAGCGGGGGCAGGAACTGCTTTGGCCGTATGACAGTGAGGCACCGGGGTGGCGGCCACAAAAGAAAGTACAGAATCATTGATTTCAAGCGAGACAAAGACGGGATCCCTGCCAAGGTGGCGGCCATTGAGTATGACCCCAACAGGTCGGCCAATATCGCCCTGCTCCACTACGTGGATGGGGAGAAGCGTTACATACTTGCCCCACACGGCCTTAAGGTTGGAGACAGGGTTATCTCAGGGCCAGGGGTGGATATTAGAACCGGCAATGCCTTGCCATTGAGCGACATTCCCCTGGGCACTCACATCCATAACATAGAATTGTATCCTGGCCACGGGGGCCAATTGGTGAGGGGTGCCGGAGGCTATGCCCAGCTCATGGCAAAGGAGGGCAAATATGCCCAGATAAAACTCCCTTCAGGAGAGGTTCGGATGGTGCTGCTTCAGTGTAAGGCCACCATCGGGCAGGTGGGAAACCTTGACCACGAAAACATCTCATTGGGCAAGGCCGGTCGCTCCAGGTGGCTGGGCAGGAGGCCCAAGGTAAGGGGTGTGGCCATGAATCCTGTGGACCATCCTCATGGGGGAGGTGAGGGTAAGTCCTCAGGCGGAAGGCATCCTGTAACCCCCTGGGGTGTGCCCACAAAAGGATACAAGACCAGGGGCAAAAAGCCCAGTGACCGATTGATCATCAAGAGAAGGAAATAACTGAAACACAGGAGGAAATCTTGCCAAGATCTCTCAAGAAAGGACCGTTTGTTGACCAGCATCTTTTGAAAAAGGTCCAGAAGGCCAGGGAGACAGGAGACAGAAAGATCATAAAGACCTGGTCCAGGCGCTCCACCATTATTCCTGAGTTTGTGGGCCTTACTTTTGCGGTCCACAATGGAAAAAAGTTTATACCCGTATTTGTGACCGAGGACATGGTGGGGCACAAACTGGGAGAATTTGCTCCCACAAGGACCTTTTACGGCCATGCTGGAGACAAGAAATCCAAGCTGAAAGGCAAGAAATAGCAACCCAGGGACTGATGGCAGAGACCATGGAAACAAGAGCTGTTGCAAGGTATGTTAGGATATCACCACG
>JALVMN010000043.1 GCA_027027005.1 Desulfobacterales bacterium | reverse complement strand
GTTGGCCACTGACGTTTACGGTCGGGCTGACCAGAAGCTACTTGAGTTTATAAAGCGCCACAATCCTGACATACGCGATGTGAACTGGATAAATGTGGGTCAGAAGATAGTGTTCCCTCCCCTCTCACAAGACCAGGATGCACCGATCTACACGGTGCACATTGCCTCTTATGGACCATTCTCCTCGGCGAGGGAAAAATTCGTCCACTTGGTCTCCAAAGGATATGAGGCGTATATTATTCCTGTCCATGTTCCTGGGAAAGGGCGGGTTTACAGGGTCGCAGTAGGAAATTTCACCCAGTTCGAAAAGGCGAAGGAATATGCCTCCCGGCTGATAGCAAGTGGGCTCACCACATATGCAGAACCGATCCAACTGGAGGTCAAGTGAGCGGCCTGCCCACTGGTGATGCAAGGAGATACTAAATGGGGAAAATATACGACGCATTTGAAAGGCACCGTCGTGAGTCAAAGTTAGACAGTGAGCCCTTGGGAGTTGGGAGGATTGAGGCGGGAGAAGGGCCATCGAAACCTACTTTCAGCCCTGATGAGATGGTAAGGGCTGCAAAATACAGCCCTAAGCTGGTAGTGGTATCAGCACCCGATTCATTGGATGCGGAAAACTTCAAGATCCTCCGGTCCCAGATAATGTTTCCAAAGGACCGAAAAAGGCCGAAGGCCATCATGGTCACCAGTGCTCTCCCCGGCGAGGGAAAGAGCTTTGTGGCCTCTAACCTTGCAGCAAGTATTTCTCTAGGATTCAACGAGAACGTAATCCTCATAGACTGTGATCTGAGGCGCCCTACCCTTCACAAGATATTTGGGATCTCCGCCTCCCAGGGGCTCCACGAATACCTCACAGGCCAGGCGGGATTTCAAGACGTGGTGGTAAAGACAGGGGTCAAGAAGCTAACATTACTTGCTGGAGGGAACCCTTCCCCCAATCCCACCGAATTGCTTGCCTCCCAAATGATGGAGGACTTCTTGGTGGAGGTCAAAGAAAGATACGAGGATCGTTATGTAATCGTGGATTCCACCCCAATGCAGGTGACGGCAGAGGCAAATGTCCTATCCCAATATGTGGACGGGATAATATTCGTAATACTGGCTGAAAAGGCCCCAAGGGAACTCATCCAGAAAAGCATTGAAAGCCTTGGCAAGGAAAAGATTCTGGGTATTGTATTCAATGGCTACAATCAGAGCTACAGAGGTTACAAGAAATATTACAGAAAATATTATAAGACGAAACTCTAAGTTCCCAAGCCAACTTGCATAAACCCACATCAAAACAATCTGCCGCCTCTAGCCGATTCATCCGGCTGACGTCAAACCTCACCATATGAAAATCTTCCCATGCCCTAACCCTCATAACAGGTTGTAATTGCATGCAAAAATGGCACAAAAGGCTGCTTTTTCACTCGTTGAACAACTTCAGGAAATTGGCGAATCGGGTTTTGTGGGGAAGGAACAGTATGGAAAAGTGGTGGTCCCAACGGGACTCGAACCCGTGTCTTCGGCGTGAGAGGCCGATATCCTAGACCGCTAGACGATGGGACCACACCAAAAAGAAAAAATGGCTGGGGGACTAGGATTCGAACCTAGGTTAACGGGGCCAGAACCCGTCGTCCTGCCGCTGAACGATCCCCCAGCATTTTTTCTTATTATTTTGGGAAAAATCCTGAAAAAGTCAAGGGAAAATGGTCCAATATCCCTAAAGGCCGGTCACCTTCCAGCATCGAACCCGCCACCCCCCCTCCCCTTCCTTGAGTTTTATCTCTCGCTCGGTGCACCTTTCCTCCACCAGTGGGCACCTGCCCTGGAACCTGCACCCTGGAGGTGGATCGATGGGGCTTGGTACGTCGCCCGGTAAGACCTCAAAGAGAGTTTTCATCCCAGGCTTGGGCACTGAAGCCAGGAGCGCCTTGGTGTAAGGATGAAGGGGTGTTTCAAAGACCAAATCAGTAGGGCCGTATTCCATGATGTGGCCCAGGTACATGACGGCCACATAATCACTCATGTAACCAACCACATTTAGATCGTGGGATATGAACAGATAGCTGAGCCCCATCTCCTGCTGGAGTTTTTTTAGGAGATTCAGGATCTGGGCCTGGATGGAGACATCCAGGGCAGAGACCGGCTCATCACAGACTATGAGTGATGGATTGACACTCAGGGCACGGGCAATCCCTATCCTCTGCCGCTGTCCCCCGCTGAATTCGTGTGGATACCTAAAGGCGGCATCCGGGGCAAGGCCCACCTGCTCCAAAAGAAGTCCCACCCGCTCCATTCGCTCCTTCCGATCCCTGACTCCCACCACCCTCAACCCCTCTTCCAGGATCTGCCCGATGCTCATCCTGGGATTCAGGGAGCCGAAAGGATCCTGGAACACGATCTGAAACCGCTGTCTCAGCGGCCTGATCTCAGAGTCGGAAAGCCCGCTTATCTCCTGCCCTTCAAACCATATGTTTCCTTCATCAGGCCTAAGGAGCCTTAGCACCAGGCGTGCAAGGGTTGACTTGCCGCAACCACTCTCTCCCACAAGGCCAAGGGTCTTTCCCCTTTCCAGGGAAATATCAACTCCATCCACCGCCTTTACCCGCGCAACCACCCTCTGAAGGAAACCCCTCCTCACGGGAAAGTATTTTTTGAGCCCCTTGGTCTCAAGCAGTATGGTTTGAGGCGTGCTCCTGCTCATGTCATCATCCTGCTTGTTTGTGGAAGAGCACCGGACACCGGCTCAGGTGCCCGCCACCGAAGTCGCGCATCTCTGGGATTTTTATTTTACATCCCGGCTCGGCGAGCCCGCATCTTGGATGAAACGGACAACCTGAGGGTCTGTCCAGGGGATCAGGCACTGTCCCTGGAATGCTTGAAAGCCTCTTTCCCCTCCTCTCCCTGGTGGGGAGCGAGGCCAAGAGCCCCATTGTATAAGGGTGTGCCGGGGCCTTGAAGATCTCATCAATCGGTCCCTCCTCCACTATAATCCCTGCATACATGACATAGAGGCGGGTGGCCACACTTGCAACCAGAGAAAGGTCGTGGGTGATATAGAGCATGGACATGTCTCGTTCCTCCTGGAGCGAGCGCATGAGATTCAAGATCTGGGCCTGGATGGTCACATCCAGGGCAGTGGTAGGCTCATCGGCAATGAGGAGATCTGGGGTGCATGCCAGGGCCATGGCTATCATAACCCTCTGCCTGAGCCCCCCGCTCAACTGATGAGGATAGTCCCTTGCCCGCTCATCAGGAGAAGGGACGCCCACATCCCGGAGGAGCTCAACCACCCTTTCCCAGGCCTCCTTTTTTGAAAGGGCCAGGTGGGTGATCAGCACCTCTGCAATCTGGTCCCCCACCGTGAAAACCGGATTGAGGGAGGTGAGAGGCTCCTGGAATATCATGGATATCCGATTCCCCCTGATGGAGCGCAACTCCTCCTCGGTTGTCCTAACCAGGTCCCTTCCTTCAAACAGGATCCGTCCCCCTTCAATTCGGCCTGGAGGACATGGCACTAGCCCCAGGATACTGAGTGCAGAGACGGTCTTGCCGCATCCTGACTCCCCCACCAAGCTGACTGTCTCGCCCCTTCTCACCTTAAAACTCACCCCATCGACGGCCCTTGAAACCATTCCGTCTGCGTGGAAGTAAACCCTCAGGTCCTCCACACTGAGCAGCGGTTTAACACCATCTTCTTTTTCGGGGGCTTTCATGTGCTCCTTTCCCTGAGCCTTGGGTTAAGGATGTCTCTCAACCCTTCACCAAACAAGTTAAAGGCAAGCACCACCACAAGGATGGCAACTCCCGGCACAAATGTAAGCCATGGTGCATCAAATATGAAACGCTTCCCATCAGAGAGGATGTTTCCCCAGGTGGCGTGCGGTGGCGGAACGCCGAAGCCCAGAAAGCTCAAGCCCGCCTCGGTGAGTATCGCCCCTGCAATACCAATGGTGGCAGAGACCAGTACCGGACCAATGGCATTGGGCATCATGTGGCGGAAGATGATCCTCATGTCCCTCAGTCCCAAGGCCTTGGCAGCGGTTACAAAATCTTGCTCCCTGAGGGAGAGGAATTCGGCCCTTACGAATCTGGCAGCCCCCATCCAGCTTGTAAGCCCAATGACCACCATGATGTTGTATATGGAGGCAGGGAGAAGGGCCACCACCGTGAGGATCAGGAAGAAACTGGGAAAGCACAGCATGATATCTATCAGACCGGTGATCAAGGTATCCACGGCCATGATGTGTGCATTCAAGATTCTCGGAGCGCTCCTGGTAGAATGCATCAGGAGGAAGGTACAGACACCAAGGCCCATGGAGACGAGCCCTGGGGCAAGATCATTTAGGATCACCCATAAAAGCCCGCCCAATACCAGCAAGGCACCCAGGATGTGTCCCCACCTCAGCCTCTGGTCCCCGTAGTAGCCTGCAAGCCCTCCCAGTAAAATGCCGATGGCCACGGAAATCCCCACCGCCACAAAACCCACTGTGAGGGAGACCCATGCCCCTTGAAGCATCCTTGCAAAGACATCTCTTCCAAGCTCATCTGTCCCCAGGAGATAGATGCCAAGTGGGGGGACTTCATCTTGGGCCAACAGCTCGGTATTAGGCCTTGAGAGCGGGGGCAAGAGCTTTTCTTCCAGACGCACCACTGCAGGGTCAAACACTGGCCTTGTGCCTGAGGTTAGTAACAGTCCAGCAAGTGCTATCAGGAAAAACAGCATAAAAATGATAAGCCCTGCCAGGGCCATCCTGTTTTTCTTCAAGAGTACCCAAGATTCATGAAGTCTGGGTCTTTTCTTCACGCGGTCTGCCGTCATGACAACCTGATCCTGGGGTCCACCATCAAGTAGAGCAGGTCTGAAATAAAGGTCCCTGCAAGCACCAGCACGGCGGAGATGAAGTTTACCGTCAGGATCACGGGATAGTCTCTAGCAAGGATCGCCTCGTAGGCCATCCTTCCCATCCCAGGCCACGAAAATATAGACTCGATGATAACCGATCCTCCGATAAGGCCGGGCAAAATAAGTCCAAACATGGTCACAAAGGGAAGCAGGGCATTTCTGAGGGCATGTTTGTAATGAACCTGGTCGGGGTGGAGCCCCTTTGCAAATGCAGTGCGCACATAGTCTTGCCCTTCCACCTCCAGCATCTGGCTCCTTACATAGCGCGACAACACTGCAATACCGCCCGTTGCACCCAGCACAGAGGGAATAAGGAGATGCCACACCCTGTCCATTACAATTGTGTGCCAGGCAGCCCCCTCCAGCCCGAATGTCTGCATGCCGATCACAGGCACATGGAATCTGGTGACCACGAATATGATCAGCACGTATGCGAAAAAGAACCCTGGTATGGAGATGAGGAGATAGGAGAAGAAGGTAACACTTCGGTCAAACGGCCCCCCTCTTTTTAAGGCAGACCTGATGCCCAGAGGAAAAGAGAGGGTCCAGGTGAGCAGCGTTCCCACCACAAAGAGGGGAAGGCTGTTTAAAAATCTCTCCCATATCTTCTCCAGCACAGAGCGGTTGTCCTTCCATGAGACCGTCTTCCCGGTAAATAGGTCCCTGTAGAAATAGAGGTATTGAAGATATAAGGGCTTGTCCAGGTGGAACTCCTTGCGGAATCGCTCCACCATTTCAGGCGTGAACCTTGGATTCATGGGGTCCACCTGGCTGGGCTCCCCGGGGGCTAGGTGAATGATCAAGAAGGATACCACTGATACAAAAAACAGGGTAACGGCCTTTCTTACAGCACTTCTGGCTATGAATGCAAGCATCTGCTACCTCCCCGTCTGTGGCGGACAGGAAATAATTTGTCCACACCAAATTATTCCGCGCTGAAAGTGGGGACCTGGGGTAGTTTTATCCATTTGTTAAAATGAAAAGTATAGTTTCCAGTCTTTGTGGGCCTTATCTTCCGGTAAACCACATTTCCTTCTTCATCCACCTCTTTTATTACGATCCTCTTGTCCAAGACTGCCGTCCACTTACCCACATAAAGAAAGGTGTAGGGTTGCTCTCGCGCTATTATCTCATGGAGTTTGTGACAGTAGGCCACCTGCCTCTTATGTTCGTATTCCTGGCGGATCTTTATAATCAGCTCATCGGCCTCCTTGTTCTTGAAGCCCACAAAGTTTAGCTGGTAAGGACCAGTCTGACTTGAGTGCCATATCTGGAAGAGGTCCGGCTCAATGCCCATGCTCCACCCCAGGATCACGGCATCAAAGTCCAACTTGTTTATCCTCTCCTGGATGAATACGGACCACTCCAGTATGTCGGTGCTCACATCAATGCCCAGCTTTCGCCACGAGTCTTGTGCAATGGCAAGGATGGCCTTTCGAATATCATTTCCACTGTTGGTAATCAGGGTAAAGGCCAGCCTCTTGCCATCCTTTACCAGCCAACCTTGGGGATCCTTCTCCCAGCCTGCTCTTTCCAACAACCTCAGGGCCCCTTCAGGGTCATAAGGCAGTGGCTCTACAGCGTGGTTGTAGTAATCTGTCTGTTTAACAAAAGGCCCTGTGATGCGCTCGCCTTGGCCGTGGAGCACAAAGGTGATGATCTTTTCCACATCTATGGCCATACCAAGGGCCTTCCGAACCCTGGGATCATCAAAGGGCTTGCGTCTCATGTTGTAACCAATGTAGGTGTAGCCGAAGGATGTGCCTGAAAAGCTCTGAAACCTTGGGTCCTTTTTTAACCTTTCCACCTGATGGGGCTGGACCGAGTAGGAGTCCACGGTGCCTGCATAAAACTCCATTTCCTGGGTGAGCAGATCAGGGATGACCCGAAATACATATTCCTTGTAATTGGGCGGCCCTTCCCAGTATTTCTGGAAT
>JALVMN010000042.1 GCA_027027005.1 Desulfobacterales bacterium | reverse complement strand
TGCACACCATCCCCTGGGTGAGGAGATTGGTGAAGGGTTCGCTGATCTTCACATATCCCAGGTCGCGCAACACCCGGGTGTAGAACCGAGAATAGAGCAAGTGCAGGATTGCGTGCTCAATACCCCCAATATACTGGTCAACCGGCATCCAGTATTCGGCCCTTTCAGGGTCTACCGGTCCCTTGTCATAGTCAGGGCAGGCATACCTGATGAAATACCACGAGGACTCCACAAAGGTGTCCATGGTATCGGTCTCCCTGCGTGCCTCCTTCCCGCATCTCGGGCATGAGGTCTGATAAAACTTGGGTTCAAAGGGAAGAGGAGAGCCACCCTGGGGCCTCATGTCCAGGTCAGTGGGGAGCACCACCGGGAGGTCCTGCTCAGGCACTGGCACGGTTCCGCAGTCGTCACAATAGATTATGGGAATGGGGGCTCCCCAGTAGCGCTGCCTGGAAATACCCCAGTCCCTCAGCCTGTAGCTTACGGCCTTGTGGCCCAGTCCTTTTTGTTCAAGATAATCGGCGATCTTGTCCAGGGCTTCGAGGTTTTTCATGCCGTTAAAAGGACCCGAGTTGACCAAGATACCCTCATCCACATAGGCCTCCTCCATGGTCTCTTCACTCAGTTTCTGGTCGGGAGGTTGGATCACCACCCGGAGGGGAAGGCCGTACTTTTTTGCAAATTCAAAGTCGCGCTGGTCGTGGGTGGGCACTGCCATAATGGCCCCTGTTCCGTATTCAGCCAGCACAAAGTTGGCCACATATATGGGTATTTCTTCCTCTGTCACGGGATTGATGCAATACCTTCCCGTAAACACCCCTTCCTTTTCCGTGAACTCGGCCACGCGCATGTAGGCGTCCATCTTCAAGGTCTTCTCTATGAAATCGAGGACCTCCTTTTCCTGGGGAAGGCCTTTTACAAGCTCCTTTACCATGGGGTGCTCGGGGGCAAAGCACAGGAATGTGGCCCCGTAAAGTGTGTCCTGCCTGGTGGTGAACACCTCTATCACCTCATCTGACCCTACCACGGGAAACTTTATGATCGCCCCATGGCTCTTGCCTATCCAGTTTCGCTGCATGGTGAGCACCCTCTCGGGCCACCCTGGCAGCTTGTCACAATATTCAAGGATCTCCTCAGCATAATCTGTGATCTTGAAAAACCACGAGTCCATCTCCTTGATGGTGACTTCCTGCTCAGGATGACGCCAGCAGCAACCGTTTTCCACCTGCTCGTTGGCAAGCACGCTATGGCACTTTTCACACCAGTTGACATGAGTGCGCTTCTTATATGCCAAGCCCTTTTCATACATCTGTAAAAACACCAACTGCTCCCAGCGGTAGTATTCAGGATCACAGGTGGCAAACTCCCTGTCCCAGTCGTAACTGAAACCCATCCGCTTGAGCTGTTGCTTCATCATGGAAATGTTTTCATAGGTCCACTTTGCCGGATGGATATTATTTTCAATGGCAGCGTTTTCCGCAGGCAATCCAAAGGCATCCCATCCCATGGGATGAAGCACATTGAAGCCTTTCATGCGTTTGTACCTTGCCACCACATCGCCGATGGTATAATTCCTCACATGGCCCATATGGATCTTCCCAGAAGGGTAAGGGAACATCTCAAGGAGGTAATATTTCTCTCTATTGGGATCCTCCAGGCTCTTGAATAGCTTTTGTTCATCCCATCGCTTCTGCCACTTCTCTTCAATTTTGTGTGCGTCGTATTTGGTCACCATTTTTCTTCCCTGAATACCTCCTCAATTCTTGTCTCGAATCCCAAAATGGCATCTCAAAATCCCATCCACCTCTTCTTAAGGGATCTTATTTCAAGGAAAACACCAATAAATGTATGGGGTCACAGGAAGGCCTCAGAACTCTTTGGCAATGCCTCCTCCACTATCACAGGGCAATCCTCCAGGGCCTCTTTCACCTCTGATGCAGCCTCTTGTGCTTCCTCCAAAAAAACCGCATCAAGGCAGAATATGATTCTTGGTGCTTGGTCCGAGGGTCCCTCCCCTTCAGAGAGCGCCCCGACAATAGTAAGGCAGGTATCCTTTAGGAGAGAAGCATAAGCACCTCTGCCCCACAAGGGGGGCATCCTCACTGCCAAATCATTTACGCCCAAGCCACACAGTGCCTTTGCAGCCTCTCTCACCTCTTCCGACACAGATCTCTGATCAAGGTCCTCAAGGCTGCCAAGCCC
>JALVMN010000041.1 GCA_027027005.1 Desulfobacterales bacterium | reverse complement strand
CCTGCCCTTTCCAGAGGCCAATGAAGACATTACCCAGTGGGGCGCACACATCCTGTTTGAATCAGGCGCTCCTGGGGAGCGACAATTCTTTACACCACCCAGTGTGACCCTGGAGAAGGGCTATGACTTGGTCTTCATCGGCTCTGGCAACAAGGCAGACCCTTGCACTGCCACCAGTGAGGACAGGATTTATGCTATAAAGGATACCCACTCAGACGTCACCCTTACCGAAGACGACCTGGTGGATGTAACATCATCCGGCCTCATCCCGAATCTTGACAATCCAGAGTCTGACGTGGACGAAAACGGCCGTATTGATATGGGTTGGTTCATACGCCTCCAAGGAGGTGAAAAGATACTCTCAAAGCCCCTTGTCTTCAACAAGGTCCTCTACTTTACCACATTTAGGCCTGGCCCAGATGGCGGCACCGGCAAAATCTATGCCCTGGAGCATAAGACCGGCGAGCCTGCCCTTTTTGGGAGTGGCGCGGATCTGGTAAGAAGCCAGGTTGCAGGAAAAAGCCTGCCTTCGATACCAGTCATGTTTATTGGTGAAAAGGCCCAGAGGCTTCTGGTAAGCACCAAAGTCACAAACCCCGGCAGCCCTTCCGAGTCGCTGGGAGCAGGAATACTGGCCATAAAGCCCCTCATGCCCCCATCCAACCTCTTCTACCTCTGGTGGCTCAGGCTCCTCTAAGTCCGGCCGTCCTTTCCTAAACCCCGTCA
This sequence comes from Desulfobacterales bacterium, assembly GCA_027027005.1. Lineage (GTDB taxonomy): Bacteria > Desulfobacterota > DSM-4660 > Desulfatiglandales > Desulfatiglandaceae > JALVMN01. Next base: position 6,159 of record JALVMN010000041.1, on the reverse strand, counting down.
CCTTCTGATCCTGGACAGAGACGAATTACGTGTTAAAATCAACAAGCCGTAAATTTCTAAATGGATATCAGGGTAGATTTAACCTCATAACCCATGAAACCACGCAAAGGACAACTGCTGGAGCTTGGCATTGAAAAGATGGCATTCGGCGGCAAGGGCGTGGCCTTCCAGGACGGTTTTGTGGTCTTTGTGGAGCATGCCGCCCCAGGCGATAGGGTGCTAGCCAAGGTGTACAAGAAGAAAAAAGACTATGCCGAGGCCAGAGCCGTAGACATAATTGAACCATCTGGTGTGAGGGTTGAGCCCCCTTGCAGATACGTGCCCTTTTGCGGGGGATGCCAGTGGCAGCACATCGGCTACCAGGCACAGTTGGAGTTCAAGCAAGGATTCGTAGCAGAGGCCCTTGAGCGGATAGCAGGACTCAAGGATTTCTTGGTGGAAAAGATCATTCCATCAGACAAGGTCTTTGGATACAGAAACAAGATGGAGTTTTCCTTTTCCACCAGAGCGTGGCTCCCTCCAGGGCAGTTCAAAAGCGGTGGGCCACGTCCCCCCTTTGCACTGGGCCTACATGTGCCAGGCACATTCCACAAGGTGATTGATATGGATGAGTGCCTGCTCCAGCCCCCTGATGGGAACAAGATCTTGAAGCTGGTTCGAGAGTATGTGGAAAAGGCAGGCCTCCCTGCCTATGATCTCAAGACCCACCAGGGCTTCTGGCGCTTTGTGTGTTTGCGCCACTCGGATGCCAGGGAGGAATGGATGGTGAATCTGGTCACCGCAGAGGAGCGCGGAGACATCCTGGCCCCCCTGGCAGAGGGGTTGATTATGCAAGTGCCTTCCATCAGGACGGTGGTAAACAACATCACCCGCAGGAGGGCAGGGGTGGCAGTGGGAGAAACAGAGAAGATCCTGGCAGGAGACGGGATTATAGAGGACCATATCGGCCCCTATAGATTCTCCATATCTGCAAACTCCTTTTTTCAGACAAACACCAAAGCCGCGGAAAAGCTCTACCAAAGGGTGGCAGAATTTGCGGAACTCTCAGGCGGTGAAATGGTCCTGGACCTCTATTGTGGCACAGGTACCATCTCCATATTCCTGGCAAGAAAGGCTGCCCGGGTGGTGGGGCTTGAGTTGAGCGAGATAGCCGTTGCCGATGCCCACAAGAACTGCAGGCAAAATGGGATTGACAACTGCCACTTTATTGCGGGCGACATCAGGGACACACTCTCCCTGGTTCAGGGACGGCCTCATGTGGTGGTGATAGACCCTCCCAGGGCAGGCATGCACAAGGATGTGGTCCAAAAGCTCTTGGACCTCTCCCCTCCAATTATAATATATGTATCTTGCAACCCTTCCACCATGGCAAGGGACCTTGCCATTCTGAAGGATCACTACAGGCTTGAAAGGGTTCAACCCGTGGACATGTTTCCCAATACATACCACGTGGAGAGCATCGCGCGGCTGGCAAAAAACGGCAAAAAGGATTGACAAATATCACAGAAATCGTATCATGAGTTGGTTTTAGTTATTTTCCAGCTCAAAGGGGGTGAGTATCAAAGCTATGAGAGACCGTTCAAAGACCCCTTGTATTGAAATAGGATTTATTTCGAGGGCTTTCAACCTTTCTCTCCCGAGCGTGAGGTGATGGAAATGTCTTAGTGTCCGAAAGACGGATCGCTACCCTTGCCAATGGCTGTGAAGGAAGGTAGAAAGCACCTCCAAAAAAGAGGTGCTTTTTTAATTTTAATTAAGGAAAGGATGATAAGAGATGAAGGTAATTGTCCAGGACAATCAGATCGAGAAGGCCATCAAGGACCTCAAGCGAAAGCTCACGAAAGAAGGCTTTTTCTCTGAAATCAAGGAGCGGCGTTTTTACGATAAGCCGAGTGTCCAAAGGAAGAAAAAACAGGCCAAGGCCGCCAAGAGAAGAAGAAAGAGGATGAAGAAGTATTCGTAATCCTATCCTTTTTGCCCCTCTTCCAAGGTTAGACCCTTCCTACCGGGGAGGGTCTAATCCATCTCCAGAGCACGCCTCTCTTTGTTGGTTTATTTGGTTGATTTCATTTCAATTACACGGGTTTTTTGCTTGACAAAGGCGAAATTCTTTAGGTAAAAACCGCAAAGCCTGGATACCACAGCGTCTTTGACAACCCAAAACCATTCTAGAGAGGCCTCATATGATGAAAAGGAAGAGCAAGACAGTCAGTGACGAGGCTTTTATAACAGGGCTATTCTTCTTCGTATCAGGGCTCATTGGATCCCTCATAATTGGCTGGATAGTCTTTCCCGTGCTCCTTTACTCCAAACAACCCCAGCCCATCAATTTCAGCCATGCCGTGCACATGGACCCTGAAAAGGTGGATGGAATCGAGGGAGAGACAGAGGTGGAAAAATGCCTCTTCTGCCACGGATTCCGCGAGGACGGCACCTTTGCAGGGATCCCGAAGTTGGAAAAGTGCATGGAATGCCATGACGACCCTGAAAGCCCCTTGGGAGAATCTCCTGAAGAGGTGGAATTTCTGAAAAAATACGTGGCATCAGAGACCGAGATCCCTTGGTTGAGGTATTACAAGCAGCCAGAGTGCGTGTATTTCTCCCACATTGCCCATGTGAAAATGGGCAAGCTGGACTGCCGGGTCTGCCACGGAGATCACGGCAAGAGCCACAAGCTCCCGCCATACGAGGAAAACCGCATAACAGGATACAGCAGGAACATCTGGGGAAAACGCATCTCCGGTTACAAGATAAATTCCTGGGATCGTATGAAGATGGACGATTGTGCAGAATGTCACACCCAAATGGGTCACGAAGAGAATAACGCCTGTTTTGTGTGCCACAAGTAAGGGGTTGACCTATGAAAATGGAAATGAATAGGCGCAATTTCATCAAGTTTGCAGTGGGCAGTGTGGCCGGCATACATCTGTCGCCACTCCCCTGGAAGTTGACCGACGACATTGCCATCTGGACCCAGAACTGGGGGTGGGTGCCTGTTCCCGAAGAAGGGGAGTTCAACCATGTGAAATCAGTGTGCTCCCTTTGCCCTGGGGCCTGCGGTATTGAGATTCGTCGCGTTGATGAACGCTGCGTAAAGATTGAGGGCCGCACCGACTACCCCATAAACCCTGGGGGGATTTGTCCCATTGGAGCAGGCGGGCTCCAGTTGCTTTATAACGAGGACATCCGTTTCACCTCACCCATGAAACGCGTGGGCCCAAGGGGATCAGGCCATTTTCAGGACATTACTTGGGAAGAGGCCTTGTCAATCCTGGCCTCCAGGATTAACTCCTTGAGAGAGGCCTCGCATCCAGAGGCCATTGCCGCTATAGATGGAAATCATGAGAACAGCACCGTCTCTGTGCTGATACAGAGGCTCATGGAGGCCATTGGTTCTCCCAATTACATGAGGATGCCCTCCATTTCCGAGACCAACTGGATGGTGAGCACCCTGATGCAGGGAACCGAGGGACCATTGACATACGATCTCGAAAACGCCGATTTCATCTTGAGTTTTGGATGTGGACTCCTTGAGGGATGGGGAGCTCCTGGGAGGGTGCTTGGAACCTGGGGCATGTGGCGCAATAAGGGCTCCAAGGTGAAGGTGGTTCAGGTTGAACCCAGGGCCTCAAACACCGCTTCCAAGGCAGATGAGTGGGTGGCTGCAAGGCCCGGCACAGAGGGAGCCCTGGCCCTGGGCATGGCCCATGTGCTCATAAGGGAGAGGCTTTATGACAAGGCCTTTGTGGAAAATTTCTGTTTCGGGTTTGAAGAGTGGCGCTCTTCAGACGGAAAGACCCACACCGGCTTCAAGGCCATGGTCCTTTCCAAGTACAGCCCTCAAAGGGTGGCCGAGATCACCGGAGTGGCCGCAGACAAGATCACATCCCTTGCCCGGGCCTTTGGGAGGGCAAAAGCCCCCCTTGCCTTGTTCGGCAAAGGAAAAGGCCTCTGGGAGGAGAGACTCTATGATGCAATGGCCATCCATGCCCTAAACGCCCTTGTGGGAAATATCAACAAGCCCGGAGGCGTGCTGATACACGAGCCTTTGCCCTTGACACCGCTCCCTAAGCCTTACTTGGACCAGAAGGCAAGGGCAGGGCTGAAAAAGCAGAGGCTGGATGGGACAGATTCTGCCACAGCACCATTTGCCAGGTACCTGGTAACGGACTTTGCAAAGGCGGTCTATGAGGGTCAGGGGTATCGGGTGGATACTCTTCTGGTATTCAGCTCAAATCCTGCTTACAGCCTGCCTGACGGCGGATTGTTTGAGAAGGCCCTTAAGAAGATTCCCTTTATTGTTTCCTTTTCTCCCTTCAGGGACGAGACCGCATTGATGGCAGACCTCATCCTGCCCGACCATACGGCACTTGAAAAGTTCACTGACATTGTCTGGCCTCTAGGGCTTCAATATCCTGCCTTTGCAGTAAGCAACCCGGTGATTGAGCCGATCTACAATACCAGAAATAGCGGGGATGTGGTTTTGGAGCTTGCTGGCAAGCTGGGCGGAGAGATTGCAAAGTCATTCCCATGGGAGGGCTTTGAGGAGGCGGTTAAGTTCAGGGCCAAGGGGCTGTTTGACATGGGAGAGGGCAGGATCTCTTTCAATGAAGACAGTCCACCGCCATGGGAGAGCATGAAAAAGCACCAGGTGGCAAAACCTGATTACAAGGACTTTGACGAAATGTGGGAGGGCTTGAAGGAGGGAGGCTTGTGGTACAAGCCTTCCCATGTCTATGGAAACTGGGAGCGCCTGTTCAAGACCCCCACCGGCAAATTTGAATTTTACAGTACCCAGATAGAGCTTGCCCTGTTTGAGGCGAGCCAGAAGAGTTCCTTAGAGGAGGTGCTTCAAGCCATGGGCATAAATGCAAGGGGGGATGAGGTGTGCATGCCCCACTACGAAGCCCAGGAGCTGGAATACGAACACTACCCCTTGCGGCTCGTGCCCTATGAGATAATAAACCTTTCATCTGGCTGGGTGCCCAGCCCTCCCTTTGTCAGCAAGACCCTGTTTGATCATCAATTGCTCAAGAAGGATTCATTTGTGGACATAAATCCTGAAACCGCAACTGAATACAATCTCAAGCAGGGAGATCTCGTTACCATAGAGACCCCTGCCGGCTCTGCGCTCGTGAGGGTAAACCTTTTTGAAGGAGCCATGCCTGGACATTTATTTATGCTAAGGGGCCTTGGTCACACTGCCTACGATGAGTTCTGGCGTGACAAAGGGGCGAACCCGAATCACCTGATCCAGGGCCCAAAAGACCCCTTAGGCGGGAGCCCGGTATGGTGGGCAACGCCTGCGCGAATCTTCAAGGGCGCCAAGAAGTCAGGGACCCATGCATAGGGTCTTAACACTACCAAGAGGTTGAAAGATGAGCGGAAAGAAAAAGGAAGGCAAGCACAAATACGGGATGGTGATCGATCTGGACAAGTGCACAGGGTGCGGAACCTGTATGGTGGCCTGTGCGGCTGAAAACAATGTGACCGTGCATCCCGACGAATCCGACAAGCAGCGCTCCATTGCCTGGATGCTTATCTACAAGATTACCAATGGAAAACCTTTCCCTGACACCGAGGTGAGCTACTTTCCCAGGCCTTGTTTTCATTGCGAGAACACCCCATGTGTATCAGTTTGCCCTGCAACTGCTACGGATGTGGACCCGGAGACAGGTATTGTGAGCCAGATTTACACCCGTTGTATAGGATGCCGCTACTGCCAGGCGGCCTGTCCATATCATGCCAGGACCTTCAACTGGTGGCACGCCTATTTTCCCACCAGCTCGTGGGGGCCGCTTCACAGCGAGCCACTTCAACGCCTTTATGCCTGGTGGGAAGGGCGCAAACCCAGGAGCAAAGGGATCGAGCGCTATCTATCTCCGGAGGTCTCGGTTAGGATGCGGGGCGTGGTGGAAAAGTGCAGCTTTTGTCACCACCGGCTTATGAGGGCCAAGAATAAGGCCTACATGGAAGGCAGGCGTGAACTGGAGGAGCACGAATACATAACCGCCTGTGCTGAGGCCTGCCCTGCCCAGGCCATCACATTTGGAGACCTGAAGAATCCTGACCACAAGGTGAGCAAACTTGCAAAAGACCCGCGTGCCTTTAGGATCCTTGAGAGATTGGGCACTGAGCCCAAGGTATACTATCTGTCGA
>JALVMN010000040.1 GCA_027027005.1 Desulfobacterales bacterium | reverse complement strand
GGGCGTTTCGCCCCAGCTTTTTCCTCTCCTTCATAAAGGGCTATTCCTCTACCATAAAGGTGGCCGAATCCAACCTCACCCTGGCATCAGGACCCACGGGCTGGTCATGGTCCTTGAGCAACGTCAAGTACAGGCCGGTTGGCTCTGGTCGCAGTTGTAAGATCACATCAAAGATATGGTCCAATTTGTCGCAGGGATAAGGAATCCCGCGCTCGTTCACTTCCTTTCTATGTCTGTGGGCCAGGGCACTAAACCATACCTCAGATCCCAACTCCTCGGCCAGGGCCCTTAGACCCTCCAGAAGGCCTTTGTCCACATTCTCAAAGTCGAGTCCGTCGATTACCATTGTGTCGGGCTTGAAAGAGAGCTTCCTGTTGAGATTGGAAATGGAGGAGCGCAGTCTATTCAGCTCGAAGCTGTTGTTCAAGTAGGAGAGGATAACTCGATTTCTGTCAAGCTTCAGCCTCAACTCCAGATCGTCGTCCAAGTCCAGGACCTCGAGGAAATCGTGAAATATCACATTGTAGTAAGATCTGACCTTCTCGGGAGATTCATCCACTGAGACATGGACCAGCATCTGATCATGAAAGATCTTGTCAAGCGCGATGTTTATAAGGCACGCTGTCTTACCCACCCCCGCCCTGGCAATCAAAACCGCCATCTTTCCAGGGCCTAACTCCTTTCTTGAGGATTTCTCAAATATCCTTAATGGGCTCACCCTTCGCAATTGTTCCATTTCCTTTCCCCCTCAAGCCGCTAACCCAACTTAGCTTCCAAGTGATTCGGCTTTGGGCGCCTATTTTCTCGGCTTTACTGAACCACCTTTTCTGTTATCCTCTTTGAGCCTTTCCAACACGCTGTCAGGGACTTTGCTGTAGCGTGAGAACTCCATTGTGAACTCCCCCTTGCCCTGAGTCAAGGACCTTAGGGTAGTGGAATAACCAAACATCTCGGCAAGCGGGACCTCGGCCTCTATGGTGCTAAAGGTCCCATCTTCAGTTGAACTCAGGATTATTCCCCTCCTCTGGTTAATGGAGCCCATGACGCTCCCCTGGTACTCGGTGGGGCACTCTATTGATACCCTCATGACCGGTTCCAGCACAACGGGCTTGGCCTTCATGTAGGCTTGCTTAAATGCGCCTGCAGCGGCCTGCTGAAATGCCCTCTCAGAGGAATCCACGCTGTGGTGCCGGCCGTCATTTACCACCACCCGCATTCCTGTAACCGGGAATCCCAGGAGCTGTCCCTTCTCAAGGCATGCCGAAAAGCCTTTCTCCAGTGCTGGGATAAATTCTGTGGGGATTACTCCTCCCTTGATCTCATTTACGAACTCAAAGTTCCCATCCTTTGATGGCTCAATGTATCCCGCCACCCTTCCGAACTGCCCCGCACCACCTGTCTGCTTCTTGTGAGTGTAGTCAAAAGCGGCCCTTGTTGTAATCGCCTCCCTGTATGCCACTTGAGGTATTCCGGTTTCAACCTGGGCCTTGTATTCACGCCTCATCCTCTCCACATAAACTTCCAGATGAAGCTCTCCCATTCCGGAGATAATGGTCTCACCTGTCTCGTGGTCAACATGGGAGCGAAATGTGGGGTCTTCTTTGGCAAATCGGTTAAGGGCCTTGGCCATACCTGCCTGTGACTTGTGGTCCATGGGTCTTACGGTGAGAGAAATCACAGGGTCGGGCACGAACATGGTTGACATGGTATAGTTGACCTTTCCATCTGTAAATGTGTCACCGGAATTGCACTCAATCCCAAAAAGGGCCACGATATCTCCTGCATACCCCCTGGAGATGTCTTCCATCTCATCGGCATGCATCCTTACTATCCGGCCGATCCTGAGTTTTTTCCTGTTTCTGGTAATCACCACCTCATCGCCCTTGCCAAGAGATCCCTGGTAGATTCTCACATAGGTAAGCTGTCCATATGGGGTGACTTCCAGCTTAAAGGCCAGGGCAACCAGAGGCTGGTTTGGATCAGCCTCAAGAGAGACCTCCACCTCGCCCCTGTCCAGGTCAAGGGCGCGAGTTTCCACGTCCAGGGGAGATGGAAGCAACCTGTTCACTGCATCCAACACCAGTTGAACGCCGATATTTTTGTAAGCCGAGCCCACCAAGACCGGGGTGAGCTTTCGGGCCAAGGTGCCCCGCCTCAAGGCGGTATAAATCAATTCTTCGGTAACCTGGTCTTCGAAAATGGCTTCCATGAGCTCATCAGAGAACATTGAGGCGGCATCCAGCATTTCCTCACGCCTTGCCTCTGCCTCCTGCACCAGCCCTTCTGGTATGGGTGCCGTCTCAACCATCTCGCCATGCTCGCCTCTAAAATATACGGCCCTCATCCCCACCAGGTCCACCACGCCCCTCAAATCCCCTTCAATACCAATGGGGATCTGAATAAGGACAGGATTGTGACCAAGCTTTTCCCTGAGCTGCTCTGTCACCCGGTAGGGGTCGGCTCCGGATCTGTCGCACTTGTTGATAAAGGCAATCCTTGGGACCTTGTAACGGTTCATCTGCCTGTCAACGGTGATGGACTGGGACTGGACTCCTCCCACGGCGCAAAGAATCAGGATGGCCCCGTCCAGGACCCTCAGGGCCCGCTCCACCTCTATGGTGAAGTCCACATGGCCAGGTGTGTCGATTATGTTGATGCGGTGACCATTCCAGGTGCAGTGAGTTGCAGCAGAGGATATGGTAATACCTCTTTCCTTTTCCAACTCCATGGAGTCCATCTTGGCGCCCACACCATCCTTTCCCTTGACCTCATGGATCCTGGATATCCTGTTGGTGTAGTACAGGATACGCTCGGTAAGGGTTGTCTTTCCTGAATCGATGTGTGCGCTGATCCCTATGTTTCTTAACTTCCTTATATCTTCCATCAAAACCTCAAAATACCTCTGCACAAAAAATGAAAGAGGGCCTGCGCCATCGCAAAGCCCTTATTCAATATAACTCAATACTCCCCAAATTAGAAGGGATAAGTTGAGTCCTCGCCTCCATCAGTCACTCACCCAAGTGGGCCCTCTGCCGGCAAAGCTAACCACAATGGCGGCAAGTTGCGCCTTGGAAAGCGACTGGCCAAGCAAAGGCACCGAGAGGAGTGTCAAAACAAGGGGCCGTCTGATGAATCCAGTGGCCCAGAGTTCGCCATAGATGCACTACAAATGCAAAGGAAAAAAGAAAGGGGGGAGCAGATTTTCTGCTTCCCCCTTTGGCTCAAGCTTAAGCTGCTGGACAAGGGATTAGAAGGGATAAGATTCAAGGTCGATGATTCTGTCTGCGATCTCCCTTCTAAGGCCTATTGCGTTTATGGGCTGGTAGCGGGCAAGCTTCTTGACCCCTGCAAGCTGGGTTCTCAACATGTCGCCCTCTTCCATGTAAGCAACGGCCTGCTTAGCCCACATCTCTATGGTGGGGATCATCTCGTCCACATAGCACTTGACGGCAGCTATCTGGTACTTGGCCTTGTCCTCTCCCTGGGAATCGATTATCTTCAGCGTCCTCAGTAGACCACTTTCCATGGCAAAGATCTCGATCAGGATGTCGGCCACCTTGCCCAGGACCTCCTGCTCCTTTACCAGGTCCTGGCCGAACTTCTGGGCAGCCACCCCTGCCACCAGCAGGGCGATCTTTTTTACCATCTTTACCATGTGCTCTTGCTGCGCCAGAGGGGTGTCGGGCAACTCCACCGCCAAAGGCGAGTAGCTCATCAGCTCCTTTGGAATGGCCTGGGCTGCCTGGAGGAGATTCAGCCGCCCCTGCATGGCCCGCCTCATCAAGGTGCCGGGGATGAGGAGGCGGTTTATCTCGTTGGTCCCTTCCCAGATCTTGTTGATTCGGCTGTCGCGATAGTAGCGCTCTGCAGGATACTCCGCCGTGTAGCCGTATCCGCCAAGTATCTGGACATATTCGTCAACGCAATACTCGAGGCACTCTGAGCCGTAAACCTTTGCAATGGAGCACTCTGCTGCATATTCCTCAATGGCCTTGGCCGTCTCTGCGCCACTCTTTTTTGCCTCCTCGTCCAGGGTGCCCAGCTTGTCATCGAACATACCGGCCAGCCTATACATCATGCTTTCGCTCATGAAGGCACGAATGGCCATGTTTGCCAGCTTGGTCTTTATCATTCCAAACGAGCTGATGGGCACATTGAACTGAATCCTCCCATTGGCGTATTTGACGGCCTCGGTCACACATGCCTTGCACCCGCCCGTGGTCATGGCCCCCAACTTCCACCTGCCTATGTTGAGGATGTTGAAAGCGATCTTGTGGCCCTTTCCCACCTCAAACATGACATTTTCAACGGGCACCTTGGCATCCTCGAATATCACCGGCCTGGTGGAAGAGCCGTGGACCCCCATCTTTTTCTCTTCTTTGCCTGTGGAGACCCCTGGGAAGTCCTTTTCCACGATGAAGCCGGTAAAGTGCTCTCCGTCCACCTTTGCATAGACAATAAAGGTGCTTGCCCATCCGGCATTGGTTATGAAGATCTTTTCACCATTTAGGATGTAGTATTTCCCATCCTCGGAGAGCACTGCCTTGGTCCTGGCATTAAGGGCATCGGAGCCGGCGTTGGGCTCGGTGAGGCAGTATGCTGCACAAGCCTCGCCCGAGGCAAGGGGAGGGAGGTATTTCTTCTTCTGGTCCTCATTGCCGAAAAACACGATGGGAAGTGTGCCTATTCCCGTGTGAGCACCATAAACCACTGAAAAGGACCCCGCCGTGCCCATGGCCTCACCCACCACCGTGGTGCTCACCTTATCCAGGCCCAGGCCGCCGTATTCCTCGGGCACATCGGTTCCCAGCAGCCCCAACTCGCCGGCCTTGGCCAACAGGCTCAGGACCAGTTCGTGGTCCTTTTCTTCCAGCCTCTCCATGTTGGGCAACACTTCTTTGGCCACGAAGTCCTTGGCGGTCTCATAGATCATTTTGTGTTCATCAGTGAAATCCTCGGGCGCAAAGATCTCTCCAGGCGCCGCATCAGTGATCAAGAACTCTCCTCCAGCAAAGATTCTTTTGTCTCCCATTTTGCCCTCTCCTTTTTTGTAAATCCTTGTGGGTTATGACAATTGCCTGCAATCTGTCAGAAACCAGGCACAGATGAACCACCTTCAGGCATCAATAATCCTCGATCTCAAAAATCCCGGCCGCCCCCATGCCAAAGCCTATACACATGGATACCAGCCCCCACCTCAGGCCACGGGCCTGCATTTCATAAATAAGCTGGGTGGTGAGCTTGGCCCCCGTGCATCCCAAGGGATGGCCCAACGCAATGGCCCCGCCATTCACATTCACAATCTCCTCGTTCAATCCAAGCTCCCGGATGCAGTAAATGGCCTGCGCTGCAAAGGCCTCATTGAGCTCAATCAGTTCTATCTGATCCAGGCTCATGCCAGAGCGTTTCATCAGCTTGGGGATGGCCACAGCAGGGCCCACCCCCATGTACTCGGGCTCGCACCCTTCCACCACATAATAGCGGAATGTGGCCATGGGCTTGAGCCCCAGCTCCTTGGCCTTTTCCTTTGACATTAACACCACCCCGGCTGCACCATCGCTCGTCTGGGAGGAATTGGCAGCAGTCACGGTGCCATTGACCTTGAAAACTGGCCTGAGGTGGGAAATTCCCTCCTTGGTGGTGCCAGGCCTTACCCCCTCATCCGTGTCAAAGATGATCTCCTTGAAATCAAACTTGCCGTTGGGAAGTTGGACCTGCTTTCTAACCTTGAGAGGCACGATCTGGGACTTGAACTTACCCTCTCTGATGGCAGCCTCTGCCTTTTGCTGGCTCCTGGCCCCGAACTCATCCTGCTCATCGCGGGTAATCCCGTATCGTTCTGCCACATTCTCCGCCGTAAGACCCATCCCGGTAAACGCACCTGGCCGGCGCTCCACAAGGGCGGGGTTGGGATACATCATATTTCCCCCCATGGGAATCTGGCTCATGCTCTCAACACCGCCTGCAATCACTATGTCAGAATACCCGCACATGATCTTGCCGGCACCAATGGCAATCGCCTCCAGTCCTGAAGCACAGAATCGATTCACCGTAACTCCAGAGACCCTGTCGGGCCATCCCATGGACATGACCAGCACACGGCCCAGGTTAAGCCCCTGACTGGCCTCAGGGAAGGTGCACCCTATTATCACATCGTCTATGAGGTCAGGAGAAAGACCTCCCGCCCTCTTGAGAAGATCTCCCAAAACCGCGCAACCCATATCTTCGGGGCGGGTATTTTTCAGTGTTCCTCTGGGGGCCTTGCCCACTGCTGTCCTACAGGCAGCAACGATAACGGCTTCTCTCATGATATCTTCCTCCCTTTTACAAGGTTATGCTGGGACAATGCTCGTTTGCGCCAACCAAGGGCCTAGTTTCTCAAAGGCTTGCCAGTGGTCAGCATGTGCTGAATACGGGCCTGGGTCTTGGGGTGACCGCAGAGGCTCAAGAAGGCCTCTCTTTCAAGGTCCAGCAAGTACTGCTCACTGACCTTGGTGTCTGGATCCACATCGCCTCCACAGAGCACATAGGCCACCTTCTCTGAGACTGTCACATCATGCTCTGTGATAAAGCCCGACTCCCGCATGCTCCAAAGGGCCAGCTTGATCATGGCAAGGGTGTCTCTTCCTGCCACCCTGATTTCGTCCTTTGGCTCAGGCGGGGTGTATCCTTCCATTACCATGGCCAGCACCGTGTCTTTGGCATCCTGGATGAGATAGTCGCGATTAACGGTCATCTTGTCGGTGGGCCTCAAGTACCCGAGCTTTATTGCCTCAGGGCCTGAGGTGGAAACCTTTGCCATGGCAATGGTCTCAAAGGCCCTGGCCACAAATGGCATAAGTTCTATCTGCCTCGGGTAGAGGCCCCCTTTCTGCACTTCAAACAGGTGTTCGGTGTTCCTGAGGTAAAGCTCCTTGGTGCCTCCTCCGGCAGGTATCACACCTACACCCACTTCCACCAGACCCATGTATGTCTCTGCAGCGAACCTCACCCTGTCAGCAGCCAGGCAGATCTCGCATCCACCTCCCAGGGCCATGCCTGCCGGGGCTGCCACCACAGGTTTTTCCATGTATTTGAGCCCCATGAGGGCGTCCTGGAGCGCTTTGACCATCCACTCCAGGTCGTCCCACTCCTCCTCTTGAGCGGTAAAAAGCACCAAGCCTAGATTCGCTCCCACTGAGAAGTTGTCTCCGTGGTTGGCTATGACAAGGCCCTCGAACCTCTCTGTGACTATGTCTATGGACTTTCTTATCATGGAGACGATGTCTTCGCCTATGGCGTTCATCTTGGTGTGAAACTCCAGGCAAGCCACACCGTCCCCCAGATCTATCAACGAGGCCCCGCTGTTTCCTGCCACCAGTTTCTGCTGTTCCTTGAGGGATGGGAGCAGGATGATACCGGGTTTTACAGGCACCTCCTTATACCCCTTTAAGAATTGGTCGTAGTAGAAAAGGTTTCCTGCCTCCCTCTTGTAAAATGACTCGTTTCCGGCATCCAGCATCTCTTGGACCCACCCCGGGATCTCGTAGCCGGCCTCTTTCATCTTGGCAACTGATTTTTTAACACCAATGGCATCCCATGCCTCAAAGGGGCCAAGCTTGCGGCCAAAGCCCCATTTCATGGCATTGTCCACATTTACGATATCGTCTGCTAGCTCGGGGATCCTGTTGGCGGAATAGATCAGCATCTCGCTCATGGTTTTGAAGGTAAATTGGCCAGCAGGGTCCTTTGCATAATAGAGGGCCTTGATCTTTTCAGAGGTGGATGGGGCATTCTTGGCTGCTTCAAGAGATGGAAAGGACACCTTTTCCTGCGGTGTGTATTCAAAGGTGTTGTAATCTAGGGAAAGGATAATCTTCTTGCCTTCCTGGTCTTTGCTCTTCTTGTAGAATCCCTGTTTTACCTTTTCTCCCAGAAGCCCCTTGTCTATCATCTTCTGGATTATCTCTGGGGTCTTGAACACATCTCGCTTCTCGTCGTGGGGGGCACCCTCGTAAACATTGTTTGCCACATGGGCAATGGTATCAAGGCCCACCAGGTCGGCAGTCCTGAAAGTGGCGCTCTTGGGGTTTCCCAAGACAGGTCCTGTCAGTTTGTCCACCGCCTCAATGGTAAGGCCCATCTCCACCATGGTCCTTATGATGGTAAGCATGGAGAAGATACCGATGCGGTTTGCAATGAAATTGGGCGTGTCCTTGGCATATACAATGCCCTTACCAACCACCCTCTCGCACACCTCTGCCAGGAGCTCCATTACCTCAGGGGAGGTATCAGGCCCAGGCACCAATTCCAGCAATTTCATATACCTTGGAGGGTTGAAAAAATGGGTGATTGCAAAATTCTTCCTGAAAAGCTCTGAGCGGCCTTCACACATGGCCTTTGCGGAGATCCCAGAGGTGTTTGAAGTTACGATGGTGTGTTCACCCAAGACCCCTTCCAGTCTCTCAAACAGGCTCTGTTTGATGTCTAGGCGCTCCACCACCGCCTCTACAATCCAGTCAACTTCCTTCAACCAATCCAGGTGGTCCTCCAGGTTCCCCACCTTGATTCTTTTTGCATACTCAGGGAGGTAAAAGGAAGCTGGCTTGGACTTGAGGGCATTTTCCAACCCCTTCTTGGCAAGCTTGTTCCTGAACTCTTCGGATGTCTCAGTAAGACCCTTCTTCTTGTCTTCCTCGGTGAGTTCAAAAGGCACGATATCCAGCAACACGGTCTTTATGCCCACATTGGCCAGCTGTGCTGCTATTGCGGCACCCATTACTCCCGCCCCTATAACTCCGGCCCTTTTTATCTTCTCCATAGATTGACCTCCTTTATTTGTGCGGCTTGAATCTGTGCCCGTGGGAATGTTTTGGCCCCTTTCATGAATGAGCTTTCATTCATTTTTGGAGACATTAACACACCTGATTTTCCTTGTCAAATTTTTTTGTACTTATTTTTGGATAGATTTATTTGGTGGGCGGGGGTCTCATGACTCGAAGAAATTCAGCATATTGTCCTTTTCTTCTGCCAGGAACTCCCTGATCTGGTTGACCAGCTTGTGTATGATGTTGGCATCCAGGTCAAATCCACTTTCGACAATAAAATTCATGGCCTTAGACCTGGCTATTTGTTCTGGTTCCACCACCTTTTCTCCTTCAAGTGATGAAAAACCCACCATCTTGGTGAGAATATTGGCCAGATAGACCACTATGGAGCCATTTACATAATTCTTGTCATGCCAGGGGGCGTGGTGATAGAAGACCTGCATGACCACTTTCTCGGGAAATTTCCACTGCTGGAGTAATTTTGCAGCTATTTGATAGTGCGTGATCCCCAGGATCTCCCTCTCTCCCTTGCTGAAGCTTACATGGTTTGTGGAGACATAGTCGATGATCTCCTGGAATTCTTCGTGGAAATACTGGTCCAGCACCACCTTGCCCATGTCGTGGATTAGTCCGGAGAGGAATAAGGTGTCGTCGTGTGGCAGATTGAAATAGCGGGCCAGGTATTTTGCAATCTGGCTGCAGACCACGGCGTGCTTCCAAAACCTGGTCCGGTCAAAATCTCCGTTCTTACCGCCTGAAAAGAAATTGTGAATGGAAAATGCAAGCAGGATCGCCCTGACCTCTTCAATGCCCAAGATCACCAGGGCATGGTCTATGGTGCTCACCTTACTGAGGGTACGGTAAAAGGCAGAGTTGGCCACCTTCAGCACCTTGACCGCCAGGGCCTGATCTTTCTCAATCAGAGAGGCCACCTTGGAAAGAGATACCTCTTCGTCTCCCAAGAGGAGCATGATCTTCTGGCTGACTATGGGGAGAGTGGGGATCTGCTCGATCTTCCTGATCAGTCGCTCTATATCCTTGTTATTCATCAATCCTCTCCGCCACCCTGCCTTTGTTTCAGGAAGGCTTCGATGTCCAATCTAATCTTGGGCACTTGCCCTCCAAGGCCTGTGCCCACCGCCGTTTGCCCCTTGAGGACTCCAGAGGCCATCAGTGATTCCCTGATGAGCCTCAACTCCTCTGATACCGATGATATCCCCTGAACAAGCTCTTTTAAAAGGGTGCCGTTGTCCCGCACCCCAGTGTCCACCGCTCGTGGGATAGCCTCCCGCTTTTCGAGTTCTTGCTCTTTGGGTGTCTCAGAACTATCCTGAGTATCTTTGACCGAAGGCGGGCTTTCTTCTCTAACAGCCAGAGTGGGGTCACGCTCTGGCTCTTTTCGCTTCTTTGAACCGGTCAGATTGAGGGGTTTTTGAAATATCTTTAAGCACCTGTTCCAGAAAGAGGGCATCTCTGCAATCTCAAGTTCCCCTGCCCCACCCTCTATGAGCCTCTGGCCAATTTTTCTCAGGCAAAGGGATGCAGGACAATCAGGGTGGGTAAGGAAAAATGGCCGCTGTTCCTTCACAGCTTCCACCACCTTGGGGTCTTGGACCACAACGCCCAGAGGCCTTATCTCTATCCCCAGGTATTTGTTCACCGCCCCTTTGAATTTGGTGTATGCGGGTTTGGCCGCGGATAAATCCTTGCAAAGGTTTACCACCACAGACACCATGCCCTCAAATTTGTTCAGATGAAGGACCTTTACCAGGGAGTAGGCATCAGTGAGGGAGGTGGGCTCAGGGGTGATTATTACCACCACCTCCGGTGAGGACAGACAAAAGGATATGACATCCCTCGAAATCCCCGCAGAGGTATCAAACACAAGGAAATCATACTCACTCAATTGGGAAAATGACCGGCTCAGTTGTTCCAGCTTCTCAGGTGAAAGGTTGGCTATCTCCTCCACTCCAGAGCTTCCCGGCAAGATATCCACCCCTTCCACATCCCTTATGATGATATCATTTATGTTCAGACCATCCAACAATACCTCTTTTAGGGTTTGTTCGGGGTGAAGCCCCAGCAGGATATTTATGTTGGCCAACCCCAGGTCTGCGTCGAAAAGACAAGTCTTGTTGCCTTGAGATGAAAGGTAAAGCGCTAGATTAAGCGAGATGGTGGTCTTTCCCACACCACCTTTGCCACTTGTTATTGTGATCACCCTGCTCATTGGTCGCCGAAGTCCATTGTTTGAAACCTAGGTAACCGGAGATGCCGTGATATCAACGGAGCCATCCTTTTGCTCCAAGTAGAAGGATACCTTCCTGCAGTTGTACTGATTGGAAATATCCTTGTAACTGCTGCCTATAAACTCCCTGAAAAGGGAGGCATCAATGCTTTGCGCCTTACCGTTTGTCTTGGAGACCAGTTCTTCATACCTTTTATGCATCTCTTCTATAAGGGCCCCTTCCCTTTCCGGGTCTGAGAGTAGATACCCACCATCGGCCCTCTGGCCATGGACATCGCCTAAGCCGAATGTCCTGGTCCTCCATCTGAAGAGCTGCACCATTTCGTGGGGCACCACCCTGATGATCTCACTCAGGGTGGTCTGGCGCAGCTTCATGAGCCCGTCATCCAGCATTGTCTTCATGCCTCTCTCCAAGGCGACCTTTTTTAGTTCATCCAGGTCCTCTCCCTTTGTGAGCATAGAGGCCATTTCCTTGTCCAGGACGAATATCTCGGATATCAGGGTCCTTCCGCTGTATCCTGTGAAACCACAGGCCTCACATCCCTTGCCTTTGTAAAACCTCAGATGTGACGGATACTGGTCAAAGAGTACGCTCCACTCGGTCTCTTCTGGGACCACCTCAGTGATACAGGTGGAACATATCCTCCTCACAAGCCGTTGGGCCAGGACACAACTCAAAGAAGAGGCAATCTGCGCCCGTTCTATCCCCAGGTCCATGAGCCTGGGGACCGCGCTTATGGAATCATTTGTGTGCACTGTGCTTAGAAGCAGGTGCCCGGTTTGGGCCGCATCAAACCCTATCCTGGCCGTCTCTTCGTCCCTGATCTCACCAACCAGGATCACATCAGGGTCCAGCCTTAAAAAAGAGCGCAACAGACGGGCAAAGGTCAGGTTTATTTTGGGGTTTACCTGGGTCTGCATAACGCCTGGGAAGCTGTACTCAATGGGGTCTTCTGCGGTGATTATCTTGATTCCAGGGTCATATATATACTTGAGGGCGCCATAGAGGGTGGATGACTTTCCGCTGCCTGTAGGGCCAGAGACCAGGATCATGCCTGCCGAGCTCTTGAGGAATCGTTTGAATGGCTGGAGCACATGGGGAGAATGGTTTAGGTTTTCCAGCCCAACATTGGCCTTTCTGGAGTCAAGAATCCTTATGGTCACATTTTCTCCAGCAATGGCCCTACAGGTGGCCACCCTGAAGTCCAGGTCATATTTTTGCCCCTTTGCCTTGTCATAGTAATTGATCCTGAAAACCCCATCCTGGGGAAGCCTTCTTTCGGCAATGTCCAGGTTGGATATGATTTTTATCCTGGAAATTATGGAGCCTGCCTTCTCTTGCAGTTTCTTCTTGAGCCAGGATATGTTCACCTCTCTAAGAACTCCGTCTATTCTATATCTGAGCTTGGCCCCTTCCCTGTCTTGTTCAATGTGAATGTCGCTTGCGCCGTTACTGATGCCGTATTTTATGATGAAATTTACCAACTCCTCGGCCTCAATGTCCTGGGCATCATATACGGGGCCTTCATCTTCAGGGCCCTCCATGTCCTCGTCCAGCTCAATCTGCATAAAATCGATGCCCTTGGTGCTCTGGTCTTCTTCCTCCTCTGTATCTTCCACGGAAGTCAGTCTGCCCAGCTTCCTGCTGTAGAGCACCTCGAAGAGTTCTGCAAACTTCTGCTCGGTGACCAGCACGCACTTGATGTCAAGGTAAGTATAAAGGCCTTTTAGTTCGCGGGCGGTATGAATGTTTTCAGGTCTTACGATGGCAAGAGTAAGTTCTTTGCCCTCCAGCGAGAGGGGAATCATCAGGTGTTTTTCAGCATACTTCTGGCTGATGATCCCTGAGAGGACCTTCTTGTCTTCTTCGCTGTAGGAAAAGCCTTCAAGGGTCTTAAATGGGATATTTACCTGGCGGGAGAGCGCCTCCTGGAGTTGTTGCTGGGTGATGAGCTTTTTTCGAACAAGGATTTCCCCTATGGACTCGTTACTATGCTTCTGCTCCTGAAGTGCCTGATTAAGATCCACCTCGCTCACATAACCCAGCTTTACCAACAGCTCGCCCAGCCTGTACTGTTTTTTGTATTTGTTGAGCACATAGTAGAGATCCAGAGGATTCAACAGCCCAAGATCGCAAAGTATCTCACCCAGCGCCCTTGGGGATCTCTGAATCCGCAGGGCTTGATTAAGGACCTCTTCGGTAATGAGGTTCTTCTGAATTGCCAACTCCCCGAGCCTTGGTGAATTCATCTGCTCTCTCAGGAGTTCTTCCACCTGCTCAGGACTTAGAACACCTTTCTTAACCAGCCAGTCCTCTAGAGGATGCCCCTGGGGTTTGTCCCTCATGGAGGCCTCCAACTGGTCCCTGCTGATAAGCCCCTTCCCAAGGGCCAGGGTGCCAATGTCACGCTTCAGGTCTGGATGCTCAAGGAGTGACTTTAAGTCCTCCTCTGAGATGGCCCCCATCTCCACCAGTATTCTGCCCAGCGGTTGGCTTGAAAGCTCCCTTTCCTTTTTCTGCATCTCAACGGCCCGCTGGACATCCTGTTCCCTCAGGAAGCCCTCCTTTACCAACAGATCCCCGATTCGAAGGTCCTTACCCTCGGGCTCCACCTTGGTCTTGCTGGGAAACATTCTCTTTGCCTGTGGCTGGGTTTCCATGCTCGTAATTATTACTTTTCCTTATTGATTAGCCGCTAGATCACAGATTAATATTCTTCAAGAGGTATAGCAAGTTGTGTGCCACTGCCAATTTTGGCCTCGCACGGCCCTTAAAGATTAATCCATTTGGTCCAAAGGCCGATACAAGAAGAGGGGAGACCAGCTTGGACCCAAATTCCGTCAAAAAAATGACTGCCCTAAGCATGTTCTTGAAATTTCATTCAGCAATGCTAAAATGCGCTAAACTGCCTTTTTCGGACAAACCCGTCTGGCAGGGCGGTCTATGAGAAGGGTGAAACCATGCCGGTGATTCAAGTTATCGAAGGTCCCATGGAGGGGAAGTCCTTTCAACTCAAGGGCGAGACCATATTCATAGGCAGGTCTCAGAAAAACGACATCCAGATCAAAGACAAGACCATTTCTCGGAAACAGATCAAACTCTTTAAAATTGGGAAAAAATTCTTTGTAGAAGACCTCAAGAGCACCAATGGGACCCTGCTGAACGGAAAGCCCGTCATCCCTGGTGAGGGCTTTGAAGTGGAAGATGGAGACCTGATTGCCATTGGAGACACGGTACTCCGTTTTTCTGAGAAAGTGTCCAAAGCACAAACCATTGAAAAGCCCCAAGAAGGTGACCAGGCCCCTGAGAGGCGCTCATTTGTAAGAAACCTGCAACTCCCTGTAAGTGTTTCAGAGCTACTCAAAGAGCCAATCCCCATCAAAGAGATGTGCGAAAGGCTCTTGGAACATCTGCTTGAGAGTCTGCCCCGAATCGACAGGGCCACCATAGTGCTGTTTGATCCCGACAATCAAATGATAAAGGCAAGTGTTACAAAATCCAGGGAGGATTCATTGAGGGTGAGAGGTCACTTCAGCCGAAAAGTTGTGGAAAAAACACTTAAGGAAGGAAAATCCATCAGGATGTCCAATACCGCTTACGAGGATCCAGAAGAGTTTTCCGAGACATCAGACACCCTGCAAATCCGCTCCCTACTTTGTGTGCCGCTGGTAAGCAACGGAAAAACCAGGGGGGCCCTTTACGTGGATTCCATCAAGAGACCATACGGCTTCAGAAAAGAAGACCTATTGCTGTTAAACAGTCTAGCGACTCCACTTGCCATAGCCATCGAGAACAGGTGGCTCCATAGAAAACTGAGTTGAAAGGTCAAGAAGGAAGGCTCCCACCTCAGGCCTCACTTCTTGACGTCACTGTCTTCCAGGTCCAGCTCAAAGTCAATATCTTCTATCTCTTTTTCCTCTGTCCCCTCTTCTATTGCCAACTCCTCGGTCACCAGTTCAGTGTCGCTCACCGAAGAGGTTGAGGCCTTTGCGTCCTTTATGATGTCTTCCTCCAAAGACAGAGAGTCAAGCCCTTCTACTTCAGAATCCAATAGCTCGTCTTGAAGTGTATCTTCAAGGTCCACAACTGCTTCGGTCTTTGCCTGTGTATCCAGTTCTGATACCACAGCCTCTTCGGTCTCCCGTTCCCTTACGTCGGTCTCAAGCTCTATCTCTATCTCTTCTGGCTCCTCTTCCATGAAACCTTCCAAGGTAGGGGCCTCTATCTCAATGGAATCTTCAGGAGATATTTCCGGGGTTTCCTCCAGCTGCACCGTGTCTGTGAGGTCGCTTACCGCCAGCCCTCCCACCTGGCTCTCTGACACATCTCCTGTAAGGGCACCCAAAAGGGCAGGGGGGGCAGGCATAAATGCTGGCAAATTCAGCTTTCTCTGCTCTGAAGAGATGTCTCGGTTGCATTTGGGGCATGTCAAGTTATGATCAAAACTAATGTATCCACATTTTGGGCATCTCATTTTGTTTCCCCCTTATAAGATTTAAGGTCTGCCGGCTCATTCTCAATTTTTTCAACTTATAGCATAAACATGCTACTCATTGCCACCTATAGAAGACCCAAGTCCTGAGAACAGCCTGAATTCCATCCTTGGAAGATTTCATTATTGGTTATCGGCATTCAAGGGCCAAGATGTTAACGATAAATCACCCTTCCCTTCTTTTTCCAAAACTTAGTTCCTGGTGAGCCTATCGGAAAGCACCAGCAGGTCTTCCTCCACCATATTGTCCGTATCTATTTCATTGAAGGGTATGGCATACTCCTTGCCGGCCAGAACCGCTGGCATCAACCTTGAGGTCCCGGCCTTTAGGTATTGGGCCACATTGTATGCCATCCTCTGGGCAAGGGTTATGTCCTGGTTGTTGGGGGCAGCCCCCCTGATATCTCGGGAAAAGGGCTCACACACCACTCTGCGCTTTATCTCCACACCGGTTGCAAGGAGTTCCTGGTAAAAATACTCTGCCGCATTCATGGTGAGGCCCTTTTTTTTCCTTTCCTTTCGCTTGTAACCCTCTGCCACCACAATCACGCATCCATCGTGCTCATTTAAGGCCTCGGCCACCCTTTTGTGGTCTATAACACTGTTTGGGAGGACTGCCAGGTGAGCCCTTGCCCCGAGACAAGAATGGAGGGCATGGAAGCCGCTGTCTGCCCCCATCATCTCAAGGATGTATGTGCGCTTGTGGGTTCTGGCATCTGCCATATAACACCTTATTTTTTCCGAGCCCATCTCAATCCCTGTGTGCTGGCCTATGCATTCAGTGCCCGCTATGTCAGAGTCTATGGTGACAGGGATAAAAAAGGCCTGAATGGAGGAGGGGATCAGCTCACAGAGGGCCTCTATTCCCTTAAAAGTTCCGTTGCCGCCAATGGCGATGATGGCCTTCACATTCCTCTCTTTTATTGTCTTTGCAGCCCTCTTTTGCATTGTTTTCTTTGTAAAATCCTTGAATCTCTCACTCCTCAATTGGGCCCCACGCCACTCGGAAAGGGGAGCGGCGTGAAACACCCCGGGGATGTGGTCCAGCTTCTTGTAAAGCTCAGGATCATAGACAAGCCTTACAAAGTCTTCGTCCCGCCCGGTCACAAGAGACTTGAATCCCTCCACTGTGGCATAAACATCTCTATCCATCTTCTCCAAATGGTAAGTAATAAAGGCAGTGACAGGATTGTATCCAGGGGCGCAGCCTCCATCCTGAATCAGGAGCACATCGATCTCTTGAAACATGCGGCGCCTTTCAAGCTCAGTCTTCCTCAGCTGGGCCGTGATCCTTAGGCCCACCTTGACGCGTGCAATCATCTCGTCAGGGTCCACGGGCTTGGTCAGATAATCGTCAGCCCCCTCTTCCATGCACCTTATCTTCTCTTCCTTGGCGGTCTTGGCGCTTATGATTATCAAATAGATATCTGAGAGCTCTGAGTCTGGGTCCGACTTGAGAAATCGGCAGACTCCATAGCCGTCCACCCGGGGCATCTGGAGATCACAGAGCACAATGTCAGGGGCTGACCTCTTGATCTTGTCAATGGCCTCTTTTCCGTCCGCAGCCTCCACGATCCTGATCCCTTCGAGGCTTCTCAGGATCTTGGCATAAAGCTTACGAGTGGCCTCGTCATCGTCCACAATCATGACCCTGATCTTCTCTTTCATAGCTCAAGCCGTCCCTTGAAATTGTTTCGACATGTGACCCTTATCCGGTGGAAAGCTCCTTGCCCAGCTCCTTCGACCTGGTGCAAGCTGCCTCTATGACCTTGCGAAGTATTACATCCAAACCCATCTCTTCCATTACACTGAGGCCTGCTGCAGTGGTCCCGCCTGGGGAGGTCACCCTCTGGCGCAGGACGGCCAAAGCATCACCCGATTCTGTGGCAAGGGCCGAGGCCCCAAGGAATGTGCCAGTGACAAGAGCTATGGCCGTCTCTCTATCAAGGCCCCCCTCCACGGCGGCCTCAACAAATCCCTCCATTATTCGAAACACGAACCCAGGTCCAGAACCAGAGACCGCGGTCACTGCGTCCATTTCCGCTTCATCAACCACCACAGTGGTCCCCACAGCATCAAAGATTGCCACGGCCAGCCTGAGGTGTTCCTCTGTGGCCGCCCCACCAGGAGCCAAGGCCGTAACACCCTTTCCAATCAGAGCAGGGGTATTGGGCATGGCCCGAACCAAGGGAATCTCCTTTCCCAGCAAATGGGTAATCAGGCTGATTGGAATGCCAGCAGCAATGGAGATAAACAATTGGTCCTGGCTAACCACAGGGGCCAATTCCTTTAGTACGCCTTTGATATCCTGAGGTTTGACGGCAAGCACCAAAGTGGAGCACGTTTCAACAACCTTTTCGTTGGACCCAGCTGGCGTGATGTGAACGTCACTTGCCAGTGCATCCAGTTTCTTGGGATCTTTGTCATAACCCAATATTGAATGAGGCTCATAAAGCCCTGCGTTGACAATGCCCTTGATGAGGGCGCTCCCCATGTTCCCCAAGCCAATGAAACCGATAGGTTTTTTCACTTCCCTTCAGCCCCCAGATTCCAACCTGTTATTCAAGGCCAGAAAATAGCACCATGTGATTGATGGGAAAAGAAAAAAAAGCCCTTCCGCCTCAGGGCGGAAGGGCTTTTTTGCAAATGATCTCTCGGCGACGTCCTACTCTCCCACGCGGTCCCCCGCGCAGTACCATCGGCGCTGAGGAGCTTAACTTCCGAGTTCGGGATGGGATCGGGTGTTTCCTCCTCGCTATAGCCACCGAAAGAAATGGTAAAGATATTCAAGCACTCAATTTTAGGAAGGCGTGCTGCGCCTTCCCTGAATGCCACTGAAATACAGAGAAGTTAAAACCCGTTTGGACAACCTGAAGAGGACCTGGTTTTTTTAATAAGAGGTTATGACCAAGCCGCACGACCTATTAGTACCGGTTAGCTAAATGCGTTACCGCACTTACACATCCGGCCTATCAACCTCGTAGTCTCCGAGGGGTCTTCAGCCCGCATGTTTCCATGCGGAGGGGATATCTAATCTTGAGGTCGGCTTCCCGCTTAGATGCCTTCAGCGGTTATCCGTTCCGAACGTGGCTACCCAGCTATGCCGCTGGCGCGACAACTGGATCACCAGAGGTTCGTCCATCCCGGTCCTCTCGTACTAGGGAAGGATCCTCTCAGATATCCTACGCCCGCGAAAGATAGGGACCGAACTGTCTCACGACGTTCTAAACCCAGCTCACGTACCGCTTTAATCGGCGAACAGCCGAACCCTTGGGACCTGCTCCAGCCCCAGGATGCGATGAGCCGACATCGAGGTGCCAAACCGCGCCGTCGATGTGAACTCTTGGGCGCGATAAGCCTGTTATCCCCGGAGTACCTTTTATCCGTTGAGCGACGGCCCTTCCATACGGAACCGCCGGATCACTAAGACCTACTTTCGTACCTGTTCGACCTGTCGGTCTCACAGTCAAGCTCCCTTATGCCTTTACACTCTACGGCCGGTTTCCAATCGGCCTGAGGGAACCTTCGCGCGCCTCCGTTACGCTTTAGGAGGCGACCGCCCCAGTCAAACTACCCACCAGACGCTGTCCCCGACCCGGATAACGGGCCCAGGTTAGAACCCTAAACTAGCAAGGGTGGTATTTCAAGGGCGGCTCCACCGGAACTGGCGTCCCGGCTTCACAGCCTCCCACCTATCCTACACATGCTAGCCCAAAGTCCAACGTCAAGCTGTAGTAAAGGTTCACGGGGTCTTTCCGTCTTTTCGCGGGTACACGGCATCTTCACCG
>JALVMN010000039.1 GCA_027027005.1 Desulfobacterales bacterium | reverse complement strand
ATCTCCAGGTCGAATCGGGTCCTCTCCTCGATCCTCTGGGCCTCCACCAGCTTTCCCCTTGCCCTGAAGTATTGGATCCTCTCTTCCAGTTCTTCCAGGATCGCCTCTATCGCCCTCTCCCTGACCTCACTGGTGGTGACATAATGGCTGGCAGGATAGATGGTGACCCTATTGAGTTCATCCATCACCCTCCCGGTAATGGGGTCTATCTCCTGGATGGCCTCAATGGTGTCTCCAAAAAATGCGATCCTTACTGCTCTTTCCTCTTCGTGTGCAGGATAGATGTCCAGGATATCGCCCCTTACCCTGAACTTTCCCCTGGAAAAATCATAGTCATTTCGCTCGTAGTGGATCTCCACCAGCTTGCCGATGGCCTCCTCCACCGCCATCTCCCCGCCCCTCTCTGCGTAGAGAAGCATTCCCCTGTAGGCCTCTGGCGAGCCCAGCCCGTAAATGCAGGAAACACTGGCAACGATTATCACATCGTCTCGGTCCAGGAGGGCGCAGGTGGCCGAATGGCGCATCTTGTCGATCTGCTCGTTAATGTGGGCGTCCTTCTGGATGTAAGTATCGGTCTGGGGGATGTATGCCTCGGGCTGGTAGTAGTCGTAATAACTGACAAAATACTCCACTGCGTTGTGGGGGAAAAAATTTCTTAGCTCCCCATAGAGCTGGGCTGCCAGGGTCTTGTTGGGGGCTATCACCAGGGTGGGCATCCTTGCCTGCTCTATCACATGGGCCATGGTAAAGGTCTTACCCGAACCTGTCACCCCCAAGAGCACTTGGTGCTTGAATCCCTCCCTGAGTCCTTCAACCAACTCCTTGATGGCCTTGGGCTGATCCCCGCACGGCTCAAGGTGGGTCTCAAGCCTGAACATCGATCCTCCAGGTAGTCCCCTTGGGTGTGTCCTCCAGCACTATGCCCATTGACTTGAGCCGGTCCCTGATGGCATCGGCTGTGGTCCAGTCCTTTCTGGCCCTGGCCTGGGCCCGTTCTGAAATGAGCCTTTCGACCTCTTGGGGGTCTATCTCAATTTCTTTCTTGGGGAGTTCGGAGAAAAACTGCGAAGGCGTCCTTTCAAGGAGCCCCATCACCTTTGCGGCGCTGCAAAGCTCTCTACGGCCCTGCTCAAGGGCCCGGGCTGCCTTGTCCCCCTTCTCATGAGAGGCCAATAGTCGATTGAGGTCCCTGACCTTGTCAAACAATATTCCCACTGCCCCCGCAGTGTTCAGGTCATCGTCCATCACTTCAGTGAACCTCTCAAAGAACGGGGAAAGGTCTTGCCCGCTCAGGTCAGCATCCAAGGTCTCAGGGTGGATCGGACCGATGGCCTCCTCTATCCTCTCAAGGGTCCTATATATCCTAATAAGACCTGCCTGGAGGGATAGGACCGCATCTCTTGAAAAATCCACCGGGCTGCGGTAGTGCTTTGACAGCAAAAAGAGCCTCAGGACCTCGGGATGAAACTCTTTCAGCGCATCCCGGATGGTCAAGAAATTGCCGAGGGACTTGGACATCTTTTCGGATTCCACGGTGACAAAGCCGTTGTGGATCCAGAACCTTGCAAACTCCCCGCCGTTCGCTGCAACGGATTGGGCCCTTTCGTTTTCATGGTGGGGAAAGAGGAGGTCGCGTCCTCCGCCGTGGATGTCAAAGGAGGGGCCTAGATAGTGGTTGCTCATGACAGAGCATTCAATGTGCCAGCCCGGCCTTCCGGGGCCCCATGGGCTCTCCCACTTGGGCTCGCCCGGCTTTGCGGCCTTCCAGAGCACAAAGTCCAAAGGGTGGCGCTTCTTTTCATCCACTGCCACCCGGGCGCCTGCCTCCATATCCTCCAGCCGCCTACCGGAGAGGGCCCCATAGCCAGGAAAACTCTCCACTGAAAAGAGGACATCGCCATCTGCCACATAGGCATGGCCTTTATCAAGGAGTCGCTGGATCATTTGTATCATCCCGGGTATGTGCTCGGTGGCCTTTGGCTCTATGTCGGCCCTTTGGACCCCCAAGGGCTCCATGTCTTCATAAAAGGCCTGGATGTAGTGCTCTGCAATATCCTTGGGGTCCTTGCCCAGCTCCCTGGCCCTGTTAATGATCTTGTCATCAATGTCGGTAAAATTCCTTACATAGGTGACATCCAGCCCCCTTGCCCTCAGATACCTTACCATTACATCAAAGACCACTGCGGAGCGGGCGTGTCCTATGTGGCAGAGGTCATATACCGTTACACCACACACATACATGCCCACCTTTCCCTCATGGAGGGGCCTGAATTCCTCTTTTCTCCTGGTGGCCGTGTTATAGAAGACCAGTCCCAATTGAGAATCTCCTCTGTCCCTTGTCACCATTCCACCTCAAATCTGCTCCTTAATAAGACTCACCACGGCATAGGCAGCTATCCCCTCCCCCTGGCCGCAAAACCCCATCCCCTCTGTGGTGGTGGCCTTTATGTTGACCGCGGACACGGATACATCCATGGCCTCGGCAAGCACCCGCCTCATCTCCCACACAAAGGGTCCTATCTTGGGGGCTTGTGCAACCACCGTTGCATCCACATTGTTCACCACAAGCCCCTCGGCATGTACCCATCCCTTTACCTCCCGGAGGAGCTCAATGCTCTTGACGCCTTCATACCTGGGGTCTGAATCAGGAAAATGGGTGCCTATGTCACCACGGGCCAGGGCACCGATGAGGGCATCCATTATCGCATGGGTCAATACATCGGCATCTGAGTGGCCTTGGAGCCCTTTTTCAAAGGCAATTTCGACCCCACCTAAGATCAGGGACCTTCCCTCAACCAATCTGTGGGCATCATAGCCTATGCCTGTTCTCACAATCACCTTTCCCCTCGAAGGGCAGCCCAATACCGGTTCCAAGCCTCTAACCAGGCCTCCCCGTTTTAATGGCAGCCTGCGCAACTGCTGGCCGTGCAAGAGCTACAACTGGCCGAGCCCTTGGCAGGCGTGAAATTCTCGCCGCTCTTAAAGGCGCATGCTGACATGAGCCGCTCAAGCCTCTCGCCCTTGCAGGCCGGACAGCACACCTCATCGTCTGACCTTAATACCAGGGTCTCGAACTCCTCATTGCATTCAAGGCACTTGAATTCATATATGGGCATGATCAATTTCCCTCCTTTATATGATCGGCCACAGCTTCCAGCACCCCAGCAACCAGCATGGGGAACATGATCTCATGGTGGCCCACAAGATTATAGCCCTTTCCTCCTTCCAGCGTAGGGCGGTGGACTACATTGGTCAGGGGTCTATACTGTTTAATAAAATCCATATTTACGCTGACAAAGTCCTTTACTTGATGCCCCAGGTTTCTCACCACACTCAAGGCCTTCAAAAAGACCTCGGGAATGATCACCGCAGAACCCAGGTTTATGAACACGCCCTTTTCCAGCCTAGAGACCATTGAACAAAACAACCTGAAATCCATGTAGGAACTCTCACCCACTGAGGCCCCGTCCATGGAAGGGTGGCAGTGGATAATATCTGTTCCAATGGCCACATGGACCGTTACCGGGACATCCAGCTCATGCGCCCTTGCCAATATACTATAATCATTGTAAGGGAATTTTCCCTCCACAAGCAAGGCGCCTACAGTGCGGCCAAGCCCCCACCCCTTTGCGGCCGCCTCCCTTGCGGCCTGATTCAAGAAGGCGGCGGTGTCCTCTGCCATGCCAAAGCTACCATGGGCCAGACCTGAGGCCACATCTTCTGAGGTGTGGCCAGCAATGGCAAGCTCAGAGTCGTGTATGATGCAGGCCCCGTTCATGGCGATCCCAGAAAGCACCCCTTGCTCCATGAGCTGAATGATGAGGGGCCCCAATCCCACCTTTATGGGATGGGCACCCATGCCCAGCAGTACCACCTTTTGGTTTAAAACAGCCACCCGGATGTGGTCCAAGACCTCCCTGAATTCCTGGGCAGCCAGGATTCTTGGGAGCCTCTTTAACCAATCCCTCATTGACAGGCCCGGCTCCCAAGGTGTGGCCATATCTTTGATCCCCACCTTGCTGGCTCTTTCTTTCAAAGGATAACCTTTAATATTTTCAAGGGAGATGGGTTTTACGGGCTTGCCCTTTGTCACCGGCCTTCTCCTTGTGGGTCAGTTTCAAGTGGGATGGGAGAAACATGGCGCTGAAACAGGATGTAGTCCACCAGATGACACAGGATGTGTCCTGCCAGGGCATGGGCCTCTTGCACCCTGGGGGTGGCGTCACTTTCGACCACCAGGGCCATATCCACTTGGTTGAGGAGCCTGCCACCTCCTCCCCCGAGGAAGGCCGCAGTGTAGATTCCTAGCTTTCGGGCCTCTCTCACCGCCACCACGAGGTTTTCAGAATTCCCACTGGTGCTGATCCCGAGCAATACATCTCCTTGAAGGCCCAAGGCCTTCACCTGCTTTGAGAACACCTGGGAGAATTCGTAGTCATTGGCAACACTGGTAATAATGGAGGTGTCGGTGGTAAGGGCCATGGCTGGCAGAGGCGGCCTTTCAAGCTGGAACCTGTTGACAAACTCTGCTGCAATGTGTTGAGCGTCGGCAGCGCTCCCCCCATTGCCACAGATCATGAGCTTGCGCTCCTTTACAAAGGCATCTGCCACCTTTTGGGCCAGCAGAATCAACTTTTCTTGATTCTTGCCTATGAACTGCCTTACCACCTCTAGACTATTTAAAAGGATCTTTTCCACTATCTCTTTCAAGGGCCATACCTCCCTAAAAGTCTATTAAACCTTGGCCTGAGAAAATACATGGTCAAGATCGGCCTTTCCTAAGTCGATGAGCTATTGCCATAACACTCAGATCAGTCGGGCTCTATTCCAAGGAGGGCCCTGTCCCTCAACCTCACATATCCCTTGTGAGTTATACGGATATGCGGAATGGCGGCTGTGCCCATGACAAGCAGGGTCAAAAAAGGGTTTTCCCACTTGACCCCCAGCTCACGCAAAATTCTCTCTATCTTGGTTATCCTGTCTCTGGCAGTCTCCATGGGATCCAGGGTAACGATCCCGCACAAGGGGGCCGGGTATTCAGCCAACACTTGCTTGCCCACAGCCAGCACCGTGCCACCTTGAATCTCCTCTAGCCTTCCCACTACAGTTTGAATGGAGGACTGGTCCCTTCCAATGACGATAAGGTCAGTGCTGTCCCAGCACATGGTGGAACCAAAGGCCCCCTCCCTCAGGCCAAAGCCCTTGAGATAACCTGAAAATGATTCCCCTTTCCCTGTTCTTTCAAGTGCCAGGAGTGCCAGCACATCCTCTGCATCCGAAGGGTTGTCGAGATCCACCACCGCCTCCCTTGTAACAAGCCTGGTCACAAGCTCCATGGCCCTGACCTTCCCTCTTCCAGGGGGCAGCTTGATCTGATCTTGGGTAACAATCACTGTACGAAACAACTCATCAGGCCAGTGGGCCTTTTGTGGAGCAACCTTGGCCTCTCCGTCCTCAAAGATAATCTTGCCTTTGCACATGACAAGCTCGGGTTGGTAGCGCTCCTGCGAGGGAATAATGACCAGATCTGCCGCCCTTCCAGGGCAAAGGCTTCCGATCAGGTGGTCAAGGTGAAAGTGCTCGGCAGCATTTATGGTCACAGATTGGTAAACCAAATTGGGTGGGATGCCAAGTTCCAGGGCATGTCTTACAGCAGCGTCAAGGGAGCCTTCAGTGAGGAAGCCCTCAGGGGCCATGCTGTCGGTAGAGATAACAAGCCGCCTCTTGTCGATCTCCTTGAAGAAGATACCCGCAACTCTTTCAAGCTCTTTTCTGACCGCCCCCTGCCTTATCATGACCCAGTAGCCAAGCCTCAAACGCGAGAGCACCTCTTCTTCGGTAATGGGCTCATGGCAAGAAGTGGCCCCCAGTGCAGTATAGGCCTGGAGCTTGCCTCCAGAGGCCCCTGCAGTGTGGCCTTGAACCCTCTTGTCACAGGCCAGTGTGAGGGTAGCCAGCTCTCTCACCCTTTTCCCCTGCTCGTTGTCCAGGAGACTGTTGGCCCAATATATCTCACCAAGGCCGAGGCAAAAAGGGTCTTCAAGGTACTTCTTATAAACCTCCAGAGGGGGAGCGAATACCTCCTGGTCAGGAGTAAGCCCGCAAAGGGGTGAAATGGTGTAAAAATACCTGAGGGGTTGGATCTTCAGGGCCTCGATAAAGTAGTCAAACCCCTTTTCACCGGCAATGCTGGCAAGTTCTATGGTCTCTGTGACCACCGTGGTGGTCCCGCTGGGAATCACAAAGCGGGTGAATTCCTCCAGTCCCACAAGACTCATGACATGGGTGTGTGCCTCAATCAGGCCTGGTATTACCACTTTGGAATCCGCATTTATCCTGAGGGTATGCTCGGCAAGGCGAGGTTCAGCAGGGGGGCCTGCATAGGCAATGTGGCCGTCCTTGATCCACAGGCATGAATCAGGGAGAAATTCTCCGGTTATGGAATTGAAAAGCAATGCGTTCTCAATAACAATATCAGGGGCCTCCAGCCCCAGTGATACCTTGTAGAGATCTTGTTGGCCGCAAGAGCACTTCATCATGTCTTCACTCCATACTTCCATACATAGAGGGCAATGCTTACTGAAACCGCGGCGTTCAGGGATTCCACCCCACTTGCCATGGGTATTGAGACGAATGAAGAGGCCTCAAACCCTTTGGGAAATCCTGGCCCCTCCATTCCGGCCACCAAGCAGAAGGACTCTGGGAAGTCAAACTCATGTAGCTCAATCCCATCCTGCCTCAAGGCAATCAGAGTGAGTCCAGATCCACTTAACTCTTGGAGCGAGGGCCCCAGGAAAATGGGCACACGAAATACCGCACCTGCCGAGGCCCTTATGGCCTTTGGCAGATAGGGGTTGGCTGCTTCAGAGAGAAGCACCACCCTTCTTACCCCAAATGCCCAGGCTGATCTAACGGCAGCGCCTACATTAAGAGGATCCTGAAAAGG
>JALVMN010000038.1:1714-6951 GCA_027027005.1 Desulfobacterales bacterium | reverse complement strand
CTGGGACAGTCGTGGTCACCATAGATGTCCCCAAAGGTGAGGAACTCGCCAAAAAGACCTTCAATCCCAGGCTGGGTATCATGGGAGGTATTTCCATCCTGGGAACCAGAGGCACTGTTATTCCTTATTCCCATGAGGCTTACAGGGAAACCATAAGGGCAGGCCTTGATGTGGCAAGGGCCCAGGGGCTTGAGACCATTGTGTTTTCAACCGGGGGGCGCAGTGAAAAGTTCATAATGGCACACCTCCAAACACTCCCCAAAGAATCCTTTGTCCAGATTGCCGATTTTTTCGCATTTTCCCTAAAGGAGGCGGCAAGACGAGGTTTCCGCCGTATCATGATTTCATGTTTTTTTGGGAAGCTGGTGAAAATGGCCCAGGGGTATCCATATACACATGCCAGAGAATCCAGGCTAGACTTTGAGAAACTTGCAGCCTGGGCCAAGGCATGCGGGGTGGAAGAATGGTTGGCGCAGAAAATTGCAAGTGCCAACACGGCCAGGGAGGTCTTGGAACTAGTTCTGTCTTCGTCCAAACCTGGGCTATTCATTTCCTCGGTGATGGAGAGAGCCGCCCTAAAGGCAAGGGGGGTTGCCGGCCCTCTACCGGAGTTGAGCTATTATCTCTTCTCCATGGAAGGACACTTGCTGATGGAAAAGGTGTGGCCTGGGGCCACTAAATAGAGGGGTCTTTCGATGGAAAAGATCCATGTAATCGGAACAGGAATGGGGTCGGGGTGCATCACAGAGGAGTTGAGGTCACTGATCCGGGACGCAGATTTGGTGGTGGGGGGAAGCCGGCTTCTTTCCAGGTTTCCAGAGACCAAGGGCAAGGGGCTTACAATAAAAAGCCCCCTGGAGGAGGTGATCCACCAGCTCAAAGGTGATTTTGAGTCTGGAAAGAGGGTGGTTGTCCTGGCAGACGGTGACCCCCTCTTCTTTGGAATCGGAAGGCATCTCTTGAAGGTCTTTTCTCCACAAAACCTCACGTTTTATCCAAATGTCACGGCCCTTCAGGCCGCAGCAGCGACCCTGGGACTCCCCTGGGATCAGGTGAAGACGGTTTCCATACACGGACGAGACGATATCTGGCCCCTGCTCCGGGCCATGACCTTTTTTGACTTTGTGGGCGTCTATACCTCGGGGGAGGATGGGCCCGGGCGGATTGCAAGGGAACTGCTCTGTCGAGGGATTGACACATTCCAACTGGTGGTCCTTGAGAATCTGGGCTATGAAGATCAGAGGATCAGGGAATTCCGGGTGGATGAGGTGTGGGGGCAGTCCTTCTTTCTCCTGAACTTCGTGTTGCTTCGAAGGGTGAAGCCGCCTCCGGTGGCGCTGAAACTTGGGATTCCTGATGAACGATTCGTGCATGAGCGGGGCCTTATCACCAAAAGAGAGGTCCGCTCTGTTGGGTTGGCCTCACTGCAAGTGGAAAGTGGAGATACAGTGTGGGACCTTGGTGCTGGGTCAGGCTCTGTGGCCATAGAGGCATCATACCTTGCAAGGGATGGCCGGGTCTATGCCGTGGAAAAAGAAAAGAGCCGTGTTGAGATGATAAAAGAGAATCTCCTGAGAACCGGGGCATACCATGTGGAGGTGGTCCACGGCACCATGCCCGAGTGCCTTCAGCCCCTTCCGGATCCACACAAGATTTTTTTTGGAGGAGGGCTGGCCAGCGGTATGGGGGTGCTTGAAGAGGCCTGCCATAGGCTGAGACCAGGGGGCAGGATAGTGGTCCATACGGTGCTTATCAGTTCCCTTGAAAGTTCTCTTGCCTTGTTCAGGGGCCTTGATTGGGAACATGATATTGTCCAGGTACATGTATCCCGCTCCACTCCCATATCCTCTTCCATAGGGGAGAGGGGAGAGGCAGAAATGATGCTCAAGGCCTTGAACCCGGTCTTTGTGATCTCGGCTCAGAAGCCATTGTGATGGAATTCGGGGAGCGCAAGAGCAAGACACATGGAAAGTACAGAGAAGACTAAAGTCAGGTGTCTGGTTTACTTTGTGGGGGCAGGCCCGGGAGACCCTGATCTCATCACGGTAAAGGGGAAGAAAATTATAATGCAGGCTGACTTGGTGCTCTTTGCAGGCTCCCTGGTACCCAAGGAGGTCGTCTCGTGTGCCAAGCAAGGGGCCGCGGTCATGGATTCCTCCTCCATGACACTTGAAGAAACCCACCAGGCCATTTTGAAAACCGTAAGATCAGGAGGGGTGGTGGCCAGGGTTCACACTGGAGACCCTTCCCTCTATGGGGCCGTGAGAGAGCAAATGTACCTCCTGGACAAAGAGGGTATTGCCTATGAGGTAATACCAGGGGTCACCGCAGCCTTTGCCGCTGCTGCAGCAGCAAGGGTTTCGTTTACCATACCTGAGGTTACCCAGTCGGTCATCTTCACCAGGGTGGCTGGCAGAACCCCTGTGCCTGAAAGGGAAGACCTGAAGGCATTGGCGGTTCACGGGTGTTCAATGGCCATATATCTCTCTGGATCAAAGGCAAAGGAGATATCAGAGGCGCTCATTGAAAGCGGTTATGGGCTCCAGACCATGGTAGTGGTTGGACACAGAATTGGATGGAACGATGAGAAGCTGCTGGTCACAACCCTCCAGGAGCTACATAGTGCGGTGGAGGAAGAAGGCATCAAGACACAGGCGGTCTTCTTGATCTTACCTGGACAGGATGAAAAGACCTCTTCCAGGCTCTATGACGCCTCCTTTTCCCATGGTTTTAGAAAAGAGCGCCAGTCATAGTGTCCAAAATAGAATTGACCCCAGTAAGTGGGCCCAATATTATCAATAGGTTATGAGCTCAGCGTGATAATTCAGAAATCAGGTTGTTGTCAATTTGAACTATTTTGGCAGGGAAACGGCACATTCCCTTCGCTAAGCTCGCTACGCCCTCCATGGCTCCGCTCACTGCGGATTCCAGCCCTTCCGCTGTCCTGCTCCAGGGCTGTAATGACGCCGCTCCGGGAACATCCCGTTCCCCTGCTGTTGCAAAAGAAGCGATTTTGGACAGACATGAGCGCCGGTGAGGCTTAGATGAAACCACCAATTGCCGTATATGCACTCACCAGAAGGGGCGCAGAGCTGGCCTCCGGCGTGGCAAGGCATTTAAATGGCACCCTTTATCTACCCGAGAGGTTTGCTCCAGAGTTTGGCGCCACTGGTTTTATCTCTTTTGCCTCATTGTTCGCATCCGGGTTCAGGAAGTACTCAGGGCATGTCTTTGTGGGGGCGGTTGGGATTGTGGTAAGGGCCTTGCAGGGGCTTCTCAGGTCAAAGGATGTGGACCCTGCAGTAGTGGTGCTGGATCAAGCAGGGAGGCATTGCATCAGCCTTTTGAGTGGACACCTGGGCGGTGCAAACGAGCTTGCTCAGGAGGTGGCCCGAATTACCGGAGCCGAGCCTGTCATAACCACTGCCACTGACCTGGAGGGGCTTCCGTCCATTGACTTGATGGCATTGGAAAAGGGCATGGCCATCAAGAATCTTCAGGCCATCCGTCATCTAAATGCGGCAATCCTTGCAGGTGCCGAGGGTCCTCGTGAAGATTCCTTGATCCAGGTGTTTGACCCTGAAGACA
Source organism: Desulfobacterales bacterium (assembly GCA_027027005.1). Classification (GTDB taxonomy): domain Bacteria; phylum Desulfobacterota; class DSM-4660; order Desulfatiglandales; family Desulfatiglandaceae; genus JALVMN01. The sequence continues at coordinate 3,363 of JALVMN010000038.1, read as the reverse complement.
GGCTCTCACTGCGAAAAGAGAGCAAAGGGCTTAACATCAGGTGGGTAGAGCAGGGGGAAGAGTGGAGAGAGGACCTTCCAGGCATATGGGTTACATGCAAGGCCATGGCGGCAAGCCAAAAGAAGTTGATCCTTCATCCCAGGTGCCTTGTGGCAGGCGTGGGATGCAACAGGAACACCGAGGCCCAGGAAATAATTGGGATGGTCAAGGAACACTTCAGTCAAGAAGACCTGGCCCTTGAAAGCCTTTTGTCTCTTGCCTCCATTGACCTCAAAAGGGAAGAGGAGGGACTGAAGAGGGCGGCTGAGGTCTTGAATGTTCCCATTTGGTTTTTTTCGCCAGAGGAGCTGGAAGGGGTGGATGTGCCCAATCCATCAGATGCTCCAAAGAAATATGTGGGAGTAAAGAGCGTATGCGAGGCAGCAGCCATACTGGCAGCAAGGCGGGCAAGCAGGTCCGAGGGGCGGGTGAGGTTGATAGTCCCAAAGAAAAAATCAAGAAATGTGACCCTGGCAGTGGCCCTGGCAGATTAGTGGTTGTGGGGCTTGGCCCTGGTGATTCGGACCTGATGGCGCCCAGGGCCAGAGAGGCCATTGAGACGGCCCAAGTGATAGTCGGCTACAAGGGATACATCAGTCTAATGGATAGTGCCTTGCTGGAGGGCAAAGAGATCATCTCTACGGGCATGAAGGGTGAGATGGAAAGATGCAACAGGGCCATTTACAAGGCACTGGGCGGAAGAGATACCGTGGTGGTGAGCAGTGGGGACCCTGGGATCTATGGCATGGCAGGCCTCGTCCTGGAACTATTGGACAAACTAGGGGTGGCCCATGAGTTGGAGGTTGAAATAATTCCTGGCATTTCCGCCCTCGCTGCTGCGGCCGCCCTCTTGGGAGCCCCCCTCATGCACGATTTTGCTGTCATAAGCCTGAGCGATCTCCTCACCCCTTGGGAGGTCATCATAAAGAGGATAGAGGCCGCACTTGAGGCAGATTTTGTCCTGGTGATATACAACCCCAGGTCGAAGAAGAGGGCTTGGCAACTGGGGGAGGCATTGAAAAGGGTAAAAATGATACGGGGTGATGATGTCCCTGTGGGGGTGGTGCGAAATGCCTCGCGCCAGGGCCAAGAGGTCAAGGTGGTAAGGGCCAAAGATGTGGATGAGTCCTCAGTGGACATGTTGAGCATTATTTTTGTGGGCAATTCCCAGACCAGGGTCCACGCCAACCGCATGATTACTCCCAGGGGCTACCTGGAAAAATACAGCCCCCCTCAAGAGGTGGAAAAAGGTTGAAGGGGATAGGTTCTGCCATAAGGACGCTTACCATCCTCCCCTTTCCAGCCGGGCAGACCGAGGAATTGGCATCTGGCCTGTACTGGTTTCCCCTGGTTGGGGCCCTTATTGGGGCGGTATTGTGGGGGATATCATGGGCCTGGAATTGGTTGGGTGTGGGACAGTGGGCTGCTGGGTGTGCCGGATTAATGGTGGCAGTCGAAGTGATCCTTACCAGGGGCCTTCACCTGGATGGGCTTTCAGACTGGGCCGACTCCCTGGCTGCTGTGAAGAAGGGCAAGGATGAGAGGCTTACCATAATGAAGGATGTCCACACGGGCGCATTTGGGGTGATTGCCATTGTGCTCTCGTTGAT
>JALVMN010000038.1:0-1704 GCA_027027005.1 Desulfobacterales bacterium | reverse complement strand
AGGTTATGTGAGGTAGGAGCCGCGGTCCTGGCCATCCCGGCACTGGCCATTTCAAGGGGTGCCATGGTGGAGTTGATAACCACGCTACCATATGCCCGAGCCCAAGATGGCATGGGGAGCCCGTTTGTAAGGGGTGGGTCAGGACGCCACAGGGTGGTATCTTTCGTAATAGCCTTGGGGATTTGCATCCCCTTTGCCCCCCTGGGCCCCTTGCTCCTGGGCCTAGGGTTACTCTTTTGTATGGTCATCAGACGAAAGTACCTTGCCTCGTTTGGGGGTATCACAGGCGACTTGATGGGCACCGCAGGCGAAACCGTTCAGATCGCCGTATTGTTCATAACAGCACTTTTCATTAGGGCCGGTTAAAGGAGCATGGAAAGATTGGAATCAGTAAACCAGAAATCGGTAGGGCATAGGCACGGGGGGATGCCCGAGGTTGATATCAAGAGATTGGGCATTGAGGTGAATGACTTGTTGGATTTTAGCGTAAACCTCAATCCCCTGGGACCCCCTGAGATTGTTCAACAGAATTGGGATAGCTTGTTTTTTCGGATTGAGAATTATCCAGGGATAAACGGCCGAGGGGTGAGCAAGTTTTATGAGGCTAGATTCGGAATTCCACCAAAAAACTGCCTCCCTGGAAATGGCAGCACAGAGTTGATCTATCTGATACCCAGGTCCCTTTCCTTCAAAAAGGCCTTGGTCATCATTCCCAGTTACCACGACTATGTCCGCTCTTGCCTGCTCGCAGGGATTAAAGTATCGACCCTTTCCCTTTTGGAGGAGGACGGATTTGCCCCACTCCCCATGGAGGCCCTTTTCAAGGCCCTGGAGCAGGTTGATTGCCTGTGGCTGGGAAGACCCAATAATCCCACCGGCACCCTGTTTACCAGAGAGAAGATAGTGGAACTCGTGGAGCGTTTCCCCGAAAAATTATTCATAGTCGATGAGGCCTTTGTCCAGTTCCTCAGAGAATGGGAAAGGGAAAGCCTGCTTTTTTTGGAGCCAAGACCCAACCTGATAGTCCTTCACTCCTTGACCAAATTCTATGCCATCGCAGGGCTCCGTTTGGGCGCTGTTGTCTCACACGAGGCCATCATTTCAAGGCTCAAGAAATATAAGGAGCCATGGACAGTAAACGGGATTGCAGAGTCAGTGGCCCGCCTTTTGATCAAATGCAGGGCATATGAACAAAGAACCAGGGAACAGGTGGCAAATGAAAGGCAAAGGTTGTGCAAGGCCATTGGGGCCCTTGACAATGTGATGGTCTATCCTGCCGGAGCCAACTTTTTGCTTTGCAAGTGGTTGGGGCCGGGCGGCCTGGACCACCTCGTAGCCGGCTTGCTTGAAAGGGGCCTTTATGTAAGGGATTGCAGGAATTTTCCCGGGCTTGAAGATAATTTCTTTCGGATAGGCCTCAAAGGTGCTCGTGAAAACGATCAGTTGTTAGATGCCTTACGTGAAATTTCAAGAGAAGCCAGGTTAGAGACCCCCAGGCCCGCTGGTGCAGGTTTCATAGATTGATGGAAATTTTCGAGCAGAGCCCTTATCTGGCTATATTGGCCATCCTCGTGGCCTCTTTTTTCTTTGACCTCATCATAGGGGATCCTAGAATCACATTTCATCCAGTGAGGCTTCTGGGGGCCCTTATCAATGGGGTGGAGAGTTTGTTGAAGAGATTGGGGTTATCCGGGAGGGTGGGAG
>JALVMN010000037.1 GCA_027027005.1 Desulfobacterales bacterium | reverse complement strand
GAAGATATAGCTGATCACTTGGTCTGTGACCTTGCCGCTGTGGCCCAGTCGCCAGGAAAGGGCCTTTATGTCGTCTGCTATGTCTCGGGCGGTCTGGATATCTTCCTTAATCTCTTCCACGGTCCTGAGGGAAAACTTTCGCTTCTTGTAGACAGGACAAAAAAGGCACTGGTTCCAAGGACAATTCCTGGTAAAGCGAAGCAACAGGCTCTGGGCCTCGTTGGGTGGTCTGATGGGGCCTTGTTCAAATACAAGCCTTTCATTCATGGCCTTGTAACTCCCTTTTGAAATTAACCAAAATTCACAAAACACGCCCTCCCACCCATAAGGCGGGGGGATTTTTTAAAGATTATCATTATTTGATCCTTTGAGCAAAACCAAATGTGCGCCGATCCTCTTCCTAAAAAAGGTAAGTTGTCACTGGTGGCGGTTCAAGTCTTGTGGAGGGAAACTGCATCTGCGCAAAAGAACTTGAGAAGGGCTTGATTTTATGGTTAAATTTGAAATAAGCATGTGGTATGGAATTGGAGTTGGAGGCCAAAGGGGACTAGCTCTTCTTTGGCCGCATCTATTAAACGAATAGCCCCTGGTTACCGATATCCTTATGTGAAACCAAATGTTACCCAAAGGAGGCCTTATGAAAAAGACGATCTTTGCGGCACTCTTAGTGGCGGCAGTTGTGTGTATGACTCTTTCAGTGGGAGCCCAGCCACTCCCCGCCCTGGAGGTAAAGGATGCGGGGATCTGCCTTGATGTGGTGGATCTACAGTGCCAGGGCAAGGATGTGCAGTTTTCATCCTCACTGGGAAAGCTTTACTGCTTTTGCCGGATCCTCGGGGCCACCACCCCTGTTACCATAACCCATGTATGGTATTTTGGAGACAAGGAACGGGCCCGGGTAGTCCTGGATGTTAAGTCCCCCAACTGGAGGACCTATAGTTCCAAGATTATTCAGGCCCATGAGACAGGCCCCTGGAGGGTGGACATCCTGGGCCCTGATGGAGAAGTACTCAAGTCCCTTGAGTTTTCCGTAGTCCCTTAGTCAACAAAATGAGATAGCGAGGTGAGCCACATGAGACTTGGGAGCTATGGAAGGTCCAAGCTCAGCGATCGTGATGTGGAGTTTCTGGTGGAGACCACAACTCCTCAGGTCACTGACAAGGCGAGATTGAAGCAGATCCTTACCGAGGACGAGGACTTTCGCGATACCTTTATCTCTGATGAGGCGGTCTTCAATAGAGTGGTAAATGACGAGGAAATTTTCCTAAAGATATCTCCTGCGCTCTTCTTTGAGATATTGCTTCGAAGGGCAGCCAAGGAATTGAAGGAGTCCAGCTTCACTGTGGAAAAGACCGGTGCCATGAAGGTTCCTGTATTTGACACCCACGAGGTGGTGGACCTCCTATCAAAACGAGAGCTCATCACTTATCTGGCTGAAATGCTGGCCTCCTTTATCAAGGTGCGAAGTTATGCCCTTTCCTTCAGGGTCAAGAAGGGGACATGGAGAAAGATCCAGTTCAACGACCTGGACCTTCAGACCATGATGAGCTTTTCCGAGGCGGTGGACGAAAACCTGAAGTTCGGATTTTACAAGAGGATAGCAGACATCTGCTTGTTTGTCCTTGGGATGTTCCCTGAATATGTGGAAAGGGAATACAGATACCCGTTTTCAGGAGAGGTGAGGCCTTCCATAGGGCTCAAGGCCCGTATAAGCCCTGAAGAGTATGAAAAGGAGGGTAGGAAGTTTTACAGGCTGGCAGCCGAACACGAGTCTGCCAAGAGCCTTGATCTTTCAGACGTATTCTGGATGTTGCACGGGAGCTTTCATGTTGCCACAAAACCCCTGAAATTCATCTCAGAGAGGTATCTTCATTACAAAAAGAAAAACATCTTTCCCTCCTAAAGCCGATGCAAGACTTGATCGAAAAGGCCGCCAGGATAATCGACCACTCCCAAAGGGTCCTGGTCTTTACAGGGGCAGGGATAAGCACTGAATCAGGCATCCCTGACTTCAGGAGCCCGGGCGGACTTTGGTCCAAATACGATCCCCAAGACTTTTACTTTGATCGTTTTATATCTGATGAAAGGGCCAGGGAAAAGTACTGGCAGATGAGCAGCGAGGCCTACGCCACCATGAAAGATGCCAGACCAAACCCTGCCCATCTTGCCATAAAATGCCTGGAAGACAGGGGCAAGTTGGAGTTGCTGGTCACCCAAAATATTGACGGCCTCCACCACAAGGCGGGAAATTCGCCAGAGAAAATAGTGGAGATCCACGGTACAGCCCTTAGTGTCTCCTGCCTAAGTTGCAAAAAGCCTTACGACCGCGATGAGATTGAGGAAAGGCGGCGCTCAGGGGTCAAGGTGCCCTATTGTGATGAATGTGGGGGCATCTTGAAGCCTGATACCGTCTCATTTGGCCAGGCAATGCCTGAGGATAAGATGCAAAGGGCCCTTGAGTGCGCAATGGCTTGTGATGCGTGTGTGGTGGCAGGGTCTTCATTGGTGGTCTATCCTGCAGCCTCCATTCCCACCCAGGCGGCCCGAAGCGGTGCCCAGCTGATCATAGTAAACCGAGATCCCACCCCTCTGGACGATTACGCAGCAGTGGTGATTCACGCCGGCCTCTCAGAGGTCTTGGGGCAAATCCTCTGCCCTGACTCAGGTCCTCGCCCCTAAGCGGACATACCATCTAAAGACACTTTTCTCTTGAAGCCTGAGGCCTTGTAAGGTTATGTTGGCTTGGAATTTTTGATTGTCAGGAGGGTTTGATGCTACGGATAGGCTTTGTTGGATGGAGGGGCATGGTGGGATCCGTGCTCATGGGAAGGATGAAGGAGGAAGGCGATTTCAAGGGATTTGAGGCCACGTTTTTTACCACATCCAATGTGGGTGGAGAGCCTCCAGATGTAGGTCTTGAAGCTCCACCCCTTCAAGATGCCTATGATATCGAACTCCTCAAGCCTTTAGATATAATTGTCACATGCCAGGGCAGTGGGTACACCAAGGAGGTCTACCCCAAACTGCGGGAGCAGGGTTGGGCCGGATATTGGGTAGATTCAGCATCCGCCCTCAGGATGGATGAGGAGAGCATCATCGTTTTGGACCCTGTAAACCGCCACGTAATAGACAAGGGGCTCTCGGAAGGCATCAAGACCTATGTGGGCGGAAACTGCACGGTGAGCCTCATGCTCATGGCCCTCGCTGGTCTTTACGCTGAGGGATTGGTGGAGTGGGTTTCATCCATGACCTATCAGGCTGCATCCGGTGCAGGGGCCAATAATATGAAGGAACTGGTGGCCCAAATGGCAGCCCTGGTGGACGTGAGCAGGAAGCTTATGGAAGACCCTGCCACTTCTGCACTGGCCGTGGACGAGGCCATTACACGTAAGATGCGCAGCTCTGATTTTCCTTCAGAGCTATTCGGGGTCCCGTTGGCCGGAAGCCTCATACCATGGATAGATTCGCCCATGGATAACGGCCAGACAAGGGAGGAGTGGAAGGGCTCCGTGGAGAGCAACAAGATCCTCCAGAATGACCCGCCAATCCCTGTTGATGGCATATGTGTGCGCATAGGGGCCATGAGGTGCCACAGCCAGGCCCTTACCATAAAGCTATCAAGAAACCTCACCATCAAGGAAATTGAACAGCTCCTTGAGCAGGGCAACGAGTGGGTCAAGGTCATACCCAATGAACGGGAACTGACCTTGAAGGAGTTGACCCCTGCGGCTGTAAACGGAACCCTCTCAGTCCCTGTGGGGAGGATAAGAAAAATGCTCATGGGACCTCACTTTGTGGCTGCCTTCACAGTGGGTGACCAACTGCTGTGGGGGGCTGCTGAGCCCATCAGGAGGATTCTAAAGATCATCATCGAACATCTCAATTCCTGACTCCCCTCCAGGATTGGACAAGGCCTTGGGAGTGACTCAAATATTGACAAATACATTTCTGATTCTTATAATTTTCTGTGACCTTAATCGGCGGAAGTGGATAGCTCACTGGTGGGGCTCCCGGACTTCAAATCCGGTGTGCGGGGCTGAAACCCCCGCAGGTGGGTTCGATTCCCATGCACTTCCGCCATTTTTTTGTCTCCACCAAAACCACCTAAATCTCCTTAACTTTTGCCACACTTCCTGACTTCATCACCTTTTTACTTTTTCACTCAGAGGGGGGCAGTATTTACCTTGCCACTCGCCCCTGTTTGCCCTCAGAAGGCCCTTTTTCAAGAGGGGGAAGAGACGCGTAGGGGTAGTCCGACTGCACGCTACAGATAGCCAGAGCCAGATAAGCCAGGAAATTCACTTTGACATAAAGGGGTTGGGCGCTATACTTATTTTTTGGGATAATGCCTAAGCCTTGCTACAGGAAAGTAATCCTTGAGCCCAGGAAAAATGGAGAAGTGGACAAGAATCCCAGCCCAAAACTCTTTCTGACCTTCCTTGCATGCTCCCTTGTGTTGCTCCTGGCACTCTTTTGGGCCTACCTGCCTGCCATAGTACTGGGCCTTCTGGCTGCAAGTGTCTCCTATCCCTTGCACAAGTATTGCCTCAAGCTCACAAGGGGTCAGGGAACAGTTGCTTCTGCCATCCTCACTACCGTGGTCTTATTGATATTGGTGGTCCCTGTGAGCTGGTTTGTGCTCACGCTTTCAGACCAGGCCTTTGAATTTTACAGTAAGACCCGCTCTGCCGTCTCTGTTTCCAGGATACAAGAGCTCTTGAGGGAGGAAAGCCCTTGGGGCAAGCGAATAAGGTTTGTGAGTGAAAAGGTGGGGTTGAGGCTGACCCCTGATAGGATAGAGGATGTCGCCAAGACCGTTGGCAAACGGGTGGGGCTGTTTCTTTACAAACAGATCAGGTCTGCTGCCACCAATGTGGTCAACTTGTTGATCCACTTCTTCCTGATGATGCTGCTGGTTTACTATCTTTTCAGGGATGGCCCCAGACTCAAGAGGTATCTGATTGAGTTGATACCCCTTCCGGAAGAGCAACTGGAAAAGGTGGCAGGAAAATTCCACGAAATGGCAAGGGCCATAATCGTGGGTAATGGCCTCTCGGGCATCATTCAAGGCACCCTGGGTGGAATCGGGTTTTATCTGTTCGGGCTTCCATCACCATTTCTCTGGGGGACTGTCATCGGTTTTCTGGCATTTCTCCCCATCATAGGGGCCTCGCTCGTCTTTGTCCCTGCCACTGCCATATTGTTCATAGAGGGAGAACTGGGGCGGGCAGCAGGCTATCTCATATACAATGTTTGCTATAGCGCACTTATAGAGTATGTGGTAAAGCCCAGGCTCATTGGAAAGGGTATGCGCATGAACGCCCTTTTGGTATTCATTGGAATAATCGGGGGCATAAAATTGTTCGGCATCATGGGAATAATCTATGGGCCTTTGATAATAACGGTATTTTTGACTTTGGCTGAAATATATAGGCTGGAATATAGACCCAGGTTCGGTTAGAATGGTTCTCCATACCTGTCGAGGACATACAGTGTCACGCTGCTGATGAATAAATTTCATAAGGAGGGAAGCTACGAATGGATCCAAAAAAGCTGCTCAAGGGGAAACGAGTTCTTATTGTGGATGATGAGGTTGACATTCTGGACTTCCTCACCGAGATCCTGGAGGTATGTAAGGTGGACAGGGCCTCCAGCTTCGAAGAGGCCAAGGAATTGCTTGAAAAGAACTATTACGATGCCGCAGTGCTCGACATAATGGGGGTAAGAGGCTATGAACTACTGGATATCGCCAAGAAAAAAAATATCCCCACCTTGATGCTCACCGCTCATGCTCTGTCCAAGGAAAATCTCAAGAAATCATTTGAAAAGGGTGCAGACTTCTATGTCCCAAAGGACGAAATGAGCAAGGTGGACGTGTACTTGGCAGACATCCTGGAAGCCCGTGAAAAGAAGAAAAACGTATGGGTGAAGTGGTACGAGAGGTTGAGCGGTTTTTGCGACCGTCGCTTCGGCCCCAACTGGCGAGAGGATGACCCTGATTTCTGGGAAAATTTATTGAAGTACTGATACTGCGGGCATTTTGTTTTAACCGCTTTTATGAAAGGAGGTATAAGGGATGCAAAGGAAAGGCGTGGGAATCACTATCACACAGCACATACTAAATCAGCAGCGCCAGCACCCTCAAGCCACGGGCGCATTCACCAACCTATTAAACGAGCTGATTGTGGCAGCCAAGGTCATCTCCAGGGAGGTAAACAAGGCAGGTCTCGTTGACATACTTGGAAGCACCGGAGAAATCAATGTCCAGGAAGAACAGGTCCAGAAACTGGATGTGTTTGCCAACAGGGTGATCATCGAGAGGATGCAGCACATTGGAGAGCTTTGCTGTATGGGCTCCGAGGAAGTGGCAGACCTCATCACCATCCCGTCCCAATACCCCAAAGGAAACTACATCCTGCTATTTGACCCCCTGGATGGGTCATCTAATATCGATGTAAATGTCAGTATCGGAACCATCTTCAGTATATACAAGCGAACCAACGAAGGAAGCGACGAAGTCCTGCTGGATGAAGTGCTTCAGCCTGGAATCAAGCAGGTGGCTGCAGGCTATTTTATCTATGGTTCCAGCACCATAATGGTTTACACCACCGGCAATGGCACCGGTGTTCACGGGTTCACCCTTTACCCCAGCGTGGGGGAGTTCTTGTTGTCCCACGAGAATATCCGAATCCCTGAAAAGGGAAAAATATACAGTGTAAACGAGGGCAATTACAATTACTGGGACGAAAAGACCCGGGCCCTGGTTGACTACTTCAAGGAAAAAGACAAGGACACGGGCAGGCCTTATACCTCCCGCTATGTGGGGAGTCTTGTGGCCGACTTCCACCGTAACTTACTCAAGGGCGGGATCTTCATGTATCCGGCAGACCTGAAAGACCCCAAAAAGCCCCGTGGAAAATTGAGACTCATGCTGGAGGCCAACCCCCTTGCAATGGTGGTAAAGGAAGCAGGCGGTTACGCCAGTGACGGCCATGGACCGATACTGGAGATAGAGCCTGAAGAGTTACACCAGAGGACCCCCCTCTATATTGGTAGCAAGAAAGATGTGGAACTTGCAGAGGCCTTCATCAGCGGCAAGGAGATTTAGCAAAGGGCAGAGCCTCTTCCACTTTGAAGCATTTCCACGAAGGTCTCGATCCTGAAGAAGGTTCTAGCATCGACCTCCCCAGGCCTATCCCCTTCGAGGGTGAGCATGGGGAGGTCTATTTCTTCCCTGAAGATAATGTCTGAGATCTGTCGGTGGCAAAAGGTCTGGGTGTAATGGATCAGGCCATCAAGCCCCCTGACTGATGCCTCTTTGGTGATGTCAGCCACCCTGGCATCAGTGCCGTAGGGATAGGTGTAGAGAAGGTATCGCTCCACCAGGTCCGTGGTCTCAAATGGCATGGAAAACTGGCGTTGCACCTCGTTGAACACCACCCTGGCACCAAGCTGCTCCATCCGGTCATAGATATCAGAAAATATGGGTGGTACCCCCAGGTAGCCCAGTCTCACTTGCTCCCTCATGGGCGAGCGGCCTTTGGCCATGGCCAGAAATGAATCAAGCCTTGACTCAAATTTGTCAGAGTCTCCCCCAAAGTCAGAACTGCTCACCAAAAACAGGTGGTTTTCATAGCCCGTAACTTTGTTCTCCTCGTAGGTAAGTCTATCCAGTTCCGAGAGTTTGGCCCTGATACGGTCAAGCCTTATTCTGGCCTTTTCAATCTCTTTCCAAGAGGTTGAAAACCGGGTAATCAGGGTCTCCATCTCTCCTTGGAGCCTTGCAGGGTCCCGGTCATAAGGGTATTGGAACGGGATCACCTCTATGCCCCTCTTCTCCAGCACCTCGGCCAGGGCCACGGTATTGCTGCAATCCCCACCGACCACTGCCACTACAGTCTGTATCCGCTCTTTCATGGTCACAGAATATATTCCCTTTATCCAGGCACAGGTGCTGTGGGGAAATCCTGCCCTTTCGGCCAAGTCCAGGTGGGAGGCGGGCGACGGAGAGGTGATAAAAAGGTTGTTCAGATCCAAAGGGGACAGGCCTGCTGCAAAAAGGATTTCCACCGGCACCGTAGTGGTGATGCCCACCTTCATGGCTCCACCCAGTGAAACCTGAACTCTGGCAGTTCCAGGCAGGTAAGCCTGTTCCCGTAAACAGCTCCGGTGTCGATCCCGATTTTATTGTCCATTATGAAGGGTTCATAAAACGGGGTGTGACCAAAAATCACCTTTTTGCCGAAGTCATGTTCAGAATAGATGAAGCTGTCGCGGATCCACACCATGTCTTCCAGGGTCTGCTTTTCTATGGGGACCCCTGGCTTGAATCCTGCGTGCACCACATAGTAGCCTTGGAGCTCCACCATGGACTCAAGTGAATTGAAAAATTTCTTGTGGCTGGGAGGAAGCAGGTTGTCTTCGTTTTCAATCTTGTGAAATTCGTATGACTCCAGGGTATTCATCCCCCCGTTTAACAAAAACAGCTTCCTGTCAACTCCGTTAAGGTAGTCCAAAAACAGGGTTTCGTGGTTTCCTATGAGGCAGGTCACATCAGGGGAAATCTCTTGTAGCGAGACGATAAAGTCCACAACACCTTTAGAGTTCTCACCCCGGTCAATATAGTCACCCACAAATATGAGTCTATCCTTTCCAGGATCCCACCCTATTTTTTCCACGAGACGTTTCAACATCTCGGAACATCCGTGGACATCCCCTATTATGAATATCTTTTGCTCTTCCATCAGAACGCGAATACCAACCTCACCCTGTCGCGCGGATCCAGGCGATGGAGCCCTGCCGCCTTGGTGGCCTCTACGGCCTCTCTGTATTCCTTTGCCGTGAGCCTCCGCCCTATGAGGTCGTCATTGAGCACTTCGCCACAGGGTCTGTATTGATCCATGACATTTATGTACGTATCGGGAGAAATCTCCTTAGCAATAAATCTTGCTATTTCAGCCGTGCCGGCTATCCCGCCCGGCATCACCAGGTGTCTTACCAACAAGCCCCTGGATGCAATCCCCAAATCGTCAAGTTGGAGATCCCCCACCTGCCTGTGCATCTCTTTCAGAGCATTTCTTGCAGCCTCGGGGTAGTCAGGGGCCTCACAATACCTCTCGGCCCAGCGGGGGTCCCAGAACTTGAAGTCAGGCATGTAAATATCAAAAATTCCTTCAAGGAGCCTTATGGTCTCCACTCGGTCGTATCCACTGGAATTATACACCAGAGGGACCCTGAGGCCCTTTTCAATGGCAATGGGTAAGGCCTCCAGGATCTGGGGGACCACATGGCTTGGGGTTACAAAATTAATATTGTGGCATCCACCCTGTGCAAGATTTAGTATCATGGAGGCCATCTGTTCTGGCCCCACTTCAAACCCCTCGCGCAGGTGGCTTATCTCGTAATTCTGGCAAAACTTGCAGAGCAGATTGCAAGAGCTTACAAATATAGTGCCTGAGCCGTATCGGCCCACCAGGGGCGACTCTTCACCAAAATGTGCATTATAACTGGCCACCCTTGCCTTTCTACCCGTCCTACATACCCCCTCTTCACCCTCAAGCCTGTTCACGCCACACTCTCTGGGACAAAGCCTGCACTCCTCGAGGGCCTCCAAGGCCACCTCTATCCTTTCCGACAGTATCCCCTTTTCGTATGCCTCGATGTAGGAAGGCTGCATGATAACACCCCTACTGCCCCTAAAAAGAAACCCCCAGAAGTCAGTCTGCCCAACTTCCATGGGGGATATTGCTAAAGGTGGTGCCCCTCGTATTCCCTGTTACTCCCTGCTGGACCCAAATATCCTTAACAGCATCAGGAACAGGTTGATAAAGTCAAGGTAAAGGCTCAGGGCGCCTAAAATAGCGCCCTTCCTTACCACGCCGGCATCCAGGCCTGCGGGCTGGGTTAAGGCCATGTTTTTGAGCTTCTGGGTATCGTAAGCCGTTAGCCCCACAAACACGATAACACCGATGTAGCTGATTATCAGGCCCATGGAACTGCTGCGAATGAACATGTTCACCACTGATGCAATTATTATCCCTATGAGCCCCATCACCAGGAATCCCCCCCAAGAGGTTAGATCCCTCTTTGTGGTCCATCCGTAAATGCTGCAGGCCAGGAAGGTGCCCGCACATATGAAAAAGGTGCTCACAATGGAGGTCCTGGTATAAACCAGGAATATGAAAGAGAGGGTGACCCCATTCAACACCGAGTAAAGCACGAAAAGGAACGTGGCACTTGACGCACTGAGCCTTGAAATCATGCCACTGATCGTAAAGACAAGTGCCAATTCGGCAATGATCAAGCCTATGAACAGCAGGGAATTCCCGTAGATCAACCTCAAGATGGCTGGCGAGGTGGACACATAGTATGAAACCAGGCCGGTCAGCCCGAGCCCCACCACCATCCAGTTGTAAACACTTCTCACGAACTCGTTTACCAGGACTTCGGCTCTAGGCCTTGCAACATAAATCTGAGCCATGCTGATCTCTCCCCTGCCAAGATTTTTTATTAACTATAGTTTTTTTTCACCCAAACATCAAGGGAATTGACCCTCGTTGGAGCTTGTCAGGCGTCCCTGATTCGGATAGATTATAAGACTGATTCTTAAGGAGGGGAGTAGTTTTTTTGCTATGAATCAATCCAAACTCTATATAGTTATGGTGGGGCTTCCTGCAAGGGGCAAGTCAACCATAGCCGTAAGACTAAAGGAAAATCTAAATAAAAATCACATCCACACCAGGATCTTCAACAATGGTCAGTTGAGGCGCCAGATAACCAGGGTTAACACCACCACCCCGGAGTTCTACGACCCCAAGAACCGTACAGGCGTAGAACTCAGGGAAAGGATAGCCATAATAAATCTGGAGCGGGCCAAGAGGTATCTTTCAAACAACGGGGATGTGGCAATTCTGGATGCCACCAATGTCAGCCTCAAACGCCGCCAAATGGTAAAGGTCATGCTAAATGAGGCACCCATCTTGTTCATAGAGTGCATAAATAATGATAAAGAGATACTTGAGGCCAGCATCAAAAGGAAGATAGCGCTGCCCGAATTTCAAAACCTTGATCCCCAGGCAGCCTTCGAGAGTTTCACCAGGAGAATCCAGTATTACAAGTCCATATACAGTACCCTGACCACTGAGCGAAACTTCATAAAGCTCGACTCCTTGAACAATCGCATACTCCAGGAGGAAATTGTTGATGAAATCCCCTACCATGACCTCATACGGGACTTCCTGGTGACAGACACGGTAAAAAATCTCTTCCTGATCCGGCACGGGGAGACCACATTCAATCTGGAAAACCGCATCGGCGGTGATTCCAGTCTCACTGAAAAGGGCAAGGCTCAAGCTGAATCCCTGGCAAGGTATTTCAGCAGGAAAAGGATCCCCATAATATTTACCAGCAAGAAAAAGCGAACCGTTGAGACTGCCCAACCCATTGCCGCCAGGCAAAAGGACTGTGTCATAATCCCCCTTGAAGAATTCAATGAGATCCACAGTGGAATATGCGAATGCATGACCTACGAGGAGATCAGGGAAAAGATGCCCGAGGTCTATTATGCAAGGAGGAAGGACAAATACAATTATGTCTATCCCGGCGGAGAAGGTTATGTGACCATGAAGGAGAGGATCGACAGGGGCATAAAAAAGGCCCTGTATCTTACAGGCGGCACGGACAATATAATGATAATCGGCCACAGGGCCGTCAACCGAATGATCCTGTCACACTTCCTATATCGCAGGACCGAGGATGTACCTTACATATACATACCCCAAGACATGTTTTATCACATAGTTGCCACCCAGACCAAAAAGCTCTTCCAGTTAAAACCATACGAGTGATACCGGGAAATTTTCCTAGAATACATGGCTCTGAGACCCACGCGCTCTGCCGTGGCCTAGGTGATGGCGCTAAAGTGGCGCGCCTGGGAGGATTCGAACCCCCGACCCGCGGATTAGAAGTCCGCTGCTCTATCCAGCTGAGCTACAGGCGCACATCGTTCAAATTCAGCGGCGGCTGTTTATCAGCCGTCCGCTTCTCAAGCAACTGCTAATTCCTCCTCGTTTTGAACGATTATCTTAGGATTTGGATTTGGAGGTGGAACTGGTAAGCCCTGCTCCTTTAACAACTGGACATGCTCCTTCATCCCCCATTTTGCCTTATAGATACAATCTTCAATAGAATGTCCTATTCCCGTAAATCCTTCTAACTCAGGAGAATAAAAGCCAAAGTAATCAGGTTCTTCCGTAGCTTCAATTACTAACGAATATTCTAAATCTATCATTGTTGCCCCCTTTACCTCCTTCTGATGCCTGCTGCTTTAAGTATAGCATGACACGTTCCTTTGGGGACCTCCTTTGAACCATGATAGTCAAGTCGGATCAATTTATCCAATCCAGCTTTACCATAATATCGTATCGAACCTTTCTCCTTTACTATTCTGAATCCATTTTGCTCAAGAAGCCTAACAAGTTCACTGAACTTCATATTACGTGTGACCTAATATAAGTATTATAACGATTCCAGGAAAAATCCACAAAAATTTGGGGTCAGGGAAGGTTCAGGGGGATCCTGCCAAGGGGTAACTTTTTGTCGTTTCCATTCAGGACCTGGCGTAGCACCAAGTTGGTATTTTCCTCAAGCTCGCCAATGATCTTGGCCAGGGCCTTTAACTTCATGAGGCTCTTTCGCGACTTTTCCTTGTAAGGAAGCCTTAGCTCCTGATGGCCGAGGAGCTGTATGATTCGCTCCAGGAAGCCCTCGTCGATACTCTCGATATTACTGTAGATTAACTCCACCCACTCTTTCTTGAGTTCTTCAGGCAGCCCATTGTACCTACCAATTATTTCTGGATCCTTACCGAGGTAAAGCGCCCTCTTTAGTTGGGATATCTTTTTGACCACCTCGTCTTTCAGATCCCCATCAAGCTGATGGTAATGCAAAAACTTTAGCCACCTTTCCTCAATCTGCATCCGCACCCAGTTTTCCCCCCTCTCTGGTGGGAGAGACAATTCAAGGAATCGTTCCTGGACCTCTCTTAAATCTTTAGCCAAAGGGTCTTCCTGGTTTCCAGTGCTTGAAAGGAGGTCGTTCAAAGAGCGTATCACCTCTGTTTTGCTGCTCTCTTTATCAATCCCTGCCAGGACCATGGATTCCCACTGATCTCTCAGGAATCCCAGTTCCTGCTTAATCAGAGAGAAGATAAGGCCGGACTTACTTATGGTGTTCCTGAGGGAGTCAGACAGGATGTTACAGGAGTCCAGTTTGTCCTTGGCCAGTTCTCTCATGGCCTGGATGGATTGCTCGTGCAATCTGTATGAGAGGAGCTCTGTGCCAAGGATGTGGGAAAGTCTTCTTATGATCTTGGTCTCAGGGCTGTTGGGCTTTATGGTGTGGGGCCTGAAATGTATCTTTATAACAGCAACCACCAGGTAATCGGTATCCTGCCATATACGCTCTCCCGCGTAGTTTCTGGCATATTCAAAAGGGGGTTCCTCGCCCAAAAAAAGGTCCTGCTTTCTGATGAGGACAGGTTCCATGTGGTGAGAGTCCACTGTGCCGCTCAGGTCGGTTACAGCGGTCCTTCTGATATCTGTCTCCGGGGATTCAGAGGTCCAGCTCTTTTGCCGTTCCACGCACCAGGCCATTGCCTCCAGGGGCCGTCCAGGCTCGTCACGGTAATCGAGCCATTTTCTGCCAGGGGGGTTGTATTCGGACTTCTCAGGCAGGCCCCAGGATATGTTTCTCCTTTGCTGGTCAATCACCCCGGAGGTAATGCGTTTTGCTATCATCTCTGGAGGGGCGCCGATTTCATACACGGTGCCTTTATAGGCATTGGGCAGGCAAAGAAGGATAGTCTCTATGATGTTCTTGCAGGCCTGCTTCAGAGTGAGATTATCGATATTGAGAGACAATCGTCACTCACCTCGTTGTGGTTTATTGGTCTTGTTTCTACCAAATAATTCGGCTCTTAAGCGACTACAGTAAAATTTAAAAAGAGCTAAATTATACATTTTGGACTGTTTGTCAATGAAAAAGGTTCATCCTTCTTGACAACCACCGCTTGTGATGCAAAATTGTTCCCTATGATTGACCGAGCCATTAGAATAAAATCCCTTCCAAAGCTCAACCAACCTGTGATGATTGCCGGATTCGAGGGATGGGGGAATGCACTTGGAGTGGCAAGCGCAATGATCTCCTATCTCGTAAGAAGACTTGAGGCAGAACCTTTTGCCCACCTCGACCCTGACTTGTTTTACCGCTTTGACGAGGCAAGGCCCACTGTGAGCATCTCCAACGGAAGGATAGAATCTCTCACCCCTCCTGGTGGCACATTATACGGGGTGGAACCCCCAGAAGGAGAAATGGGGCTCGTGTTGCTGGAGGCAAAAGAACCACATACCCGGTGGCACACCTTTGCCAGGGAGATCTTGGATCTAGGAGAGAAACTCGGTGTCCAGATGCTCGTCACATTGGGGAGCATGTACGACAATGTGCTCCATACAGATCGGGTGATTTCAGCCATAGCAAGCAATGATGAGTTACTTGAGACGCTCAAGGAAAACAATGTCATACCCATTGAATACCACGGACCCAGCGCCATACACTCTACCTTTCACTGGGAGGCGACCAAAAGAGGCCTTCAGTCAGTAAGCCTATGGTGCCACTGTCCCTTTTACATACAGGGGGCCACACACTTTGGTCTGCTCTCAGAGCTCTGCCGGCTTCTTGGCACCATCTGCGGGTTCCGCTTGGACACCAGTGACTTGGAATCAGGTTGGAAAGAGCTGAAAGGCCAGATACAGTCCCTGATTGATAAGAACCCGGACCTTCAGGAGGTGGTGGACGAATTGCGGAAGGCCAAAGTAAGGGGTTCTTGGGCTACCATAAAAGAATCAGCCCAAAAAAACGAAAAGGTCATACACTTGAAAGATTTTCTCAACCCCCCCTGAGCTTTACATCAAGGGAGACCCGCCACCCTTGCGTTTAACCGCCTGGACCAAGGCAGGCACTATTTCGCCTGCCTTACCCTGTAAAAATATGTCTGTTATGGTGTCTGAGAGGTGAGTTCTTTCCATATTAATTTCAATGATCTTGGCCCGGTTCTGCTTGGCTATGGTGGGTATGGTGTTGGCGGGCGAGACCACGGCCGAGGTTCCTATGACCATCAGTACCTGCGCTGATGAGGCTAGCTGAAATGAGCGGTTCAGGGCGTCTGCAGGGATTGGCTCGCCAAAAAAAACTACGTCAGGCTTCAGGATCTTGCCGCAGTCGCACCTGGGCGGGATGGTGTCACGCTTATCACTGGCCCTGTAGTTCTTTCCACACCACAGGCAAGAAAGGGTGCTGGAGTTTCCGTGGTATTCTATGACATTCCTGGACCCACCTTCCTGATGAAGATTGTCAATATTCTGGGTGATGATGTAGTGGAGATACCCCATTCTTTCCAACTCTCCAAGGGCGATATGGGCAGGATTCGGCCTGGCCGCAGATACCACTTTGTCCATCTCTGTGAGCATCTTCCACACCTTTTCAGGGTCTGATCTGAATGCCTCAATGGTGGCGTATTCTGCAGGATCAAACTTGGACCAAAGGCCCCCTGCACTCCTGAAATCAGGAATTCCAGACTCAACAGATATACCTGCGCCTGTAAGTGCCAAGGTAAGGGTGGAATTTATTATTGCCTCGCTGGCAGCCTCGATCAACTCTTCCAACTTTCCCATTACTCAAGTCTCCCTCAACAAAACTCTTCTCTCAAGGCCTTGTCTGTATCGGACTTACGGACCTAAGGTGATAATTTCTGCTTCCTGGCGGTCAAGATCCACTATGGCCACCGTGGACTTGCCGTAAAGCCATCCGCAGCACTCCCCTGGATTCACTGCAATTGTGCCTCCCTCTTTTCTCACCCCAGGGACATGTGAATGACCATAAACTATGAGAGAAAACTGCTTTGATGAGATCAATGCATCCAGTGTCTCAAAATGGTGGCCCACAAGGATCTTATGTCCACGGACTTCTTCCACCAGACAATCCCCTGAAATCCTTCCTTCACTTATCTTTTGCAGCAGCAAGCGGTCCCCGTCATTGTTGCCAAATACGCCCTTGAAAGGACAGCTCAGGTTCAACAAGGGCCCCAGGGAAAAGGGTGCCACGTAGTCGCCCGCATGGAACACCAGTTGCACCCCTTCGCGGTCGAAGAGCTCAGCGGCCCTCTCGATCATTGGGACATGATCGTGGGTATCTGATATCAGCCCTATCTTCATCCTTTGCAAATGAATCTCTAGTGGAATATTTTATTGAGAGAGCGCCTCGAAGAGGATCTTTCTCTCCGTGTTATTATAAAGTTTAAAGGCTGCCTTGATCACTTTTTGTTCTCCAAAGATGTTCACCAGTCTCACCTGATCCCCTTCAAACTCAACCAGATCAACGCTATCCATGATCTTTTCTTCGGCTCCATCCTTTATGAGGTATGCGTGGGCCTCACACATGGCTTTACTCCTTCAAGCAATATGGTTTCATATAAGTCTCAAGGCTTCTCTGAGCTTTTCATCTGCCTGGCTGTTCAGCTTGATCATCTCTCTAATCCTCTGGGCCGCCTCCCCTTTACCGGCCTCTTCAAGTTCCCTTGCAAATGCCTCGTATTCTTCTTCATGATGGTGGCTGTGCTCCAGCCACTTCTCTATTCTGATCCTGGCCTTTTCAGAAAAATCCATGGCCACCTCCCTGCCCTTTTTCAGGACCAAGTTTTTGTCAACACTGTAAACTAGGCAATGTCCATTCTAATGTCAATAGAAATAGCGGGACGGAAAGCCCCTGCTGGCCTAGAACTCTATTGACTCCTGTTATATCCAGAGGGTAATATCCCGACGCAAAACAATATCAGGAGGGACCTCAAATGGAACCCAGCGCTGTACTGGAAGGCAAAAAGGTACTGGTAGTGGATGACGAGGTGGATATTCTTGAGACCTTGGAAGAACTGCTGGACATGTGCTTGATCGATTCGGCCCCGAATTACGAGACAGCCATGAAATTTTTATCTAAGAATACTTACGACCTTGCCATCCTAGACATCATGGGGGTAAGGGGCTACGAACTGCTGGAGGAAACCAACAAGCGCGGAATTCCTGCCATTATGCTCACAGCCCACGCCTTGAGCCCTGACAATCTGGTGCGTTCCATAAAGGGTGGAGCCCACGCATATGTCCCAAAGGACAAAATCTCAGAGATCCCCACCCACGCGGCCCAGGTATTGCAGGAAGTAGAGGGAAAGGAAAAACGGGGAAAGTGGTTTGCGCGACTGGCCCCGTTTTTTGACAAAAAGTTCGGCTCTGATTGGAAAGAAAAGCACAAAGACTTCTGGGATGCCTTTGAGCAGACTTACAGGGTAAGCCGAGATGACTTGGAAGGCATGATGTAGTGCTTGATTTTCTGGAGGGGCGAGGTCACCTGTTGAGCGGAATGGTCACAGAGAACCTTGCCCCACTTCCTTCGGAGCTTTCAAGCGACAGCTTGCCCCCCATGTCCTCCACCAAGACCATCACACCAGCAAGCCCTAGCCCATGCCCTCGAATGGAGCATACGCCGCCTTCGTCCATCTGAAAATAGCACTCAAAGATCTTCTCATGAAATTCTTCGGGGATCCCCTCCCCGTCATCTTTCACAGATATATACAAATCCCCATCCTTGTGATCTATCTCCAGTTCAACGCTTTCTCTCTTATACTTCAGTGCATTACTGAGGAGGTTCCTGAGGATTTGCTTTACCTTTGCCTCGTCCACACGCACTTGGCTGTTCCAGACCGAGGAGTCGACTTTCAAAAAGACCCCTTTCGCTGCCAGGATACCTTTTAGCTCTTCAAGTCTTGAACATGACTTTATCTTCTCAGAAGTGGGCTCATCATTTAGGTCAAACAACTCCAGGATGGCATCTTGGACCATCCTAGACATTAGACACTCGGAAATATTGATTACCCCTTCCCTTGAGCGCCCCAACTCCAGGGCATCGTTCACTAGGGCCTGGGTTACACGCACATTTCTAAGGGCCCTTTGCAGGACCTTTACCTGTTTCTCGGTCAAAGGTCCGTACTTGTCCTGCCTGTTAAGAAGTGAACTCACCCCTGCCTCTATTACGGCCAACGGGACCTTCAGGTCGTGAATCAGCAAATCTATTTTTATCCTGTTTCTTCCCATGGACTGGCTGCCTTTCTCTGTTTTCTCAATCTTATTTGGTTCAGCCAAAGGCCTGTCCCTATTTTTCCTAAACCTCCCAAACAAGATACCCTCTCCCACTCTGTTTTTTGTGAATTCTCAGGCGTAAAATACCACACCCACATATCCCACAAAACTAGAATCTGGCCTTACATCATAGCTGGTAAAGTAATCCACTTGACGCGCCAGAGTCGCCCCCAAGGCCCTGGCCGCCTCGATGGCCGCTGCCACAGCCCCAGGACAACAGGCATTGTGGTGATCCAGGGCCTCTTGGATGACACCCACTGGATCCAATTCGAGCACTCTTTCAACCACTCGCCTGTCGTTTTCCTCCTTTACCCATGAGACCGCCACCTCACCCGAACCCTTTGGTACAAAACCGTAATTATAGCCATAATGGGTGAGGTCAGTTGACCCCAATACAGTGCTCTTTCTGCCAAGCTCAGAGCATATTTCAGCCGCCCTTCGAGCCACATTCAGGGAAAAGGACTTGGGCGGAAGCCCGAGGGGCACTATTCTCGTCTCTGGAAAAAAGTATTTGATAAAAGGCAGCTGCAGCTCAATGGTGTTATCCGGTTCATGCCTGAGCGCATCTTCTACCACAAAAGGGTATAGGGATGCAATTCTTTCAGCCACTTGGCGGTCGATTTCAAGCTCCCCCAGGGGTGTATCCCATGCTCCCTCGGTCATGATATAGGCCCGCTCTGTGGGAGGCAGATGCCTTCCAAAGATGAGACAAACATCTGGGGCCACGGACTCGCTGATGCACCTTATGACATTGCAGGCCAGGCGACCAGAATAGTACCAGCCTGCATGGGGCACAAGCCCACCCACCGCCTGCCGACCTGGCTCAGGGCAGGGCACGCACTCCTTCACAAGGGCCTCAATGGAGGCAATACACTCACTCTCTCGCCCAGGATACCATGATCCGGCAAAATCAGCCCTTCGCACCTGCATCCGCCTTCACCCCCTTTCACCTTGCTACAACACCCCTTAGCTGTTACAATTTCGCCAAAACCGGGCCATCCAGTATCATAATGACCCGCATCATTAATAACAATACACCTATCTTGAAGAGGACGCAATGGGCTTGGAACTGGGCCAGTGGATCATAAGAATAGGGGTCTTGCTTTTTGCCATTACCATTCATGAGTATGCCCATGGAAAGGCGGCTCTGTCGCTGGGTGATCCAACGGCCAAGCGCATGGGGCGATTGTCCTACAATCCTATCGTCCACATAGACCCATTGGGGGCCCTTTGTCTTTTCTTGTTCAATTTTGGTTGGGCACAACCTGTTCCCATTAA
>JALVMN010000036.1 GCA_027027005.1 Desulfobacterales bacterium | reverse complement strand
GTCCCAAGAGCTGCATCAATTGATTCCAGAAAGCACGCTTCACACCATTCCGTCTTCTGCTCACATGCCAATGGTTGAAAATCCCTTATTATTCAACCGTGTTCTGGCTGAAACCCCTTGGTGGTCTTTATAGATCGGCGCCAAGTAATCTATTGGACTTATTGAGGTGGATACCACTGTTTCGCAAATAGGGGAATTTGGCCTGATAGAGAGGATCGATTCCCTGATCCAAAAAGGATCTCCAGGCTCTAGGGGGCTGCTTTTGGGCATTGGGGACGATGCTGGGGCCTTTGAGGTCGAGGCAGGCCAGCAGGTGCTGGTTACTTGCGACTCCATTGTGGAGGGCAGGCATTACATCCCGGGCTTTACCACACCCTTTGAGCTGGGCCGAAGGGCCATGGCCGTGAATATCAGCGATATCGGGGCCATGGGCGGAGTGCCCCTTTATGCCCTCATATCATTGGGCCTGAGACCTGATACAAGGGTGGCTGATGTGGAAGACATGTATCGTGGGTTCATGGAAGAGCTGAGGGCGTTTGGCGCCAGCATAATAGGCGGGAATATCACCAAGGTGGAAGGCGCCATGTTTATCGACATAACGCTTGTGGGATCGGTGGAGGCGGATAGAATGGTGCTTCGATCAACCGCAAAGCCTGGCGATATGGTGGTTGTTACAGGGTATCCGGGCCAGGCGGCAGCCGGGCTCCGTCTCCTGCTCCAAGGACCTAACCAAGGCAATCTCCTCACGGAGCACCCCCTTGTAAAGGCCTACACCCTTCCGTCCCAAAGGGCCCCGGAAGGGCAGGCAGTGGCAAGGGCCGGACTAGCAAGTTCCATGATAGATATCAGTGACGGGCT
Organism: Desulfobacterales bacterium; assembly: GCA_027027005.1. Classification (GTDB taxonomy): domain Bacteria; phylum Desulfobacterota; class DSM-4660; order Desulfatiglandales; family Desulfatiglandaceae; genus JALVMN01. The sequence goes on along the minus strand of JALVMN010000036.1, from coordinate 18,804 downwards.
CTTGGCCGATCTGGACCACATCTGCAGGGCCAGCGGCACAGGGGCAGTGGTGGAGTTGGATAAAATCCCCATAAGCCAGGAGCTGGTAGAAGCTGCTTCAAAACTGGGCCTGAGTCCTGTTGAGCTGGCCCTGGGTGCGAGTGACGACTATGAGCTCATAATCACCTGCCGCCCCGATGACCTGGACTCTTTGAATGCGGCCATATCGGAAGTCAGCGATGTCAAGGTCACGCCCATAGGCAGGATCACTGAAAAGGGGAGTGGGTTAAGGCTCCTTCACGGAAATGGCCGTGTGGAGGTAGTGGACCCAAAGGGCTGGGACCATTTCAAAACCTCCTCAGTTGGATAAACACGCATCAGGAGGGATTCATGATTTTTCTGTGGAAAAGCCTCTGAAAACTTGCTAAATTAGCAAGCAAAAAAATTGTGCCCACTGTATCCCAGGAGCCAGCTCCAGAATCCTGGTCCAAGTGAGGAATTCTGGAATCTGGCTCTTGAGTTTTCCTGCCACATCTCTTTGTAGGTAAGGCGGGTAATCCCAGATGATTCAGCGAGGTGAAGGCACATGGAAAAGATCCCCATCACGAGGAAGGGCCTGGAAAATCTCAGGCAGCAACTGGAGCACCTGGTCAATGTGGAGCGCCCCAAAAACATCAAGGCCATTGAAGAGGCCAGAAGCCATGGAGACCTGAGTGAGAATGCCGAATACCATGCGGCCAAGGAGCGGCAGTCCTTCCTGGAGGGTAAGATAAACGAACTGCAAAGCGTGATAAATCAGTCTGAGGTGATTGATGTTGACGAGGGCCCTGCCGATACCGTGGTCTTTGGCAGGACCGTGCTCCTCTACAATGTCCAGACAGATGAGGAAGTGGAATACCAGCTGGTGGGCCCTTATGAGTCAGCCCCTGAAAAGGGCAAGATTTCCGTTACCTCACCCCTGGGCCAGGCCCTCATAGGCAGGGAAGTGGGGGATGCGGTAAAGGTAAGGACGCCAAACGGTATCCAGGAGTACGAAATCTTGGAGATCAGATAGGATGGAGCACAAGCCTTCGCCTCGGATCTTCATTCACGGACTGGATAGCAGCAACCAGGGGACCAAGGCCCGTTTCTTCAGGGAAAGGTTCCCTGACATGATTATTCCCAACTTCCCCGGTTCCCTGGAAGAGAGGATGGAGAAGCTGCAAACAGAACTGGAAGGCAAATCAGACATCATACTTGTGGGGTCAAGTTTCGGGGGGCTCATGGCCACACTGTTTGCCATGGAACAGGAGGACAGGGTAAAGAGAATGGTTCTCCTGGCCCCTGCCCTGTTGATGATGGATCAGACCCCTTATGAACCTAGACCGGTGTCAGTGCCGGTTTGGATATATCATGGCACTGATGATGAACTGCTCCCTGCCGATGAGACCGGGCGGTGGGCCGAGCGGTGGTTCAAGGAGTTGAAATTTCAATTGGTAAAAGACGATCACATGCTCCACAAGACCTTTCAAGAGATTCCTTGGCATGAGCTCCTCAGTTGAACCTCATTCCCTGTATCCCTCAGGTACAGCCTTACCGTTAAGATAAACCCTGTTTTGCTGGTCCAAGGCAAAGAGCCCCCTGGAGATGAGCTCAATGGTGCGTGGGAATATCTTCCAGTCACCCACCTCCTTTAGCCTCTCCTGGTGTTGATCAACCACCTTGTTGAAGGTCTCCTCATCCTCGAGCAGTTCCTCCAGTGGCCTTGGAAGTTCAACCGAAACAGGCCGCGAGACCATGAGTAAGGGGCCTGTATCCACACCTTCATCGGTCCACAAGGTGGAGGCCCTAAGCTCCTTTTCGCCCGCCTTTATGGCATCGGCCACGGCTCTGTCACCCACGTATTTTCGCTTTCCCTCAGGAGTGAGGATGGACAGATCAGCGGGGTGAACATTCACACACCTCTTTAAGGTGATATAACTCATGTAACCCCCAAGGGCCACCACATCCACCTCAAAGGCCTGGACCAGCTTTGCGGCCACCCTGTCAAATTCCTTTCTTGCCTCCATGCCCTCAGGAGTGAGAACGGTTCGCCTGATGGATCGGAGCTTGTGAAAGGCCCGGATGTCATAGCTGAAATAAGGGAGCCCGTATTCAAGGGCAATCTGCTCTCCCCTGGAGACCCCGTCGGAACGGTCAGAGAACACAAATACCACTTCAAAGGGCGGCCTCCCTTCCCGAGCCTCCAGTCTTTTCTGGTATTCGAGGAGCTTCCTGATATTGGAGCCGGTCCCCGACATAAAGGCCGCCACCCTCATGGGCCTCCCAGCCCTTGACGGATCAAATAACGGCACTAGCCTTGGCACCTTGGCTACCTTCCCTCTAAAAGGACCTCGATAGGCTTCATCCTGTAAGGAGTGCCCATCTCAATGGCCGTAAGCACACTTCCCCCGCCTGTGAAAAAATAAGTGTCCTTGGAGTAGAAGCCATGGAGATAGGACCCTGGGGTCAATTCTTTCAAGGCCTGCAGCGTGTCTCCCCCTGCAAAGGACTTTTTCACCCTCTCGCCTGCTTCAATGGAATCTATCAACATATACAAGGCCTTGGATCCTTCAGGGAAGTGGGGCAGCAGTCCCATGACGGCATTTACAAATATGGTCCTGGCAGAGGCCACCGCCTCTTTGATTTCGGTTGATTCAAAGGAACTGGGGTCTATATCCACGATGTAGTCTGATGTCCCCCTTTCTCTCAGTTCCTCAAGAGACACGGTCCTGTACCTTCCTTCAACCCGTCCATCCAGGAGCTCTGATTCCACCAAATAAGGGGGTTCGATTATCTTGCCGGTTACTTTATCCATCTCCACCAGGGATTGGGCCAATTCCTTTTGCTCTTCATCCACACCTTTGATGCGTATGTGGTATTTTGCTCCAAGGTAGGCATTGTAGAGGACTCCGCCGAGTATGAGGTAGTCCACCTTTTCGTGGAGCACCTTGAGTGGCCCCAATTTGGTGTCGTATTTGGCCCCAGCCACCACTGCCAGGAATGGTCTTTCCGGCTCATAAAGCCTGTGGAGGTTTTGCAATTCCTTCTGGATCAGGAGGCCTGCATACGAAGGCAGAAGTTTGGCCACATCGTAAGTGGAGGCATGGGGGCGCCACGAACCGAATGCATCATTTACATAAAGGTCTGCAAGCGAGGCTAGCTCCTTTGCAAACTGCTCCCTTTCAGGGCCTTTTGCCTCCTCCCCCCTGAACCATCGTGTGTTGGGGAGATAGATCATGTTTATTTTTCCCGCCTTCAGGTCTTCTATTGCATCCCTTATGGATTCTTCAATGTGTAGGATACCGTAGTCAGGATCAATGGTAAATTCCGGCACATGGATGTTAATTGAAAGGACATCGCGCAAATACTCCACCACCGGCATCACTGATGTGCTTTCATCACATGCTATCTTGCCGGTCTTCTTGTCTCTGGGGCGTCCCACATGGGTCATGACAATAGGTCTTCCGCATCTTTCCACTATTCCATAAAGGGTCCCCAGGGTCACATCTATCCGGTAATAGTCCTTGATCCCTCCTTTTTTAACCACGTTGTGATCTGTCCTCACAAGGACCACCTTTCCCCGCATGTCTGCATCCTGCATCAACCTGAGCCGGGGATCCAGTTTTCCCCCTTCCACGCTTCCACCTCCTCGCCAAACAAGGTTTTAGGAAAGATTTTGTTGAATTTTTTGATAAACTAAGCCTGTTTCTCCCTTATTTCAAGGTAAATCTGATTTGTGCATTTCAATGCCTCTGAGACGAATGGAAAAGGCAAAAGGGAGGGCCTCGCGCCCAAAGATACTGGTAATACGCCCTGGCGCCCTGGGCGACACCCTCATGCTTGCCCCTGCCTTCAAATTCCTCCACACGGACTATCATCTGATGGTCGCTGGAAGGAGACCCGGGATCGAGATCCTCTCTCCCATTTCGGAGCAGAGCTTTGATATGGACCAGGCCCCTTGGCACAACCTCTTCACCTCCAAGCCATCTCCCCGAGGGCTCACTGATCCAGTTCCCGATCTTGTCATCTGTTTTCTCTCAGACAAAGGGGGCCAGGTAAAAAGGAATCTAAAGGCCTACTATCCTGATTCAGATATCCACGTCTTCCCAGCCCTTCCACACCCTGGCAGAAGCATCCATGCCTCACTCCACATTTTGGAGTGCATGATGGATGCTGGGCTCCCCCTTGACCCTGAAGCCCTCTTTCAGGAGGCCCTCAGGAGTCCTGTGCTGGAGGGCTCGGGGCATGCATCAAGACGGCTTGTATTGCTTCATCCAGGCTCAGGGTCCAGGAAAAAGAACCTTCCCTTGTCTTTTTGGAAGGGTTTATTTGAGCGTATAATGAAGACTTCAACGGCGGCAGGTCTTGAGCCCGTGTTTCTCCTGGGGCCTGCCGAGCAGGATCTTGAGAGGCGATTTCATCAGAAAATCAAACTCACCCATACTTCAAAAGGGCTCCTTGAAACACTCCAAAAGGCGGCCTTGTTTATAGGACACGATTCAGGCCCCACCCACCTTGCGGCCATGATGGGCCTCTCCACAATCGCCCTTTTCAAGAACACTGATCCTGTCTTGTGGCATCCCCTGGGCCCAAAGGTCATGGTATTCAAGGTGATTGAGAAAGAAGGGCTGGTTGTTGATTTCCCTTTACTCTGTTCCAAGAGGGGATAGTGGCCTTCTCAATTTTTTTCACGGATGTCCATAATTGCTCTTTCGCATGAGGCAGTGAAATCAGCCTCTCCAAGAGGATGATCCTCTTAGCTCAATGACCCCCATTGATTGACAATATATTCTCATCAAGTATATTACGGCATGGCTCGTATTTTTTTGGCATGGGTATCTAGAGGAAAGAGAGGAGGGAGAGCATGGATAGAATAGAGATAGTGGTGGCGCGCGAGATACTGGATTCCAGGGGAAACCCCACGGTTGAAGTGGAAGTGGGACTCAGTGATGGCTCCTTTGGCATGGCTGCGGTGCCTTCGGGGGCCTCCACAGGAAAGCACGAGGCCATTGAGTTACGAGACAAGACTAAAAAGCGATACAGGGGCAAGGGGGTGGAAAAGGCAGTTCAAAATGTCAACAATATAATCGCCCCGGCCCTCCTGGGAATGGAGGCCACGGATCAGCGCCTCATCGACAAGACCCTCATTGAGCTTGACGGCACCCCCAACAAGTCCAAGCTGGGTGCAAACGCCATCCTTGGAGTATCGCTGGCAGTGGCAAGGGCAGCGGCCGAATCGGTGGGGCTCCCTCTGTACAAATACGTAGGAGGCGCAGGGGCGTGTCGTCTCCCCGTGCCCATGATGAACATCCTGAACGGCGGGCTTCATGCCGCCAACAATGTGGATCTCCAGGAATTCATGATCATGCCCATTGGTGGGAGGACCTTCAAGGAGGCCCTGAGGATCGGGGCCGAGGTGTTTCATGCACTGGCATCGGTGCTGAAGGAAAGAGGGTATTCCACTGCCGTGGGCGACGAGGGGGGCTTTGCACCTGATCTGTCCTCCAATGAAGAGGCGATTGAAATGATCCTGGCAGGCATCAAGGCAGCGGGTTACAAGCCTGGAAAGGATGTAGTTTTGGCCCTGGACCCTGCCTCTTCTTCCTTCTACCAAAAGGGGAAATACGTATTCTTCAAGTCTGATGGGTCCAAGAGGACCGGAGAGGAGATGATAGAGTTTTACGCCCAGTGGGTGGAGCGCTACCCCATAGTCTCAATAGAGGATGGGCTGGCCGAGAATGACTGGAAGCACTGGACCAAGATGACCCAGAGACTTGGCCAAGAAATACAGATCGTTGGCGACGACCTATTTGTTACCAATACCAAGAGGATTGCAAGGGGAATCAAGGAAAAGGCGGCCAACGCAGTGCTCATAAAGCTGAACCAAATTGGCACACTTTCAGAGACCCTTGACGCCATTGAGATGACCCAGCGGGCCGGTTGGAATGCCGTGGTCTCCCATCGCTCCGGTGAAACTGAAGACACATTTATTGCAGATCTGGCCGTTGCCATGGGAACAGGACAAATCAAGACTGGCTCCCTCTGCCGCTCAGAACGCATTTGCAAGTACAATCAGCTCTTGAGGATCGAGGAGGAGCTGGCAGGGGCCGCACGATTCGGATGGGAGGGATAAATGGCCTACGATCCATCCAAAGACCGGCAACTTCATGTCTGGGAGAACCAGGAAACAGGTCTGCTGGTTTCCATATACCGATATGGCGATGGGGAGCCCAAGGTCCAGATCGGCCCCAGGAAGTACGTGAAGCGCGACGGCACTGAACGCACCACCAAGGCAGGGAGGCTCGGGATTGATGACGTGCTTTGGTTGAGTGAGATACTGGAAGAGGTGAAAGAGAAAATGGGTGAGTATTTGTTAGAGGAGGGTTGACATCATTTCTATCTCTGTTACTATCACCCTGAGAGTGACCCAGGTAAAGCGTCCACCCTGAGGGTGTGGCGCATGGTTCAGGGGTCGGGGTCAACTGGTAAAGCGATAATCTCCCTTGCCAGTGTTTGTTTGTCCCCTAGAGTCCGACTCTCCTAGTGGGGCGAACAAGAGCGACCGCCTCCCACTTGCTTGGTCACTAATGTGCCAGGCAACGAACCACCATTGGGCACCGGGAATCAAAAGAAAGGAGGTTGGCGCTTTGGCAGAGGGAGTAGTTAAGTGGTTTAGTGCCGCTAAGGGTTACGGTTTCATCAAGCAAGAAGACGGCCAGGATCTGTTTGTGCACTTCTCTTCCATAAACATGCAGGGCTTCAGGACTCTCCAAGAGGGCGACAGGGTTCAGTTCGAAATCGAAGAAACAGATCGCGGCCCACAGGCCAAGAATGTAACAAAGCTCTAGAGGATCTTACAAGATCAGGGCAGCGAAAAGGGTGCAACTGACACGCACCCTTTTTTTGCTTTTAGGAGAGGTCCCCCCACTCATACTGTATCAATGTAATCAGGGTAAGTGCAGCAGTCTCTGCCCTCAAGATCCTCGGCCCCAAGCTAACTGGTTCAAACCCACCGGCCATTGCCTGGTTCACCTCCCTCTTACTGAACCCTCCCTCGGGCCCCACAAGCGCAACCACCCTTTTATTAGGAGGCTTGCCCCTGATAAGTGCCTTGATCCCTTGTCCCCTCTCCCCTTCCCACAAGATAAGTTTCAATGAATTTTCACCCCAATCCCGCCCCACAAGGGCGGAAAGCTCTGCAAGTGTTTCGATTTCTAAGGGCTCGTTGCGGTCTGACTGCTTGAGGGAGGCCTTGGCGATCCCTTTCCAATGAGAGAGCTTCCTTTCCACCTTGTCTCCTGTCAGCTTTACCACGGTCCGCTCAGAAGCAAACGGTATGAGCAGAGAGAGGCCCAACTCAGAGGCCTTTTGAACCACAAGGTCCATGGAAGGGGCCTTCAATAACGACTGGCAGAGCACTATCTCAACCGGCGGGGGGGACACAGGTGTAAGCTGCTCCTCAATGGCCACCGTGACAATCCCCCCTTCCACCGAGTCTATCCTGCCCTTGAGCCTGATTCCTCCAGGCCCTGCAAGTATGAGACTATGGCCCTTGCCCATCCTGAGCACTTGCAGCATATGCCTTGCCTCATCACCTTTGATCTCTATCCGTGCCTGGGCAGGGTCCAGGTCCTCCACAAAGAAACGCCTCATCTTCTACCCTTTTAGGACTCCTCCCTCCAACTACTCTTTTCCAGGATGAGTGCTCCCCACTCTCCCTCTTGATACCTGGCCATAGAATAGAGTCCTTCCCTCTCATATTCGGCCATCACTCCCTCCACCTCATGGGTGAGAAGCCCAGAAAGAACAAGCCTTCCCCCGGGGGTGAGAAGGCGGATCAGTTCAGGCTTGATCTTCATTATCTCATTAACGGTGAGGTTGGCCAGGACTGTTTGGAATGATCCCCTGAGGGCATCTGGCCCAGAGGCCGCCAGAAGGACATGGCCTTCCAGGCTGTTGAAGGAAAGGTTCCTTTTAGCCCACCTCACGGCCTCCACATCCACATCGATCCCCACTACCCTTCGAGCCCCCAGCTTTGCTGCATAAATGGCCAGGATACCACTGCCCGTGCCAACATCGAGGACATCTTCCCCAGTCCCTCTCACGCACTGCTCCAAGGCCTTCAAACACATCCTGGTGGTTGGATGCTGGCCTGTCCCAAAGGCAGGCCCGGGGTCTATGACCAGGATGTGCCCTTCCCAACGAGGCTGGGGGCTTTCCCAAGGCGGTATCACCATCAGGGACGGGGTTATTACTTGTGGCTTGAAATGCTCCCTCCAGCGAAGCTCCCAACGCTCATCAACCACCCTCTTTATACTGGGTTTGGTTCCAGAGAGTCCGGGGAATATTCGGGACAGATCCTGAAAAAAGTTCTCCAGAGTGGGGAGTATTTTCTGTTCAGCTTCGGTGGGGAAATAGGCCACAAGGAGCCCTTCGTGAGATTCTTCCCTTATTCCACTGCACCCTGCATCAAACAGGAAGGCGCTGACCGCGTCCACTGCCTCAGGAGGGACCCTGAGACTTACCTCCAGCCACTCATTTTTTGAATCCATTGGGAAGCCCGTTACCGCTAGGTATGACTTTTCCTTTCCGAAAAAATATCCCCTCCCATGCCTTTCCAAAATCGCTTTTTTGCAACAGCAGGGGAACGGGATGTTCCCGGAGCGGCGTCATTACAGCCCTGAAGCAGGACAGCGGAAGGGCTGGAATCCGCAGTGAGCGGAGCCATGGACGGCGCAGCGAGCGTAGCGAAGGGAATGTGCCGTTTCCCTGCCAAAGTCGCTTCAAACTGACAACCTGAGTTTCTAAATTATCGCGCTGAGCCGATAACCTATTGATAATATTGGGCCGAATTTCTGGGTTCAATTCTATTCTGCACGCTACTGTCCCCTCCCTTTCCTAAATCTAGGAAAAAGAGGGGACGAGGGCAAGGCTAACCTGCCGGGTAGGTGAATTATGCCTTGGTGAAGACGTAGGTGAGGCGATCCTCAGGCAACTGGCGGACCTCGGTCTTCATTTCCATGCCTATCTTTATTTCTTCTTCTGGAATTGCCTTGTCTATCCTCCCAAACACCTTGTAGTCACCATAGTCAAGGAGTGCAATGGAGTAAGGGAGGTCCCCTTCAAATCCCACAGGTGCATACTGGAGCCTGCTGTAAGTCACGAGCTTTCCGGTGCCAGAGACCTCGTACCACTCCATGTCACTCCCCAGGCACTGATAGCAGTCTGCCCTGGGCGGGAAAAACATTATGTTACACTTCTTGCACCTGGTCCCCATCACCTTGCCCTGCTCAAGGTGGGAGACAAAATCGTTCACCTTGGTGGTTGAAGTAAAACTAACCGTTCCGAATTTTTTGAATCTATCGTCTATCTCTCTCTTTTTCTTGGCCATGCCTTACCTCCCCAGAATAGTAACATTCCCGTAAATACCCACACCGCCTATATTGTGAACCAGGCCGATCTCTGGATCCTTGACCTGCATGTCCCCGGCTTCTCCACGGAGTTGGAGCACTATGGTCCGGATCTGGGAGCCCCCGGTGGCCCCTATGGGATGCCCCTTGGAGAGGAGACCTCCGTCCACATTCACGGGAATGCTTCCCTCTTTATAGGTCTCTTTGCTCTTGATGAGCTCTTTGCCTTCCCCTGGGGCTGCAAATCCCAGGTTCTCGTAAGCCATTATTTCTGCAATGGTGAAGCAGTCGTGCACCTCTGCCACATCAACATCCTTGGGGCCAATACCTGCCATCTTGTAAGCCTGCTCTGCAGCAATTTGGGCCACCGTAAGACCTGTAAAGAGGTCGCGGCCGGCCAGATTCACGCTGTTCGATGCCGCCCCAAGCCCCAGGATCCAGACAGGCTTCTCAGACATGGCCTTGGCCTTCTCCTCGTTTGCCACTATCACGCATGATGAGCCGTCTGCATTTGCACAGCAGTCCCCCACCCTCAGAGGGGTGGCCACTGGACCTGACATGGGGCTTTCAGGGTCAGTGAACATTTCCAGGGTCACGGGCTTTCTATAGATTGCCTTGTCATTTATCTGGCCATAAGTCGCCGCCTTGACCCTCACCAGGGCCAAGTCCTCTGGTGTGGTCCCGTATTTTTCCATGTGTGCCCTTGCATACATGGCATAGTAGGCCGGCATCATGGTGCCAAAAGGGCTTTCCCACTGGATGTCGGCACCTCTCCCCATACGCTCCTGGGACTCGGCAGAGCTTATCTCGCTCATCTTCTGAAATCCGATCACTGCCACCACATCGTGGAGCCCTGCCTTGACGAGGGAATAGGCCATGCGAAGGCCCATGCTGCTGGATGAGCATAGGCTCTCCAGATAAAAGGTGGGTTGGGGAATCAAGCCCAGGTACTCGGCAAAGACCCCGGATGGAGACCTCTGTTTGTCGTATTCAGGTGCTGAGCACACGATGGAGGCGTCTATGTCGTTGACCGATATCCCTGCGTCTTTTACAGCCTCCTTGAATCCTTCAAATGCGAGCTCCCGTATGGAGCCTGGATACCCCCTTACGAATGCGCTCTGCCCAACTCCAATTATTCCTATCTTACCCATTTCATTACCTCCATGGCGGTCCTCGCCTGCCCATTTAGGGGACAGGGACTGAAAAAGACCGGTCTAGTTTGGCAAAACGGATGCAAATATAGTGGAAAGGAAAGGAGATGGTCAAGGCCTAAATCCCACAATTGCCTTGTAGGAAAAATCGCTTTTTTGTTATGTTGTAACTCAATCATATCTTGAGGGAAAGATGATCAATCCCTTAACCATGATGTGGATGAATAGGAGGGAGAATGAAATACAATCTTGTATACATCACTGCCTCTGATCTTGAAGAGGCCCGAAAGATCGGCAGAGAACTGGTGGCCTCAAGGCTTGCTGCCTGTGTGAACATCATAGACAACATGAATTCTTTTTACTGGTGGGAAGGGGAGATACAGGACGACCGTGAGGTGGTGCTTATTGCCAAGACCAGGGAGACGCTCGTTCCCGAGGTGATTGACAAGGTAAAGTCCATGCACAGTTATTCCTGTCCATGTGTAGTGAGCCTGCCCATCCTTGCTGGAAACCCGGATTTTCTCCAGTGGATTGAAACAGAAACCGACCATGAAGTGACCTCATGATCAACCTGATCCTCGGAAAAGAGATAGGGAAGTATGTAAGCCAACACAAGAGTCTTGTCTTTTGTGCCATCCTCTTTACCGTTCTCTCATCTCTTTTCATCGTGATACCTGCATACCTCCTCCAACCCTTCGTGGACCAGGGCATGCAAATGGGCTCCGACCCTGTGACCTGGAAGATTCCCTGGATCACCCTAGAGCCGGATTCTTGGCTTTCGTGGCGCAAGACCGAACTGGTGGTGGTGGAAAACATATCTCCCAACAAACTCATGATCCTCCTTTCTATTATTGCATTTGTCTCCGTGCTCTTGAAATCCGTCACCTCCTATCTGAGCGGGCTTTCTGCCACTGCCTTCTCCAACAGGGCGGTGAAGAGCTTGAGGATAGATCTCTTCTCAAAGTTTGTGACCCTCCCCCTCAGCTTTCACCAGAGGCAGAAGTCAGGGGAGCTGATTGCAAGGGCCACTGCAGATCTAGCGGTGATGCAATCCTCCATAGCCCATGTCATCATAGGCCTCATCCAGCATCCCCTCACCGCAGTGGTCTTCCTGGTCTATCTATTGATAATGAACCACAAGCTCACCGTGGTGCTCTTGGTGGTGGTCCCTGCCATAGTGGGCCTCATGAGGCTTTTTGGCCGCAAGGTCAAAAAGCACTCCATCAGGGTCCAGGATGCTACCGCCCAGGTCACATCCGCCTACCAGGAGATGCTCTCATGCCTCAAGGTGATCCAGGGGTATTGCAGGAGCGAGAGTGAGATAGAAAATTTCAAGGAGCTGGCAGAGACCCTTTACAAAAAGGTGATGCGCTGGGCCAGATGGAACCTGGGCCTGGGCCCCATGATGGATGTTACCGTGTTCCTGGTGCTGCCAGCGGTGCTGATTGCCGGAAAGGTATATTTTCATCACACCCTGGGCGAGATGGTTTCAATGCTTTATGCCTTTTCCAGGGTTTATGCGCCCGTAAAGCGCCTCGGAAAGATCTATAACAACCTGAGGACACTCCAAGGGGCCACAAAGAGGGTCTTTTCCATAATGGCCACGGTGCCCGAGATAAAGGATGAGCCGGGCGCCATCCAGCTTCCCCGCCACAGGGAGTCCATAGAATTCAGAGAGGTGAGCTTTGGATACTCGCCGGACAATCCCGTGCTCAAGGACATATCATTCAAGGTGAAGGCCGGGGAGATGGTGGCCTTTGTCGGGTCCACCGGGGCGGGGAAAAGCACGCTCTTGGACCTAATCCCCCGCTTTTATGATGTTACAGCAGGGGCCATACTGATCGACGGGGTGGACATCCGGCGATGCACCCTAGAGTCCTTGCGGAGACAGATTGCCATAGTTAACCAAGACATCTTGCTATTTCATGACACCATCTTCAGAAACATCGCATACAGCAAGCCCGGTGCCACCAGGGAGGAGGTTGAACGGGCTGCCAAGGCAGCCCAGGCCCACAGATTCATCCTGGCCCAGCCCCAGGGATATGAGACGGTTATCGGTGACAGGGGGACCCTGCTCTCAGGAGGGCAGAAGCAGCGCCTGGCCATTGCCAGGGCCATATTGGCCGATCCAGCCATCCTGATCCTGGACGAGGCGGCCTCGGCCCTGGATCCAGAAAGCGAGCGATTGGTCCAAGAGGCCATTGAAAGGTTAAAAGGGGGCCCCACCATATTTGTGGTGGCCCACAGGCTCAGCACCGTGAGGAAGGCCGATAGGATCTTTGTCCTGGAAGAGGGCCGCATAATTGAACAGGGCAGTCACCAACAGCTACTGGAGATTGACGGCAGATTCAAGCAACTCTACCAGCTCCAGCTTGCCTGATGGAACACAACTTTTTCTTGACTGGTTCCCACCTTTACCATATATAAATTAAGTTTTGTTTCCAGATTCAGTCCTGGGCCCTCGAGGTGCCTTTCGGGCTAATCTGGGCTACAGGGAGACCGGAGCCTTCTTTCACTGGTCTCCAATAAAAAAAGAAGGGAGTTGGGAAATTCAAGACTTAAAATTCAAATAGAAAGTGAGAGCGGCAAATTGAATGCACTACTGGATTTAATCATCTTAGACCTTTACGATTGCGACCGCGAAAGGCTTACGGACACACGGCTCATCAGGGAGGGCATGCTGGAGGCGGCCCGAATCATGGGTGCGGAGATCGTGGGTGATTCCTTCCACACCTTTGAGCCCTGGGGAGTCAGCGGCACGGTGACCATTGCAGAGTCTCACTTGGCAGTGCATACATGGCCTGAGTACAATTTTGCGGCCGTAACCTTTGAGACCTGCGGTAACCGGATGGACCACAAGAAGGCTTACAATCACCTCATCCGGTTTTTCCGTGCCAAGAGGCCCAAGATAACACATCAGAAACGGGGTTTCATGGAATCAGTTCAAGGCCAGGTTGCCTATAAGCAACAGATGGGTTGACTCATTACTTTAGAAGACCGTGTCCCGGTTACTGAGCCTTTGGCGCCTGAATCAGCCCTTATCCCGAACGCATGGGTGAAGGGAGGGGGTGGGGTTTGCCCTGTCCAAGCTCCCACTGCTCAACTCTTCCAGAGAGCGTAAATTTTAGCACCTTCTTGGTATGCCTTGAGACCTTGAACCTTTCATCAATCCTCAGTCCTCCAACCCACATGATTTTCCCCTGAGTCTCAAATATGGGAATCAGCCTCCTCAGGGAGGCCGGGACCTTTTGATCTATAAAAAAGTCTTTTAGCTTCTTGGTGCCCCCTAGTCCAAGGGGATCGAACCTGTCTCCCGGCCTGAAGGTTCGGATCAGTATCGGGTACTTGACCTTTTCTGCATCAAAAAAGGCCTGCCACGAGGGTGCCTTTTCCAAACTGACATCCGTGGGTTCCACCTCTTCCACCACCACCATGCTCTCCAAGGCTTCCAGCTTGAAGGATCCAGGGCCCTGAATCTCCAAAAGGAATCCAGGAACTTCTTGGTCCCAGGACCTGGTGATACGAAGGCTTTGGTACTGCTTCAGAACCAGGATCCCTCCGGGTAGGGTCACCATTGCCTGAGGCCTGGAAGAGTCTAGAAGTGCCCGGATGGCAGAGATGTGTTGGGCCGATATGCGCCTGAGCCCACCGGCGGTCTCTTTCACCATGGCCCTTACCACCCTTGCCTGTAAAGCAGGGGCAAGGCCCTGGAGGTCATGGATTCTTACCTCCAGGCCCCCCAGGCTGCTCTCCCTTACGTTTTTCTCCATCCACCCTCTGGCCTCCTCACTCATCCATTCCTCGTCCTGCCTGAATATTTCAGCAGTCCTGGAGAGAAGCGGAATCAGGTCAGGCTGGTATTGCTGGAGCAGTGGCAGGAGCTGGTGTCTGATACGGTTTCTCAAGAACCTGGGGTCCCTGTTGGAGGAATCCTCCATCCAGTTGAGGCCTTTTTCGTGTAGATAAGCCAAGATTTCCCCCCGGGTGATCTCGATGAGGGGCCGCACGATTCTATCACCCCTCTTGGGCGGGATGCCACTCAGACCAGGAGGCCCGCTTCCCCTCAAAAGTCTCATCATCACGGTTTCTGCCTGGTCATTCATGGTGTGGCCCAGTGCTATTTTGTCGGCCTCGGCCTCTCTTGCGGCTTGCTCCAGAAACCTGTATCTCTCCTTTCTTGCCGTCTCCTCCAAAGAAGTGGCCTCCCTGAGACTCTTTGACGCATTGCCTTCATAAAGCCTGACACCGTAAGACTCTGAAAGCCCACGAACAAATTCCGCCTCTTTTTCATCCTCACCTGGCCGCAGTCCGTGCTTGAAATGGGCGATGCCAAGGCGAATGTCCATCTCGGTCCGCACCTCGTACAGAATATCCAGGAGGCTCACCGAATCGGCCCCGCCTGATACCGCCACAAGGACCATGTCCCCCGGGGAAAACATGGCGTATTTGCGCGCAGTTGATGTAACCTGTTTCAGGATTTTTTGGACCGGATCCATGCCACTAACTTGCCTTGGCTTATAAACTTTCTAACTATAAAATAATACAATATAAAATTGAGCACCAATACGAAAATACCCATCAGGATGTGAGCGTTCCTGCTGGTTGCCGGGGGGTAGATAAGGGGAACTATGTAGTGGTCGATAAAACTTCCTCTGTAGGACGAACCCGAAGCCCTTTGCCTGAGCCAGTTTTCAAGAGGGGTAATGGGGCAGATCCACCCCATGATTTCCACCAACCCTCCCCAGATGACGGAGGGAACATGCACCCACGAAACCTTCGGCCGCCACAGGCAAAAAAATGCCCCAAAGATACAAAAGAGCACAAAAGCAAAGTGAATGATCGTCACAATGTCTGCAAGCAACCACCAGGACATAACTAGTGCTTCGCCACTATTGTTCTAGCACCAAGTCTTGAAAGAGGGGGTTTTTGCTCTTGCGGATTTCTTCTGCCATGGACAGCACATAATCCGGCCTGACTCCATCCTTCCACTTGGGGTAACCCCCTTCCCAGACGTATCTTATCAGCTCTTGAAAATACTGTTTTGAGAATCGATACTCACCGATCCAGACCTGCCCTGATTCCGGTGAGACGGAAAAAGGTATCGGCAGGGCTCGCCCCCATCGCTCCACCATCTCTTCCATTATGGGCCTGGTCTTGAATCCTTCGGGCTTTTGTTTAAACCCTTGAGGGTCAGGGGGAAAAGGGAAGCGTTTGTAAACCTCTCCTATAAACCCCTCAAATTTTACGCCATGGATTGCACCCATGAGGTCTCCGATCTTCTCACGCGGGGTGATCTCCCAGACCCTCCAAAATGTGCAATATAGATTCTCATGTCCTCTGGCCAGTTTGATGATCTGGTTGCAGAACTCTCCGGCAAACATAAAATACTGCTCCAGCAAGAGCATGTCAGATTCTATGTTAAAAAATCCGAACGCAACCTGGCCGTGGCTTATGGAATTGAAGGCTAAAGGCATGGTGGCATTCTCCTCTTATATTCAGGTTAGAAACTCCCCCGGAGTTGGTCTTTCAAGATCGTAGTTCATGAGCCCCTGTTTCGTCAAACCGCACCTCTCACCTCTTTGGTAATTGCAATTCATATGGGTTTCTCAAGTGGCAAAGGTAAGGAAACCTGGAAAAAAGGGCCCTTGATGCGTGACTTTGGCCCAAAAATGGCTATAATGAAAAGATTTGAAATCCGGCAGGAAAAGATCATGCTGAGATCACTTTTTGGAAGAAACTCAAACGCTGTGAGGAGAAAAGAGATGCACATGCAAAACAACCTGAACAGATTCACCGGTGCCTCCAAGTACGTATTGGACGAAGAACTGGCCAAGATAGTAAACATTTCCATGGAGCTTGAGATGCCGCTCCTCCTCAAAGGGGAGCCTGGGACAGGAAAGACCATGCTTGCCCATGCCATTGCCGAGGCCCTCAACATGAGGCTCATAGTGCTCAATGTGAAATCCAGCATGAAGCTGGTCGATGCCCTCTACCAGTACGATACCCTTACCCGTCTTAACGACAGCCGCTTTGGCGACTCAAAGCGCGATGTGAGTAACATCGAGGAATACATCCGCATGGGTAAGATCGGCCAAGCCTTTGTGTCTGACGAAAGGGTGGTGCTGCTCATAGACGAGATCGACAAGGCAGATACCGATTTTCAGGACGATATGCTGGATGTGCTGGACCAAATGGAGTTTGACATCATTGAGATCGACAAGACCATCAGGGCAAAGCATCGCCCCGTAATAATAATAACATCCAATGCAAAAAAGGACCTTTCTGACCCCTTTCTGGGAAGATGCAACTTCCATCACATAGCCTTCCCAGAGCCGGACATGATGCGGAAGATCGTCTCGGTTCACTTCCCTGACATTAGCAAGGACCTGATGGATAGTGCTGTGAAGACCTTTTATCGCCTTAGAGAGATCAGGGGGATTGAGAAAAAGCCTGCAACCCGGGAACTTATCAACTGGATCAGGGCCTTGAGGGCAGACCCTGACTTCCAGGTAAGACAACTGATCAAGGGCGATGTCCCCTATCTGGGGGTGCTTTTCAAGAAAAGCAATGACTTTGCCATAGCCAGGCAGGTGGTGGCAAGGTCCAGGTTTTAGAAGCCCCATGTTTGTTGATTTTTTCTATACACTGAGGCAGGTGGGGATACCGGTCTCTCCCACCTCCTTTCTTACCCTTCAGAAGGCCCTGAGTAAGGGGCTCGTCAACTCCATATCTGACTTTTATGTCACGGCCCGCTCTGTCCTCATAAAGAGCGAGCGATACTTTGACCTATACGACCAGGTCTTTGCCCACTACTTCGAAGGGGCGGAATTGCGGGATCCCGATGAGTTCGAGCTGTCCGAGATAGCTCGAGCCATGCTGGAAGAATGGCTGAAAGACCCAAAGGAGCTGGCAGAGGTCCTTGGCATGGACGAGGAGGAGATAAGCCGCCTCAGCCCCGAGGAGCTGATAAAGTACTTCATGGAGAGGCTCAAGGAGCAGACCGAGGCCCACCACGGGGGCAGCAAGTGGATCGGGACGGGAGGAACCTCTCCAGTGGGGCATTCAGGATACCATCCTGGTGGCATGAGGGTAGGCGGGGTCTCCAGGAACAAGTCTGCCGTAAAGGTGGCCATGGACCGGAGATACAGGGATTATTCCCAGCAAGGGCCGCTTACCAAGTCGCAGATGGGCGAGGCGCTAAAGAGGCTTCGCCACATGGTCCCTGTGGGCCCTAAGGACAAGGTGAACATCCCTGAGACCATATACCAGACCATGAAAAACGCGGGAGAAATCGAGATAGTCTTTGACCGCAGCCTCAAGGATCGGCTCAAGGTGATCCTTGCCATCGACAATGGCGGGTGGTCCATGGAGCCGTATGTGGATGTGGTCCAGACCCTATTTGATTATGCAAGGACCCAATTCAAGGAACTAAGAACCTTTTATTTTCACAATACCATTTACGACAACCTGTGGGAGGATCCTGCGAGGTACAAGAAGCCCTTCAAGGTGGACGAATTGGTGCGCCTGGATCCTGAAACCCGCTTCATCATAGTTGGAGATGCCAGCATGGCCCCTTACGAGCTCATGGCCACTGATGGATCCATCCATGTGGAGGAGCGCTCCACCAGGCCCTCCATAGACAGATTGAGGTTCATAGCAAAGACGTTTCCTCATTCCGTGTGGCTCAACCCCAAACTGGAAGAGGAATGGCCATATACCAGGACCATCCAGATCATACGCGAGATATTCCCCATGTTTGAGCTTACCATCGAGGGTCTGGAAAAGGCGGTGGCCTATCTCAAGCGCAAGAACTAGAGCCTCTCTCCGGCCTCGGCAAGGGCCTCCAGCCCCTCCAGGTCAAGGAGTTGGATCCTGGGCCCTTCAATCCTGATGAGCCCCCTTTTCTTCATTCGAGTAAGGATCCTGGAGAGGGTCTCTGGGATGGTTCCAAGGAGGCTGGCAAGTTGAGTCTTGGATATATCGAGGGTGAGTTCTGTGGCCCCCTCCTTCATGCGGCTCAGGTACAAGAGGTGAGCTGCCAGGCGGCCGGGGACTTCCCTGAGGGAGAGGTTTTCCACCATGTGGGCAAATCTCTTGAGCCTCCTGGCCAAAATGGCCAGCATGTTCAGGGCCAGTTCCGGATTTCTCCTGATCAGCCTTACAAAGGAATCACGGGGGAAGAAAAAGATCCTGCTCCTTTCCAACGCGGCGGCACTGGCAGGGAACCTCTCTCCCGTGAATAC
>JALVMN010000035.1 GCA_027027005.1 Desulfobacterales bacterium | reverse complement strand
TTCTTCAAGATCTCCGGCCTGCTGCAGTCTGTAGCGGCAATTCCTCCACAACTTCCAGTTCCGGTTCATCGCTCCTTTGATCAGTTCTTGTGGTCCAAGTGAGAGTGAATCCGTAATTCCCAGGTGGTGGAAAAAACAGGGGTAAATCATCCATTCATATGGATTTGGATGTTGTGTGCGGACCGCTGGAAAGGTCCTAGGCGTCAATTCTCAAAAGGGAGGGAGAGACATGGAAAGAGCAATGTTTTTTCTGGATCAAAAAGACATGCCCACCCACTGGTACAACATCCAGGCCGACCTGCCAGAGCCGTTGCCACCGGTGCTTCATCCTGGAACCGGTCAACCCGTGACCCCCGATGACCTGGCCCCCTTGTTTCCCATGGAGTTGATCAAGCAGGAGGTGAGCACAGAGCGCTGGATAGAAATCCCGGAAGAGGTGCAAGAGGTTTATAGGACCTGGAGGCCCACTGTGCTTCATCGTGCCTTCAGACTGGAGAAGGCACTCGATACCCCTGCAAAGATCTTTTACAAGTATGAGGGTACCAGCCAGGCGGGCAGCCACAAGCCCAACACCGCCGTTGCACAGGCATATTACAACAAAAAAGAGGGGATAAAGAGGCTCACCACCGAGACGGGGGCGGGCCAGTGGGGAAGCGCCCTTGCCATGGGGTGTGCCTTCTTTGATGTGGAGTTGAAGGTTTACATGGTGCGGATCAGCTATGACCAGAAGCCCTACAGACGGATCCTCATGGAGACATGGGGTGCCAAGTGTGTACCGAGCCCCAGTCCTGACACAAAGGCAGGCCGGGAGATGTTGGAAAAATGGCCTGATTGTCCCGGCAGCCTGGGGCTGGCCATCAGTGAGGCGGTGGAAGATGCAGTAACCAGAGACGACACCCACTACTCCCTGGGCAGTGTGCTCAATCATGTGCTCTTGCACCAGACCATTATAGGCGAGGAGACCCGAAAACAAATGGAGATGGCCGATGCCTATCCAGACATCATTGTGGGCTGTATCGGCGGGGGCTCCAATTTTGCCGGGCAATTCCTGCCGTGGATCAGAGATAAGATCAGCGGAGAAAAGCCGGACCTTAGGATCATCTGTGTGGAGCCTGAGAGCTGTCCCACAATGACCAGGGGAATCTATGCCTATGATTTTGGGGACACGGCCGGTATGACGCCTTTACTCAAGATGCACACCTTGGGCCACACCTTTGTGCCCCCGCCCATCCATGCAGGGGGCTTGCGCTACCACGGTATGGCCCCCATCATCTGCCATCTTTATAACCTGGGGCTCATAGAGGTGGTTGCAGCCCCACAGACGGCCATCTTTGAGGCAGGGGTCAAGTTTGCACGAACAGAGGGCATAATCACAGGCCCTGAGCCTTGCCATGACCTAAAGGTTGCCATTGACGAGGCGCTTAAATGCAAAGAGTCAGGGGAGTCCAAGACGATATTGATAGCCCACAGCGGCCACGGCCACTTTGATCTCTCTGCCTATGATGCGTATCTGTCCGGGAAACTCCAGGACTATGCCCTGCCCGAAGAGGAGATCAAAAAGGCACAGGCGGAGTTGCCAAAAGTGCCGGACCAGGATTAGCCAAAAAGAAAGGGGGTATGTTATGGGGCGAACCACCGACCCCCCCGCCAAAGACAAGGTCATTCTTTGTCCGAGCCTGGGGCACCTTATATGGTTTTCCTATTGCCGCTCAGAGCAGAATGGGGCCCCGTGTCCGAGGATCGTCTCCTGCTGGTACGAGCACTTCCTGGTTGAGGACTTCTTGCGGCAAGAGCTTACCCCTGAGGAGTGGGACAAATTTCTTCACCCACCCTCAGGGGACAAGATTTCACACCTCTTGTGCCTTATTGGAGAGGCAGAAAAGGCGATCCAAAGCAGGCCTACGCGCCTGCAGCCACCGAGCCGGGGCCGGCCAGAGGCTTGAAGGCCTTCTTACTGGCCCCGCACACAGGGCACTTCCAGTCATCGGGTAGATCCTCAAAACGGGTCCCCTTGGGGATCTTTCCCTTTCTGTCGCCCTTGTCTGGATCATAAATATAGCCGCAGTTAACGGTCTGGCATTGCCACATCTCTTCTGGTGCTGCCATTTTTTATCACCTCCACCAATTGATTGTGCTGTGCCTTCTGGTTCCAGATAGCAGGCCTAACTCTCAAAACATGAGCTGCGGGGTGTCTGTTGCCTGGGGAGAGAACATGTCCTTGCTAGCACCGCAAACAGGACAGACCCAAGAAAACGGCA
>JALVMN010000034.1 GCA_027027005.1 Desulfobacterales bacterium | reverse complement strand
GCACACAAATGACAACCATTGCACGCTTGCTGGTCAATCTCGTAATGAAAAAGCGCTTTACACACACCCGCCGGGCACTTCTTATCCTTGATATGGGCCTCGTACTCATCACGAAAATAGAGAATCGTCGTCAAAACAGGATTAGGCGCCGATGTCCCTAGTCCACAAAGGGAAAATTTCTGGATCATACCCCCCAACTCTTCCAAAAGCTCAATATCACCCTCCTTGCCATCCCCCTGACAAATATCGGTCAAAATCTCCAGCATACGCTTTATCCCTTCACGGCAAGGATTACACTGACCGCAAGACTCCTCTTTAAGAAAATCAAGAAAATAGCGGGCCACATCCACCATACAGGTGTCTTGATCCATTACGATCATCCCGCCCGATCCCATTATGGAACCCACCTTGGTCAACTCGTCAAAATCAACACCAAGATCAAGAAATCGCTCAGGAATACAACCCCCAGATGGACCCCCAGTCTGTACCGCCTTGAACCGCTTCTTCCTGGGAATCCCACCACCAATATCAAATACAATCTCCCTCAGAGAAATCCCCATGGGCACTTCCACCAGCCCAGTATTCTTCACCTTCCCCACCAAACTGAATACCTTGGTCCCCTTGCTCCTCTCAGTCCCCATACTGCAATACCAATCAGACCCCTTAAGAAGAATCACCGGCACATTGGCGTATGTCTCAACATTGTTCAAATTAGAAGGCCGGTTCCTAAACCCCCTCTCCACCGTGTGAATATATTTCGCCCTCGGCCGACCTACCTTGCCCTCCAATGAAGCCATCAAAGCCGTCGACTCACCACAGACAAATGCACCAGCCCCAGTCGATATCTTTATTCGAAAACTAAAATCACTACCCCCAATATTGTCCCCAAGCAAACCATAGGCCTCGGCCTGCTTGATGGCAGTCACCAAACGTTTGACCGCAAGAGGGTATTCATGACGCACATAAATAAAACCCTCCCCCGACCCAATAGCATAGCCCGCAATCAGCATCCCTTCCAATACACTGTGAGGATCACCCTCCAAAATACTCCTGTCCATATAAGCACCAGGATCACCCTCATCAGCATTGCAGATAATGTAGCGCTCACCTTTCTGCCTGGCACAAGTCTCCCATTTGATCCCAGTCGGAAATCCACCACCACCACGACCCCTGAGGCCTGAATCCTTGATTGTCTTGATAACCTCATGAGGCTCCATCTCTTGCAAAGCCCTAAAAAAAGCAAAATACCCCCCTCTAGCAATATATTCCTCTATCTTCTCCGGATCTATATAACCACAATTGCGCAGGGCAATCTTGACCTGAGGTCTGTAAAATGGAATATCTTCTAAAAAGGGAATGTCTTCTATGTACCCAACCCCGGAAAGAGGGTTTTCCATGTCTCCTTCTAATAGAGACCGAGGATCCTTCATTTGGCCCAAAATCCACTTCCCATTAAACCGCTCCTGCCGATAATCCTCAATCGCCTCCAAGACCTTATCTTCCGTAATATGCCTGTATACAACCCTCGGCTTACCACCACTAAATATCTCCACTAGCGGCTCTTCCTCACAAAAACCAATACAACCCGTCTGGCAAATTTGGATACCATCCCTTTCACCAAACTCCTCCAACGCCCTCTCATAAGAAGACCTCGCACCAGCACCAATACCGCACGAGGCCATCCCCACATTCACCTTCACTCCCTCAGGAAAATAAAGCCCCCTCCTGTACTCCTCCACAATCTTCTCTAAGTCCTCTATAGACTGAATCCTCATAACTCTTGCCCTATCATTGCACTATTATCAGTTAACACCTATTCGTATCTGCCCAATATCTCCTCAACCATGTCCGAACTCACACGACTATATATATCTTCATTCACCTTCAAAACAGGCCCTAAACTACAACACCCTATACACCTCACCTGCTCAAGGGTAAATCGCATATCCTCCGTAGTCCCCCCAGCCCCTATACCCAATACCTCCTGAAGCCTATCATTCACCTTGTCACCACCCCTAACATGACACGCAGTCCCTAAACAAATGGAAATAATGTTCCTACCCCTAGGCTCCAGACTGAAAGTCTTGTAAAAAGTCCCTACACCATAAATCTGACTAAGCGGAATCCCCATCTTCTCAGAAAGATAACTCAGGGCAGACTGAGGCAAAAAATTATACCTGTCCTGAATCGCCTGAAGAATCATAATCAGATTCTCTTTGTCATTAGAAAATTCCTCCTCAATAATCCTATCAAGCTCCATATAATCAA
>JALVMN010000033.1 GCA_027027005.1 Desulfobacterales bacterium | reverse complement strand
CTCGGATATCGTCGGGCCGGACAGGTTGAATGAAAACATCTCAACCGTTACAGAGCCCTCAGAAAGGGCTTTAAAGAGCTCTTTTTCCACCCAAGGGGATACCAGTGGGGAAGGGAAAAGATGCTTGAATTTTTCAAGTGTCATGGAAGGGGCACGGATCTTGACAAAGCACTTGTCGCCTTGCTCCATATCTGAGGGGTTGAATCCCACCGCCGTTTTTATCCGAAATCCAGGCCCCTCTACTTCCATCTCCTCCGTGTGAAATGCCTTGTCAGTAATCCTTCCAGAGCCGGTTATGTTGACGAAGGGAAGGCGGTATGTTTTCTCCCTTTTGTTGTGCAAGAAGGAAAAGAGAATCCCTTCTCCCTTGATGTTACCTGAAAAGACCAAAGCATTTTCAGGAGAAAGGTGAATTTCAACCTCGACCCTGGCCAAACCCTTTTTCATATGGAGCAGAGGAGACCAATAACCTTTCGAGAGCGCAAAGGGATTGCTCCGGATGCGGAGTCTGCCCAAGACCGAGGTGTCATGGTGAGCATCGGGCCCGAGCCCTCCTTTGATGTTCAAAGGGACGATGATCTTATTGAAGCATAGCTTGCCTGTTCCAGATATTATTCTTTTTCTGCCCTCTGTGCTGAGGGCAATATTTAGATTGGTCAACTTGACAGGCCTTCCTGGATGGTGGATCTCGCCTTTGTGGACCGTCACCGAACTCGGGAGGACAGCGGGATCCACCAGGGCGCCAATCAGCCTTTTGAAGCCCTCCTGCTCTGAAGGGCCCTTACCAGTGGCAAAGATCATCTTTGGCCGGTACAAAGTAAGTCGCTGGGGGATAGGACCGCCGTTTAGGACATGGGACCATGGGATAGCCAAGGTCACTCTGTCTATGGTGATAAAGGGTGCAGAGTCATCCCTATGTCTTAAAGACACCTTGTGGACCGAGATTCTTATGGGAGACCACAGGTCAACAGAGGCATTTGAGAAGCAGACATTGACCTGCTGGGGGCCTATTAGCCGTCTCAAGATGTATGCCTGGACATGATGTGACTGGATAAGCCTTGTCAAGAGCAAAAGGAGTGAAATTAAGAGCAGAAGGCCGAGCAGGATGCTAAAAGCACGAGGCCTCAGGCTGTTTTTGACAAACATAGGCGCAAGTAATCCTGGAGGATCTTTTTATGATCAAAGGCCAGTTGTTCTGGGAGGTCTTGGGGGTCAAAGAGTCTCAATTCTTGGGCATCATCTGCTGCCTTTGGTGGCGCGCCCCCCTTTGCCTTTGCCACAAAGACAACCGTTATGGTGTGAAACCTCGGATCCCTGCCGGGATCAGAATATGCACCCAGTTGGTAGAGCAACTCAATGTCAAGGGATGTCTCTTCCTTTGCCTCCCTGATGGCGGCGGATTCAAGGCTCTCCCCGTAATCCACAAAGCCTCCTGGCAGTGCCCACCCATAGGGAGGGTTCTTGCGACGAATCAAGACTATCTTGCCCCCGTCAGTCTCTATGATGATGTCAACAGTGGGAAAGGGATTTTTGTATTTTTCCACTACCTTGCCGCAGTGGGGGCAGATGAGCTCCTCTTTCATGCCTGATCTTCCCCCCGCTG
The DNA here is from genome assembly GCA_027027005.1 of Desulfobacterales bacterium. Classification (GTDB taxonomy): domain Bacteria; phylum Desulfobacterota; class DSM-4660; order Desulfatiglandales; family Desulfatiglandaceae; genus JALVMN01. Next base: position 669 of record JALVMN010000033.1, on the reverse strand, counting down.
AAGCTGAACCTTTACATAGATCATCCTGTGAACAGCGGTAATGTTGGCAGAAATGGCCAGGAGAAACAGGGTGATTTCCATAATGAGATTTCCCACCACAGGGATTCCTCCCAAAAGGGACCCCAGGATCAGAAGGGTGATGCGCTCGGGCCGCTGCATCAACCCCACCTTGCATTCCACTCCAAGGCCTTCGGCCCTGGCCCTGGTGTAGCTGACCATGAAAGACCCGGCAATGGCAAGTATTATAAAAACCACGGCCCAAGGACTCCCGCCGGTATCAGGGGAAGGGGAGATCATGGGGAGAAAGCTCTCACCACCTGCAAAGTACCAGGCAATCCCTGCAAATATGACCACCTCGCCGAATCGGTCCAGGGTGCTGTCAAAAAATGCCCCGAACTTGGAAACCTTCCCGGTCTTTCTGGCAAGCAAGCCGTCCAGCACATCACAGGTACCGGACAAAATCACCATACATCCCCCAAGCAGGAAGTTCCCAGTGCTGTAAATGAGCCCTGCGACCACACTGAGCACCAGACCGGCAAAGGACAGGATGTTGGGGTGCACCCCGAGCCTTGCAAACAGGTTCCCCAAGGGCTCCACAACTCTCAGGTATCTTTCTTTATCCTTTTCCCTTAAAAATACTATTCGTCTCATCAAATCCGCTCAGCCAAT
>JALVMN010000032.1 GCA_027027005.1 Desulfobacterales bacterium | reverse complement strand
CTTGGCCCCAGGGACAATCTTGCTCACATGAAAGATGCCTCCCTCCTGTCTGCTCTTCTCTATGAGCACCTGGAGGGCCTCCTGTTGGTTTTCCTCGGTATCCCAAGAATACGACCCCCCAACAATCCTTCCGCCATTGAAGAATATCAATCCCCCACTGGTCCCGTTCTTGAGAGAAACATTGATGAATCCGGTGAGTTCCTCGGCCTTCATTTTCTCTATCAGGCCTTCGAGGTTTGTGAACTCTGAGGTGAGATCCTTGTAAAGCTCTTTTGCCTCTGGCGTGCTAGCCCAGAAATATATGCAGGAGGGATTGATCTGGTAGATGTCGATATTGAAGTTGTAGTCATTTACGGCTTCCAGGATGGTATCGACCGCCTGCTTGCCCTTGAGCACCACGGTGCCATCCCTGTAGATGCCGTTTAGGAGATCATCCTTGTCAAAGAAGATGATACCCTCTGCAAATGGAGAGCGAAAGTGGGTGGCTCCACAGCCAAGCTCTCCCTGATAGTGCTCAAACATCTTTTGTAATTGAAGGTAATAGCTGTTAAGCTTTTCAACCACTGGCTTTTCCTTGGGTATCAGGAACATTTCATCCCCCTTGAAACCTTTCAATTGGACCTATCTCCGCCTCCTCAACCGCTCGATGGAGAGCTTGATGCTTTCCTGCATCCTGGCAATGGCCTCGCCCAGGTCACCCAGCTCATCCTTTGACCTGATATCCACCTCGGCATCCAGCTCGCCTACACTGATCCTTTCTGCAAGATCGGTCAGGGCCTTGATCCTATTGGAGACCCTGTGCCCGTAAAAAGAGACAATTATTGCAATCAGGAGCAGGGCCAGGCCCATTATCCCAAGGCTGGTATTCCTTATGCTTGCAGTGACCTTCTGGGCCCTTTCTTCCAGCTCCTTGAGTGGTCTTGTGAATTCATCCAGGTAGGTGGTGGCTGCCACCACATATCTAGTGCCTTCCACAGGGGTGCACACCATAAACTTGGGGCGAATCTTTCCATCCCTGTCCTTCCAGTTGTAATAGCCCTTGGAAGGCCGATTGCCTCTTACCCCGGTGTAAATCTTCCAAAAGTCAGGAAAATATTTCCCCAGGGGTTTTTTCAGCTTGCTCATGTCAATGCCGATGATCTTCGGGTTCACATGGGCCCAAGTCCTCCATATGCCGTCTTCACCGGGAAGTTCGTAAAGTGCCGTATAACCGGTCTGGCCAACCTTCTGGACTGCAATCTCCTTGAACTCATGGTGATTGTTGAATTCCTCCTTTTTGAGGGTGGGGTGGGCAAGGAGATAGAGCTGCACCTGGGCTGCCACCGAGCGGGCCTTCTCTGCTATGATCTGCTCTGCCAGATCCTTCACGATGTGGGAGCTCTCGTTGGTAATGAGGACGGACATATCTTTTATGCCCTTTAGTTGAAAAAAGCCCGCCCCTGCCATCAAGAGCAATGGCACCATAAAAAACAACAGGAACATCTTGGCCCTGAGCCCCAGCCTTCGCTGTGATGGCTTGGTTATCTCCACGGGCCCCTTGGCTTGGGATTCTTCTTCAGAGGAGGGCTCTTTTGCTAATGGTGGGGGGTCTGACTTGAGCATCGTGGTCTCTTCATCTGCAAGAGGCTCTGGCATGGGGTCTTCCTTCCTCACAATGAATATGTGATTACAGGCCTTGCACTTTACCTTGGCCTGCTCACCCTTGATCCTGGAAGGATCTATCTGGTACCTTCGCCCACACTCTTCACATATGACCAACATTTCCCTTCACTCCTTTTTGATTATTTCGTGGACCAATTATCCTCAAACAATCAAAGGCCCTTAATCCGCTCCAGCATGAATTTCTTGAATGCCATCTGCTTTTCAGGCCGCTTGATCTGTCTGGCCAGCATTTCAACCAGTTCTGCAGCATGTTTCTTTGGAAAGGTGGCACGCCTGTGGCCGAGGTCTGCCACTGCATCATCTATCAAAAACTCTGCAATGGGCCCCACCGCGAGGGAGAGCTCACGTCTCAGGTCCTGGAAAAAGCCGTTATCCACCATTGAGTCCTTGTCAGGTAAAGGCTCAATCAGGCTCAACCTCAAGAGCTTTTTCATGATGGGGACCAACTCCTCGGGCGTAATCCTGAGCCTTGCTGCCACCTGCCCGAAGTTCTTCTTGCCGTCCAGCTCCAGCAAGACCTTTAGCATGCTCCCGTCCATGGAGAATTCGCCCATTCCATCTCCCTGGACAGGCCTAAAGACCCGTTTGAGGAGTCTTTTGGAAACGCGCTTGGGCATGGAAAGCCCCC
>JALVMN010000031.1 GCA_027027005.1 Desulfobacterales bacterium | reverse complement strand
TCTTGTGTGGTTCTTGTGCGGAAAACTGCGTTAACCAGGCCATTAGGGTAGAAGACAGGGGCGAGGAGCGGGTGCTAAATTTTTGTGGCACCATCATGACAAGGCAGAAAATAGTGAAATGTAATGAGTGTGGCAAGCCCTTGGGCCCGGCCAAGTACCTGGACTATATCAAGAGCAAGACCGGCATTGTGCCTGTTACCAAATCAGGGAAGTTTGTGTGCCAGGAATGCGCCAGAAAAGTCAAAGCCGAGGTGGCTGTTGAGCCCATCTTCATGCCGAGATAGCTTTCATGCGGCCTTTCTCCTTTTAACTTAGTTCTTGAATGCCGTCTGCTTTCCATGTTATCTGAATTCAAGATTTCCCCCTGCAAGGCTGGCAGTGGGGAGGGAGGAGATGTGAGAAGTGATATTTAGAAAAGGGCAAAAGGTGGAAATTTACAGGAAATCTGATGATGAGGCCTGGCAGGATTACATGGACCAATATATTGGGCTGCACGGGATCATTACCGACCCTGACAGCACAAAAAACGACCCCGATGCCCTAATAGAGGTGAGCCTGGATGAGAAGGGCACCCACCGATTTCCCCAGGACTGCTTGAGGGTGTTGGAAGATTAGCCGTTGTTAGCTGCTAGTCGCCTTGTTTGGCCATGAAATCGTCGTACAGGGTTTCCAAGCGCGACTTGTGCTTGGCCTCTTCCTGACATAACATGTTCATGACCTTCTTGAGCTCATCGTCTTCTGCCTTATCCCTCATCTCACCATAGAGGGCGAGGGCCTTTTCCTCTCTCTTTGCGGCCAATAGGAGCATATCCGGATAGGACATGTTCTTCTGGTATTTTATGTCCACCAGATAGTTGACCCGCTTCATGTCCGGTATCCATTTGAATTCGTAGTCCTCAAGGCTCCTTTCCCCCTTCAAGAAGGCCTCCAGCAGTTGGTAGTGCTTGGCCTCTTCGGCTGCAAACTCCTTGAAGGTCTCTTTGTTGGGGGCAAAGGCCTCCTTTTGGCTCAGGTCTTCGTAAAACTCCTGGGCCTCTTTTTCCTTTTCCATTGCGAACTTGATAACCTCTTCGAGATTCTTGAAATCCATAACTCCCCCTTAGTCAAATGGTTTTTAATCCAACTGGTAAACCACCACCTGGCTTCTGGCCCTACCAAGGAGATAGCCCTCTTTGGTGACCACGGCCACAATGAGCTCTCTTCTTTTATCTCCGTTGATGTCCGCTATCCTGTAACCCACTATGGCCCCCGGTAGTTTCGGGGATGTGAGCTTTTCGCTGAGGGTAAGGCCGTCCCACTTCAGGAAGTGAACCTTTCCACTGGTGAAACCGCGATAGGTCTCGGTGAGGCGACGGGTCATGGATTTGTTCTTGCACACCATGATTTCCCTTTCACCATCCTGCTCAACGTCCACCAGATAGATGGGCGAGGGGACAAAAAACCGTCTAAAGTCAGCGAGTTCTTCCTCTGATTTTTCTTCTATGTAGGCCAATGAGCCGCCCCAATATTCTTCGCTCCTCCAGACCATGGTGTGGTCGGGGTCATACACCCTGATCCTCTCGTAGACATCCAGGAGGATGGTGTAATTCTTGTCAGGTTTTTCTGGGATCGGCATGAATACAAAGTTGAACACATTGGCCATGCGGGGAAGATCTACTTCGTTTTGAACCACCGTCTTTCCCCCTTCGAGCCTCAATTGGTGGACCTTTCCCCAGTAAGTGCCATCAGGTAGCCTTTTCTGCCCAAGGAGCACCTTGCCCTTGCCAGGGAGCTCCAGGGTACGCAGCAGCATGGGGACTCCCTTTGCAATGGGCCTGAACCCCCCGCTGCGCTCAAGCACGAGCGAAGAGGCACCTGACTGAGCCAGGTTACTCACATAGATCTCGGCCCTTCCATTGCCGTTCATGTCTCCCAGGCTTACATAGACATAATCGTCAGATGCCTTTCCCTTTATGGTGCTAAACTGGACCAGGGTGTCTCCCTTGGGTTTTAAGACCACCAGCTTGTTCCTGCCTGCAAGCACGATATCTTCGATGCCGTCGCCATCCACATCCCCTGAATCCATGCCCACTATCTCAAAGGCAAAGGTCTTTACAATAGAAGCCTTTTCTGCACCAGCAAGCCTTTGTTTTACCCTGGTAAGCGGCCCTTTTTGAGATTCGGCCCTGGGCTGGGTTTGTGTCGCATACACAGGAGGTGCGGGAAGCCTCCCCATTATCTTTGCATTTATGTCTTGTGCAAACTGGTTGATGGTGGGGATTACCTCGTCCATGCCCTTGGATTGGTTGAAGGCCGTAATC
>JALVMN010000030.1 GCA_027027005.1 Desulfobacterales bacterium | reverse complement strand
GGATATATTTCTGCTATCCATCTTGCCGCCTTCTCAAGGCCCGGCTCGTGAAAAATGATTATTTCTTGGGTTTCAAACCTTGGGAGTCCTTGTGGATGAACCAGAGATGGGAAGATGAGACACCACAAGACCAGGAAAAATGTAGCCGGCCTAATCAGATGCTTGGTTGCGAGCCTGTTTTTTTCTAACAACATAATCCCCAAGGTTGAAACAAAAAGCCTATTTCCTGTAGAGTGAGGCCAATGAACCCTCCCTGTAAACACGAGCAGGCAGTGGCGCCTGGCCTGGACCTGCTGGCTCAAGGATACCAGAATGGGCTCAAAGGCGCCAAGTTGGGGCTTGTTTTTAACCAGGCCTCGGTGGACAAAAACTTACGCCCTGCCAAGGAGGTGATATCATCCCTGTTTCCTGGTGGGCTCAAAGCACTCTTCGGGCCACAGCATGGAGCAGGGGGCGAAGACCAGGACAACATGGTGGAGACCCCTCATGCCATAGACCCTGACCTCAACATACCCATCTACAGCCTCTATTCAGAAACCAGGGAGCCCACAGCCGAGATGCTCGATTGCCTTGATGTCTTGATTGTTGACTTACAAGATGTGGGCACCAGGGTCTATACATTTGCGTCCACCATGCTCCAGTGCATGAGGGCAGTGGCTCGAGAGGGCAAGAAGCTCGTGGTGCTGGATAGACCCAATCCCCTGGACGGTACCAGGGTGGAGGGAAACCTCCTGGAGCAGGAATTTTTCTCCTTTGTGGGCCCATGGCGCCTTCCCATGCGCCACGGGCTCACCATGGCCGAGATGGCCCTCCTGTTCAGGGATGCTTTCAAATTGGATTGTGACCTGGAAGTGGTCCCCATGGCAGGATGGAAGAGGGAGATGCTCTGGCCCCAAACAGGCCTCAGGTGGATAATGCCTTCTCCAAATATGCCGTCTTATGAAACAGCCCTTGTATATCCAGGCCAGGTGATATGGGAGGGGACCAATCTCTCCGAGGGGAGAGGCACGTGTAGGCCGTTTGAGATTTTCGGGGCACCATTTCTGGAGCCAAAAAGGCTTCAGGTCGTGTTGGACCCAGGGCTCCTCAGGGGTTGCCTTTTGCAGGAGTTTCGTTTCAGGCCCACTTTTCACAAGTGGACAGGAAAACTCTGCAAAGGATTTTTCTTACACGTGGTTGAGCCCCAAGAGTTCACACCTTACAGGACCTCTCTTGCCTTGCTTCAGGCCGTAATGAGGCTATATCCGGATAAATTTGAATGGAGGCCTCCACCCTATGAATACGAGCACGAAAAACTCCCCATGGATCTCATCCTGGGGAGCAGGGCCCTCAGGGAAAAATTAGAAAGCCTCCGCCCCATTTCGCAACTGGAAGGAGAATGGGAGGAGGATTTAGAGGAATATCGCCAGATTAGGCAAAAATACCTCTTGTACCAATAGTGCCAGGATAGACCCTCACTTAATCTTTATCTTTTTTCTGGTCTTGCTGGGTCTGACCTCCACTGATCCACCGGTCAATGGCCTCCTTGTCAAACCGCCATACCCGTCCGATACGAATGGCAGGTATTTTCCCCTCGGCTGCATACTTACATATGGTGATCTCGTGGAGCTTGAGATACTTGGCCAATTCCTTTGTGGTCATTATCTCTGGCATGATAAATTCTCCTGTTCATATGATTGAGGTCATGCAAGACCCCAACATGATGTCTCATATTTAATTCATAGTTATTTATAATACCGAAAACATTTAAAGTCAACTGTAAACCCTTAAACAGCATCCAAGGTTAGTTATTATCAATCTAGTTCAGTAAACAATAGCTTCAAAAACGATTCTTTGAGCCACCTGTTGGTCTTGTAATATCAATGCGTTATAAAAGGGGTTAAAGGCGAGGGCAAAGGCGCTGAGAAGTTGCCGGCTGGGGCAGCTCGGGCGAGGTTTGGTCTTGACTCAGGCAAGGGCTGTTATTATAAGTTCCAGGGTGGCCTGCCTTACCGGAGTCTGCAAATTCCTCCGGCCCTTTTTGAAGGAGTCTTTCCTTTATTCATTCTGGTTGGACTAAAGTGGCCTTGGGCCTCCAACGCTGTGTTTGGTGCGATGGCTGTGAAGGCGGCTATGTCCTCACCTAATAGTTCTTTTTGGGTGGGTGTTTCATGGGTTCTGGAGCGGGAAAAGAGTTAGGGGAGAGCACATCTCAGTTTAAAGAGCGGATAAGTCGGATTACCACTACCGGCAGGTGGCTGTTCTACTTTGTGCTCATCGGGATAATAGCCGGCCTTGGGGCCATAATATTTCATCTTTTGTGTCAAGTGGGGTTCCATTT
>JALVMN010000029.1 GCA_027027005.1 Desulfobacterales bacterium | reverse complement strand
GAATGATACACCATCAAGCTGAATCTCTCCTCTGGAAGAGTCGGGCTCAATGGGTGTTTCAAGCTCGGGGAGCCTCTCGTCATGGTCCATGAACTCAAATATGCGCTCGGTGGATGCCATGGCAGACTGCATGATATTGTATTTTTCAGAAATATCCCTGATGGGCTTGAAGAACATCTGGATGTATCCGATAAATGCCACCAAGGAGCCCAGGGTGATTTCATCTTGGATTACTCGCCCCCCTCCGTACCAGACGAGGATGGCTATCCCAAGGGATGCCAAAAGCTCCATTGCGGGCATAAACACGGCAAAGACCTTGATCTGTTTCATCCCGGCCAGATAGTTTTCATGGTTTATTTCTCTGAAACTCCTTAATTGGCTCTGCCCTGCACAGAAGATCTGGATCACCTGTATGGCCCCCAACCGCTCCTGCAAAAAGGCGTTTATCTTGGCAACCTTTTCTCTAAGCTCCCTGAAGACCTCCCTTGCCATTCTGCTGAACATAAATGTAAGGAAAAAGATAATCGGGATAAGGGAAAAACAGACAAGTGCAAGCTGCCAATTCAGCACAATCAGGACCAATACGATGCCTACGATGATAAAGAAATCCTTAAATACAGTAATAATCACCGACTTGAACATCTCGTTCAGATTCTCCACATCATTGGTCACCCGGGTGACCAGACGCCCCAGGGGATGGCGATCAAAAAAGCTGATGGCCTGGCTCTCCATGTTTGAAAAGAGTTCAAGGCGGATGTCTTGCATGATGTGTTGACCGGTGTATTCAAGGAGATAGTGTTCCATGTAGCCCAGACCAAAAGAAAATAGGACCAGGGTCATGAGAAAGAGCCCCACCATTGCCACGCCCCGAATGTGGTCTGCCCTCAACAGGGACAAGTCCGAGGCCGGAAGGGACGTTAATTCTTCATAGGGAATTAGAAGGGCTCCCTCGACAGTCTCCTGGCCCTTGAGTGCCAGGTCCTCCAAGGCAGGGATTTTTTCATGGACCTGCTTTTCTATGAGATAGTAGCGCTCTGCCCCGATGATGGCATTCTCTCTCAAGAGCCTCAGATCCCGGGGGTCGATCTTTTTTGTGGCCGTATTTGGGATGATATAGGTAAGGCTATCCGGTCCAGGCCTTAACAGATGGCCATATCTTGTTTTCATGAGGCTCACCAGTGTCTGATCCTTGTCTCGGAGCGAGACCTGGAGCCAACTTGTGAGTATGTATTTATCTATTGCCACTTTTGAAAGGTAGGGCACGGCAAGATCACACAGGGTGATCAGGAGCGAAAGGGTGAGGGCCACCACCATGGCCCTTTTGTAAGGCCTGGCATAGCTCAGCAGCCGCCTCAGGAGCCTTAGATTATAAGGCTTTCCGAGCTTGCCTTCTTCGATGTAGCCGTAGTCCCTGTACATCGGTTATCCTGCAACTTGTGAAAAGGCTATGCGGTCAAGCTCGCTTTCAAGCATTTGTCTCTCATAGAGTTCCGCATAAGTTCCACCTGCCTTGAGCAGTTGATCATGTGGGCCCTGCTCAACTATCCTTCCTTGATCCAGCACCAGTATCCAGTCTGCACACGAAAGGGTTGAGATCCTGTGTGATACCAGGATATTGGTCATATCCTTTCTCTCTGAGAGGAGGGCGCCCAGGATCTTTTTTTCCGTGTCGGTATCCACCATGGAAAAGGCATCGTCCAGGATCAGGATGGGAGGATTTGTAACAAGGGCCCGGGCAAGGGTGAGCCTCTGGCGCTGGCCGCCAGAGAGGGTAACACCCCTCTCCCCCACCTGAGCGTCCAAGCCTTGGGGCAGGGAGGCCACCTCTTGGGACAATGAGGCCACTTCCAGGGCCTTTTTTATCTCTTTTTCATCAATCCCTTCTCTTCCGAAAAGGACATTATTTCGGATTGTGTCCGAGAATACCGTGATGTCCTGTGGAACAAAGCCGATATTTTTCCTCAATGTGTGTATGGGGATATCATGGATATCTTTGGCATCCACAAAAACCGTCCCCTTTGGGGGCTCGAGGATCCTCAAAATGGCTCGAAGGAGGGTGCTCTTTCCCGATCCCACCCGACCCACAATGGCCAATGTCTGGCCGGGTTCTACCGTGAAATTAATATCTGACAACACCGGCCTTTCATAGCCCTGTCTCGTCAGTGTGAGGCCCTTTACTTGAACAAAGCCCTCTATTTTCCAGGGACCAGGGAAAATCTCTACTTCTGAGACGGCCGGTGGTTCTTCAAGGATTCGGTTTATCCTGCCCATGGAGGCTGAGGCCCTCTGGAGCAGGTTGGCAACCCAGCCCATAGCCATCATGGGCCATGTGAGCAGCCCCAGATAGCTGGTGAAGGCCACGAATTCTCCCGTGCTGATGGTCCCCACGATGGCCAGCTTTCCGCCCATCCATATCACGATGGCAAGGCCTGCATTGGTGAAGACCGCCATCATGGGAAAAAACAGGGCAAGGGTCCGGGCGAGGTGGAGATTACCCTCAATGTAATGCTCGCCCTCTTCTAAGACCTTTTGGTATTGCCACTGTTCCCTGCAATATGCCTTGATGACCTTGATGCCTGCAAAGGCCTCCCTCACCCTTTCGGTAAGAGAAGAGAATCGTTCCTGGACCGCTTCGAATTGAGAAGACATCCTCCTGGTAAGGACACGAGTAAGTATCACCACCAGTGGGGCGGGGATCAAAGATATGAGGGTGAGGTGGAGGTTTATGCTCAACATAAAGCCAATTGCAGCAAGGCCAAGTATCAACCCGTCGGTGAGGGCCACCAACCCCATGCCCGTGGCCATCCTGATGGCATTGATGTCATTGATGGCCCTGGCCATCAGGTCGCCGGTCTTGGTGCGTTCAAAAAAGGAGGCAGGAAGGGTCTGTAGATGGGCATACAGCCTGTTTCGAAGCCCCTCTTCAACCCTTCGAGAATGGCCGAATATGAGATATCGCCACACATACCTGAAAACAGCTATGACAATGGCAATTGCAATGATGAAAATGGCGTGTCTGCACAATACAGCACCGGATGCACCCTGCATAGTGAGGTGATCAACCGCTGCCTTGATTATGAGGGGTATGAGGAGTTGCAAAAAGTCCACAAAAAGCAGGCTGGAAAGCCCTGCCAAAAGCGCCCATTTGTTCATCAAAAAGTATTCTTTGAGTGGATAGAACCTGGCGAGTGTCTTTTTGAGCGAGGAATATGGATTGTTCATGCGAAAGTCCTATTAACTTAGCTGCTTACGCTGAACCACTGAAGAATTTCCTTAGCAGAAAACATATCACCATGAGTGTTGTTGTCCAAGACAATCTTGAAACATCAAACAGGTAAAGATTGAAAACTCTCTCAATCAGTTCATTAAGAAGGCTGTATCACGATCAGGACACCGTGGTTACACAATTGAAGGCAATCCTCGGTAACGTTGAAAATTCACTTTAGATCATGGTTCTCCTAAGGATGATTGCCTAATTCAGGGCCAGCACCACAAGACTTTTAGTTTGTATCCATAGGTGTTTTTTGTTAGAAAAAATTTTTTAAGGCTGAAAAAGGAGGATGTCATGAGTAGGTTTGCCACCTTGACCATTGACGGAAAGACTTACCAGTTGCCCATCCTGGAGGGAACAGAGGGCGAGAAGGCCATAGATATTAGAAAGTTGAGGGCCGATTCAGGTTACATCACCTATGATCCAGGATTCGCCAACACCGGGATCTGCAAGAGCACCATTACCTTTATGGATGGTGAAAAGGGGATCTTGAGGTACAGAGGGATCCCAGTGGAACAGCTTGCCGAGTACTCAACATTTGTGGAGACCTCTTATCTCCTCATAAACGGCCGCCTGCCCACCAGAAAAGAGCTCAACAGGTTTTCGGTGATGCTCAATGACCACTCAATGGTTCATGAGGACATGCGCCATTTCTTCGAGAACTTTCCAAGAGGAGCCCATCCCATGGGTATCTTGTCGTCCATGGTAAATGCCTTGCGTGCCTTTTATCCAGAGCTGCGAGACGATGGAGAAGAGATATATGTGACCTTTGCAAGGTTGTTGTCCAAGGTGAGGACCATGGCCGCCATGTCATACAGGATTTCTCGTGGGCACGCGGTGGTCTATCCTCGTCACGATCTGACTTATTGTGCCAATTTTCTGAATATGATGTTTGACTCCCCTGTGAGGCCTTACCATATAGACCCGGATGTAGTTCGTGCCCTGGAGGTCTTTTGGATCTTGCACGCCGACCATGAACAAAACTCATCCACGGCAGCAGTGCGCCTGGTGGGAAGTGTCAGGGGAAACATCTACGCAGCTGTTTCTGCGGGGATATGTGCCCTTTGGGGCTCACTTCATGGTGGGGCGAATCAGGCGGTAATCGAGATGCTCCAGCAAATCCATGATTCAGGAGGTGACCCTACTCCCTTTATAAACAGGGCCAAGGACAAGAGGGACCCCTTCAGACTCATGGGCTTTGGCCACAGGGTCTATAAGACTTATGATCCCAGGGCCAAGATAATAAAGCGCACCTGTGACATCATACTGGGAAAGCTCAAGAGGAAAGACCCCTTGCTGGACATTGCCAAGAAGCTGGAGGAAGTGGCGCTGAAAGACCCTTATTTCATCGACCACAACCTCTATCCCAATGTGGATTTCTACAGCGGCATAGTGCTTCGGGCAATCGGCATACCTGTCAACATGTTCACGGTTATGTTTGCCATTGGGAGGTTGCCGGGCTGGATAAGCCAATTCAGGGAAGGGCAGCTGGACCCTGAGCAAAGGCTGTTCAGACCCAGGCAGATCTACATGGGAGCCCCTGTGAGCCAATATGTACCCATAGATGAGAGGGAGTGATGTGTATTGCAAAGGATCCCATTTGTAGGAAGAAGATCTGAGAGGGGGACCAAGGCATGACCTCAGGCAGCAATGATGAAGATGTAAAGAGACTCAAAAAGGATTACTTTGAACTCGAAAAGACCCTTCACCATGAAAGGGAATGCCTTTTAAACGTCATAAATATCTATGGCAGTGTGCTTCAGAGATATCCTGAGCTAAGAGACGGCGTAGAGACCATAAAACTCCTCATTTCAGAGGCCGAGGAAGAACTCCCCACAGATGAGATAGACCAGAAGGCAAAGGAGTTGAGGGCCAAGATATTTTCCAGTGAGCTGGAGGCCGTGTCCCACCAGGAGCTGGAAAAGGCCAAACAGGCAAAAGAGGCCCTGGTGGAGGCCTGCCGTCTCATCAGAAAAATCATCATTTCTGTGGCAGAGGACTTTTATCCACTGGACAAGGCCTTGGAAGAGGAGGCATCCACGATTGACATCGACTGCAGTGACCAGATCAGCGTGCCCGACCTCAAGGAGGCGGAAAAGAGGTTTCTTAGCTTCTTGGCCCAGCTCAGGAAGAAGATAGAGTCTGACTTCCAATACATAAACAAGACCTTTCTGGTCCTCCTGGATCAGATCAAGGGGCTGGAAAAGACACTGGTTTCAGAATTCGGCGACGAGGCAAGGGTTCGAGAGATAGAATACTTTGAGATGAAGATCAACAGTGAGATGGGCTCCATTGCCAAGTCCTTTGATATATATTCCACCATTGACGAGATAAAGACCGCTGTCATAGAGAAGATAAACAAGATAAAAGAAGTGGTCTCACTCCGAAAACAAGAAGAGCTAAAGAGGACCAAGGCTGCCCAGGATAACATAAAGGTGCTTCAGAAGAGGATCGCCGAGGCAGAAAAAGAGGCCATGGAGATGGCCCGCAGGGCCGTAGAGTTCCAGACGGTTGCCATGAAGGATGGCCTTACCGGCCTTTACAACCGGCAGGCCTTTGAGATCCGCATTCAAAACGCCTTGAAGCGCTTCAAGGAGACGGGCGAGCCTTTTTCTCTGATAATGTTTGATGTGGATGGGTTCAAAGGGATTAATGATACATTCGGTCATGTGGCAGGCGACAAGGTGTTAAAAAAGGTGGCAGAATGCCTGGCCGCTTCTTTCAGGGAGAATGACTTTGTAGCCCGTTATGGAGGGGACGAGTTCGCCGTCATCATAGCTCGAATGAGCCCTGAAATGGCCATGGATCGAATCAAGGTCTTTAAGGATAACCTAGCCAAGATAAAATTTGTGTCCAAGAAAAAGGGTGAGATAAAGACCCAAGTAAGTGCAGGTGTGGCCCAGGTAAGGGTGGGCGATACCAGAGACTCCCTGGTGGAGAGGGCGGATCAGTCCATGTACCAGGAAAAGCAGTCCAAGAAAAAGGTCTAATCCTCCAGTTCCTCCAACAGCTTCCCTAAAGATGAAAGATGCGCCTTTTCCTCCTGGGCAAGGGAATAAAATACCTCCTTGCTCTTTGAGTCCTCCACCACCTGTGAATATCTTAGATAAAGATCAAGGGCCTGGGCTTCCAGCATCATGGCCAAAGACAAGATGTCAGAAACAGTTTGGAGCATGGCCTGATTTTTTTCCATGAATTCCTCTACCTCGTAGCCCCCTTCCAGAATGCGGATGGAGGCCTTTGAATCCAGCTCCTGCCTCTCTAGGGGAGTGGAAACCATGCTTTCATAGAGGACAAAGAGCTTCTGCATGTGTCTTTCTTCAATGCCCCCAAGATCAAGCAGGATTTTCTTTGCCCTGGGAAGCTCTGCCCTTGATGCCACGCTTTTATAAAAAAACTCTAAGGCCTTTTCCATGCCATAGGAGAGAATCACAACATCTTCGGGGCCGGCCTCAGAGTCAAGCAGTTCCATGCCCAGATCCATGGGCCCAGCTACCTCAAGGCCATTCCACGCCCTGAGCCCCCCTTTCATGTTGTAGGCCTCCTTAAAACCCTTGCCTGAAAGGAGACGGACAGCCGCCTGGCTGCGCGCACCGGCAGCTCAATACGCAATGATGGGCTTTTGCGGGTCAAGCTCTTCCAAGCGGCTCAAAAGATCAGGAAGAGGGATGAGTTTGGCCCCTGGGATCCTGGCTTTTTCGTATTCCTTGGGCTGTCTCACATCCAAGAGCGTGTAAGTGCCTTCCGGGTGGGATGAGATAAATTCGCGGACTTGGTCAGGCTCCATGTTTTTTACACGACTGAAGAGCTCTTTCCATTTCATGCCTTACACTCCATTTCATGGCTCTCAGCTTAGTTTAAGCGGGGAATCAAGATGTAACATACTTGTCCCTCAGTCGGCCGGAAAGCTCGCCGATCATGGCAAATGCCGCCTCAACCGTCCTGGTGCCATCAGGGTTTACCAGGCAGCAGGTGGCAGGAGAAAGCAGGCTTCGGGAGATGAGGAATCCAAGGTCGATCCCCTGTTTATCCAGGGCAAGCCAGATCTCCTCCAGCCTCTTAATCAAAGAGTCAAGATTTTCCCTTTCAAAGGGTTCAAAGTTGGTGGGGACCATACCCCATACCAATACTCCGCCCCGGTCGAGGAATTTCTCTATGGCCGAAGAATAGTTAACGAAAACCTCGCCATTGCTGTACACATCTAGGGAAAGTATGTCGAGGTCGAGGGAGAGGAGAAAATCCCAGTCAGGGTTGCCGCAGAGGTGTATGCCCCTGGGTCTGTCAATCATGTCAAAGAAGAATTCCATGTCTTTGTGCGCGGCCACATCGTTATAGCCCGACATGGCGCTAAAGAGGAATTGGAGCCCGGGCTCATCCACAAACATGAAGGCATTGGGGTTCTTTTCCTTCAATCTCTGCAACTGAATGTTGATCCTCTTTGCCATGAATTCCAGCATGAAAGGGCGCACCGTGTCGTTAAAAAGGATGGGGCGGTCGTCCTGGTCCACCACATTAAAGCCAAAGCTTATGGGCCCTTCCAGTTGTCCCCTGATGGCAGGTCGGTCAGAGAGATCCAACTGGAGGAATCGGTGATATACCACCGAATACTGTGTGCTGATATCAAAGTATTCGGGGTCCTCAAAGTGGGCCATGGCCTCTTCCAGCTCTACCATGAATTTATCGATGGAAAACCTCAAGGTCTTGTTTTCCATGTCAAGCAAAATGCCTGGGAAGTGCTCGGATGCCTGCACATACATGTCCTCGTAATAGCTGTAAAGGGGAAGCTGGGGCCAGAAGGGGATGTGGAGCGAAAGGGCCTGTTCCAAGGCCCTTTCCACATCCTTGTGCGGCATCACGGCCATGGCAGTGGTTAGCAGATCTCCAGGGATTGGCATCTTCAATCTCTCACTTCGCGCAGATTCCAGTTATGGTCAACCCGGTAGGCCCAGGACTTCCACAGGGAATATTTCTCTCTGAGGTGCTCTAGGCAACCTGTCTTGTTAAACAAAAAGGGCGCTTCATCTTAGCACCCCATAACCTGCCTGTGCAACAGCGTTGTTTTTGAATATAATAAGGCGGGCCTGAAAGGGGGGAGTAAGGATGGCCGTCTGCATGTTTTGTGAAAAGAGGTCCAATGCCATTTCTTCCACCCTGGGTGTCTGTTATGCCTGCCTGAGGGAAAGGTTTGACCAAGTGTGGCCAGGGCTTGAAAAGGTACACCATAGGAGCAGGCTCCCCTACGGACTTCCGCCAGCCCCACCCCGAGAGCCTGGAGGGATAAGCTGTAACCAGTGTGTGCAGGGCTGTATCATACCAGAGGGCGGGGTGGGGTATTGTGGCATCCGCAGGGTGGAAAAAGGGGTTCTTAGGGGTGGGAGACCCCACGAAGGCGGTCTCTCCTTTTATCACGACCCCCTTCCCACAAACTGTGTGGCTGACTTCGTCTGCCCTGGCGGGACCGGAAGCGGATATCCAAGATTTGCCTATTCACAAGGTCCTGAATACGGCATAAAGAACCTGGCCGTCTTCTATCATGCCTGCTCCTTCAATTGCCTCTACTGTCAGAATCATCATTTCAAAGAATACAGCATCAGAGGCTTGAGGCCTGTTTCGGCAAGCCAGCTGGCCGCTCAAGTGGATGAGTCCACCTCGTGCATCTGCTACTTCGGGGGCGACCCCACTCCCCAGATCCTTCACGCCATAAAGGCATCAAAGCTGGCCCTTTCCAACACCAGGGGCAGGATACTTCGCATCTGCTGGGAGACCAACGGGAGCGTGAACCCGAAATATTTGAAGGAGATGGCCCAGCTCTCAATGGGCTCAGGTGGGTGCATAAAGTTTGACCTCAAGGCATGGGACCAAAGGATTCACACTGCCCTTTGTGGAGTGACAAACTCCAGGACACTTGATAACTTCAAGATGCTGGCAATTGAGGCAAAAAAGAGGCCCGAGCCCCCCTTTCTCATAGCGAGCACCCTCCTGGTCCCGGGCCTGGTGGATCAGGAAGAGGTGTCAATGATCGCCCGTTTCATAGCGGATCTGAATCCAGAGATCCCTTACAGTCTGTTGGGATTCTACCCCCATTTTCACCTGAAGGACCTACCAACCACCTCAAGGACACACGCAGAAAGGTGCAGGGAGGCAGCACTTGCAGCAGGGCTCAAGCGCGTAAATATCGGAAACCAACACCTCCTGGGAAGGGCATACCAATAGGAGGGCTCAGCTCATTTCTTCTGGGAGACCTTTTTCTTTATCTTGGCCCAGGTGTCCCGCAGGGGCACGATGCGGTTGAACACAGGTGCCCCTGGCCTTGAGTCCACCGTGTCCACACAGAAATATCCAACCCGCTCGAACTGATACCTTGCCCCAGGCTCGGCACGGGCAAGGCTGGGCTCCACAAAGCAGGGCTTGAGCACCTGGAGGGAGCGGGGGTTGATGTAATCTCTGAAGGTCTTTCCCTCTTCCACATCAGTGGGATCAGGTTTTGTAAAGAGATGCTCATATAGCCTGACTTCCACCTCCAGGGCATGGGGGGCCGAGACCCAGTGGAGTGTGGCCTTTACCTTGCGGCCGTCAGGAGCATTACCCCCGCGGGTGGCGGGATCATAGGTACACCTGAGCTCCACGATCTTTCCGGTATCAGGGTCTTTCACCACATCCACACATTTCAGAAAATAGGCATACCTCAACCTGACTTCCCTCCCAGGGGCCAGGCGATAGAACTTCTTGGGCGGATCTTCCATGAAGTCATCCTGTTCTATGTAAAGGGTCCTGGAAAAGGGGATTTTTCTGGTGCCCATGGAGGGGTCTTCCGGGTTGTTTATGGCATCCAACTCTTCTTCTTGTCCCTCGGGATAGTTTTCTATGACCACCTTGAGGGGCCGGATCACCCCCATGACCCTGGGGGCGCGCTTGTTCAAGTCCTCCCTGATGCAGTGCTCCAGAAGTGCTATGTCCACAAGGCTGTCTCGTTTTGCAACACCTATGCGGTCACAGAAATCCCGGATGGCCTCAGGGGTGTAACCGCGCCTCCTGATCCCTGCTATGGTGGGCATCCGTGGGTCGTCCCAACCAGTGACATGGCCTTCCTGGACCAACCGGGCCAACATCCTTTTGCTCATCACCGTGTGGCTCAGATTAAGCCGGGCGAATTCTATCTGCTGGGGATGATATACCTCCAGTTGGTCCAAGAACCAGTCATAGAGGGGCCTGTGGTCTTCAAACTCCAGGGTGCAGAGGGAATGGGTAATGCCCTCGATGGAGTCTGACAAGCAATGGGTGAAATCGTACATGGGGTATATGCACCACTTGTTTCCTGTTCGGTGGTGTTCCTTGTGCATGATCCTGTAGATGACGGGGTCGCGCATGTTAAGGTTTGGGGAGGCCATGTCTATCTTGGCCCTAAGGGTACGAGAGCCTTCGGGAAACTCTCCAGCCCTCATGCGTTTGAAAAGGTCAAGGTTTTCTTCCACCGAGCGGTTTCTGTATGGACTCTCTTTGCCCGGCTCGGTAAGGGTGCCCCGGTACTCCCTTATTTCTTCAGGGCTCAGGTCGCACACATAGGCCTTTCCCTTTTTTATTAATTCTACGGCGTAGTCGTAGAGCCTTTCAAAGTAGTCTGATGCATAATATAGCCTATCCTCCCAGTCATAGCCCAGCCAGCGCACGTCCTCCTTTATGGCCTCCACGTACTCTATGTCCTCTTTGGTGGGGTTCGTGTCGTCGAACCGGAGGTTGCACAGCCCCCCGTATTCCTGGGCAATACCAAAGTTGAGGCAGATGGATTTGGCGTGACCTATGTGCAGATAACCATTTGGCTCCGGTGGAAAGCGGGTATGAACCCTGCCCCCATATTTATTGGTCTTGAGGTCCTGGTCAATGATGGCCCTGATGAAATCTCGGGGCTTTTCTCTTTTCTCTTCACCCATTTTTCCCTCGCCATTGCTCTTTGAATGGACCATATTTGTTTATGTTAATTGAAGACGCGAGTCAACGCCAATATTTCCATTATAATTCATGGGCGGTTCTCTTTTGCAGTGCTTGCACAATTTTGATAGAGTCGTGCCATGACCATATTGTTCAACCCTAGAGGTTAATAGGAGGTGATGGAGATGGCGGTCAAGGTATTCTGGTACAGTCATGCGTGTTTGTTGATTGAGACGGGACAGACGAAACTCTTGGTTGATCCGTTTTTAACCGGAAATCCCCTTGCCCCTGTGAAGGCCGAAGAGGTGGAGGCGGATTTTGTCTTTGTATCCCACGGCCATGGGGACCACCTGGGCGATGCGGTGGAGATCGCCAAAAGATGCAATGCCACGGTGGTATCTAACTTTGAGATCCAGAACTGGATCAGTGGTCAGGGGGTGGAAAAGACCCACCCCCTTCACATAGGTGGAGGCTTTGATTTCCCCTGGGGAAGGGTAAAACTCACCATAGCGCACCACGGCTCTGCCCTGCCTGATGGGTCCTACGGGGGCAATCCCTGCGGATTCCTCTTCTATGTGGAGGACAAAAAGATATATCACGCCTGCGATACCGGGCTCTTTTACGACATGAAACTGATCGGGGAAGAGGGGATCGATCTGGCCGTGATACCCATAGGTGACAACTTCACCATGGGGCCTGAAGACGCTCTGAGGGCCGTAAAGTTGATCCAGCCTGCCCTGGTGCTCCCCATTCATTACAATACCTTTGATGTGATCAAGCAGGAGCCTGGCTCCTGGGCCAAACAGGTGGAGGAGCAGACCGGGGCCAAGGTCAAGGTGTTGAGCCCTGGCGAGAGCCTGGAACTTTAGAAACACAAGGGTACCCGCAGTCGCTTCAAGGCCTCTTTCTTGGTCCTAATCACGGGATCGTACTTGAAGGGGCGGGGTACCCTTTCAATGATCACCTTGCCCCCCCTGATGCTGACCTCCACGGTCATGTGGGGTGTGCTGATGGGGGGGAGGAAGATGGGCAGCCGCCTCTTGGTGAAATAAAGGATGCGAGAGGCAGACCATCTGGACGGGAAATATCTCGAAGGGTCGAATTCGAAGCGGCCCTTGTCCAGGATCTCAGGGACAACGATATGGCGGGGAGGAGAGGGGATTGCCCTTTTTACCCTCTTTTCTATCTTTGCTATTGTCTTTGGGTTGGGATACTTTGCTATTATTTGGGTGGGAAAGCGGTCCCCTGGTGGCTGGGTGCCGAAGTTTCTCTTCACAACGGCAAGGTCCCTCAAGATACGCCTGGCATCCCAGAAGTCAAGGTCTGTAAAAATGTGGTAGAGGTTTTTGGTGGGTTTTTTCAGGCTGTAGATAATAGTGGCCACATGAATCACCCCACTTCCAGGGCCATGAGGGCTGCGCCTATGGCCCCGTTTTCTTGAGGATATCGGGGGACCACAATCTCGACCCCCAGCTTCTTTTCCAGGGCCTCCAATACTCCCTTGTTTTTGGCCACACCCCCTGTCATTACCACGGGTTCCACAATGGAGATGCGCTCTGTCATTGCCGCCACCCGGGCCCCTATGGATTCATGGATGCCTGCTATGATATTTTCCCTCGCCTCCCCCCTGGCAATGAGGGATATGACCTCTGATTCGGCAAAAACAGTGCAGAGGCTGCTTATGCGGGCAGGTTTGAGGCCCTGTAACGAAAGGTTGCCGAAGTTTTCAAGGTCCGTCTGCAAGGCCCTGGCCATTACCTCAAGGAACCTGCCGGTTCCAGCCGCACATTTGTCGTTCATGGCAAAGTCCACAACCCTTCCATCAGGGTCCAGGGAGATGGCCTTGCTGTCTTGGCCCCCTATGTCGATTACAGTGCGGACACCAGGGAACTGAAAGTATGCACCCTTTCCGTGGCATGTAATCTCTGTGACCACGCTCTCGGCAAATGACACACTCCTCCTCCCATACCCTGTGGCAACAATTCCATCTACACGCGAGGAAGGAATATCGAGTCTTGATAATAGGTCCTTAAAAATTCTTTCCGCTGCCTTGGAAGGGTCATAACCCGTCTCATCCACCAGGGTGCCCAACAGCTTTCCCTCTTCAACGGCAGCTGCCTTTATGGTTATGGAGCCCACATCAATGCCAATACTTACCATGCCTTTTCTCCGCCCTCTGCACCAAGATCAGGAGTTGACGGCCGGAATCCTCTCTCCCCTTTGGTCAATTTGCTTTTCCAAAATAATATAGTAGTATTCAAGCTCACCTGGGAGCCCCTTGAAATTTAGCATATCACTGAGTGGTGGGGCTGTGCAAGCAAGGATGGGGTTGACTTGAATGGGGCTTGAAGTTATCAGGTAGATTTGCAAACCTGGTCCAAAGGCAGCTTTGATGAAACTGATCATATATCGCTACATCCTCAGAGAGATAAGGCCCACATATCTGGTGAGCCTCCTTGTCTGTGCATTCCTGGTGTTGAGCACCAGGATGCTCTCGGTTGCAGAGCTTATAGTGGCAAAAGGGGTGAATGCATCACTGGTTGGCAAGATGCTCCTCTATCTCATGCCAGATATCATCTCCTTTGCCCTTCCAGGGGCCACCCTTATTTCCATTTTGCTGGCCTTTGCCAGGATGGGGGTGGACAACGAGTTGATTGCCATGAAATCGGCCGGAATCAGTCTCTACCAATTGCTCCCACCTGCCGCCCTTGTCTCGCTCATAAGTCTTTTGGGAGCCCTGTGGCTGGGTGTGGTGGCGGTCCCCTGGGGAAACCGCTCCTTCAAGGATCTGGTGTTCCTGATGGCCCAGAGCAAGGCAGATGTGACCATAAAGGAGCGGGTCTTTTCCGAGCCGTTCGACAATGTGATCTTTTATGTAAATAGTTATTCCCCCCGCACAAAGAGCATGACTGATGTATTTGTGGTGGACAGGCGTGACCCACAGACCCACAATACCATTGTTGCAGAGCGTGCCCAGATGGTGGTACACCGAGAAGCAAAGAGGATCACTCTTCATTTTGAAAACGGGACCATCTTCATGGTGGGAAAAGATCTGGACTCTGCCACCACCATCAGGTTCAAGGGCTATGACCTTACCATAGATCTTAAGGACATCATGGCCTCACTCTCCTCTCGGAAAAGATCTCCAAAAGAGATGACAGTCAAAGAACTCATGGAGAGTATCAAGACCGCAGGGCCTGATTCGCCCGAGGGGGCGGAAATGATGGTAAAGTTGCTGGAAAAGGTGGCCCTTCCCATCGGTGCCTTTTTGATGGGAATAATAGGGGTTCCCCTGGGGGCCCAGGTAAGGAGCAGGGGGCGGTCCACAGGGCTGGGAATAAGCGTGGTGATTTTTTTGGTCTATTATATCTTCTTTGGTGGTATGAAAAACCTCTGCGAGGCAAATGCCATATCTCCAGAGGTGGGGGTCTGGATCCCTGACATTTTCCTATTGGTGGTCTCGGTGCTGCTTTTGTGGTTGACCGCCAATGAGAGGACTATTGCAGGGGCCTTGAGCTGGAGGTGGGTAAGGAGGCTCTTTCCTGTTTCAAGTCCCTGAGCGGCCACATCTTTCACCCCTGGCACGGCCCCGGCCCGTTTGCCATCTTAAAGTAATGCCTGATGAATGCTGAGCATCTTACATACATCGCCTTTTCGGGGGCAGGGGCTTTTTCCCTCTCCCTTTTGTTGACGCCCCTGATGCGAAGGGTGGCCCTTGCCACAGGAAAGGTGGCTGTGCCTCGAGAGAGCCGCTGGCACAAGAAGCCCACGGCCCTCCTTGGAGGGATCGCAATCTTTGCGAGCTCAACCGCAGTGGGTGTTGTTTCCTGGTTGCTGGGGAGCGGCGTGGATTTCTTCCCCCCCCAGGGGATTGAAAGGGCGATGACGGCCTTCCTTCTTGGAGGTGCCGCGATCTTTGTGGTGGGTTTGTTCGACGACCTGAAAGGAATGGACCCCCAGCACAAGCTGGCCTCCCAGATCGTGGTGGCCTCTGCCATGCTGTTTTTCGGATTCAAGCTCAGGTGGACAGGCGTTGAGGCCTTGGATACCTTTTTCTCCCTGTTGTGGATCGTTGGGATCACCAATGCCTTCAACCTCCTGGACAACATGGACGGCCTTGCAGCCGGCATAGCCTTTATAGGCGCTGCCTTTGTCCTGTTACAATACCTGATAGAGCCAAGCTTTGGCGCCCTGGGTTATCAATACAGCCTCCTCTGTGCCGCCTTCATGGGGTCCACCCTCGGCTTTCTGGTTTATAACTTCAATCCCGCCTCCATCTTCATGGGAGATGCAGGAAGCCTTTACTTAGGCTTTACCCTGGCATCCCTGTGTATGGGACTGGGGCAGGGGGATGGAACCGGGGATGGCTTTGTGAGGGTGGTCTCGGTGATAGCGGTTCCCATCTTTATTGTATTAATCCCCATTGTGGATACCACATTGGTGACTGTTACGCGCAAGGCCTTTGGGAGGCCTGTCTCTCAGGGGGGGCGGGATCATTCCTCGCATCGTCTCGTGGCTATCGGCCTTTCAGAGAGAAGGGCGGTTCTCGTGCTCTATGGCTTTGCGGTGGCATCCGGAGTGGTGGGGATGGCCGTGAAATGGCTTGCCCCTTGGATCAGCATTGCCATTGTGGCGGCCTATGTGCTCTTTGTCCTGTTTTTCTGGATATATCTAGGCAATGTGAAGGTTTACTCCGAAGAGGGTCTGGCTGAAAAGGGTAAGGGAGGGTTTATCACCCCCATCTTGGTGGAGATAACGTACAGGAGGCGGCTCCTGGAAGTGATGCTGGACCTGGTGCTGATCACCCTTGCCTACTACATTTCGTATCTCCTGCGCTTTGAAGGGAACATACGTGGCCATGACTTCCAGGTCTTTCTCAGGTCTCTTCCCATAGTGATCGGCTGCCAGGTGCTCAGCTTCTACCTTTTCGGCGTCTACAAGGGGGTGTGGAGGAGCACCAGCCCAAGGGACGTGGTGGGCTACATCAAGGCCATAACGGTTGGCACTGTAGCGGCCGTCCTGATACTTCTCTTGCTCTACCGTTTCCAAGGGATCTCAAGGGCGGTCTTCATGATTTACTGGGCACTCATGGTGATCTTTGTCTCGCTCAGCAGGGGCTCTTTCAGGTTGCTTGACGAGGGCATCAGGAAAGGGAACATCAATGGCAGGCGCACCATCGTATATGGGGCAGGAATCGGTGGGCAGATGGCCCTAAAGGAGATCGAGACCAACAGGGACCTGGGCCTCACCTTGGTGGGGTTTGTGGACGACAACCCAAGGCTTAGGGGCAGAAAGCTGAGGGGCTATCCGGTCCTTGGGACAGGAGACGATCTTGAAAGACTCATTGAAGACCTGGAGATCCAACAGGTGATAGTCTCTTTCAAGGAAAACGGGGATGCCCGAAAACGAGAGCTGGAGCAAATGTGTAAGGGCCTGAAAAGGGAGATAAAGGTAACCCGGCTCAAACTCACCATAGAGTAAAAAAGGCCGGCAGCAGTCTTGGGGATAATGTGCCGGCCTTTTAGGGTGTCTTTGTCAATCCTACAGGGGCTTGAAGTACTTTATGTCAGTGATTCCGCCCTTGCGATCTTTTTTAGGCTTGAGCACCGCCTTTACGGCCATGCCTATTTCCACCTGCTCGGGTTCCACTTCACCCAGGTAATGCACCACTCCACCATCGGTGCCGTCAAGCCGTATCATGGCCATGACGGCAGGTTGGTCCTTTTCGCTGCCATCCAGATTCTTGTAAAGCACTGTAAAGGTATGAACCGTGCCAGTGCTTGGGACCTCCACAAAGTTGTCCTCAAGTCTTTCAAAGCACCTTTCGCAATAAGTCCTGGGCGGCACATATGTAATTTCACAGCGCTCGCAACGGGCACCCACAAACACGCCCTTGTCTTTGAGGGTGCGGAAGTACCTTTCCCCTGCCCGTCCAAATGTGTAGATATATTCAAGGGGGATTTCCCCGGTCCAGTAACCTACCTCGGTGGTATTCTGAAGCCTCTCGGTAATTGCCATTTCTCATCACCCCCTTTTATTCTATGACCTTGAAGTACTTTATGTCAGTGATTGCGCCGATTCTCTCTTCTGGCTCTTTCCACACCGCCTTTACCCTCATGCCGATCTTTATGTCATAGGGCTCGATCTCGTCTATCAGGTGGAGGATGCCCTGGTCCCTACCGGCTCCGTCCAGTTCAATCACCGCTGGGGTGTGGTACCTCTGGCCCTTGGGCACGCGGCTGGCATCCCAGTTCACGTGGCTGACCACGAAGGTGAGTATCGTGCCTGTATCCTGCACGTATTCCCACTCGTCAGTAGGCCGCCAGCAGAGCTCGCAAAAGAGCCGGGGTGGTACCAATACCCTTTTGCAGGAGTTGCAGCGCTTGCCTATTATTTTCCCGTTCTTGAGCTCTGCAAGGTAGCGGCCGATGGCTACACCATTGTCCCATGCATATTTCAGGTTAGGCTTGTAATGGACCGATAGGACCTTGCCGGTCTTTATGTCGTCGTATTTTATCTTGGTAGCCGTCTTCAAGACAGCCTCAGGGCTTATCATCATTGGCCTTCCTTCGTCTAACATGGCTCTTACCTCCTTGTCTCCTTAAGATCGCATAACCACCACGGTGCCCACCTGCATGAGGTCGCCCCATGCTTGAGCCACACCACAAGTAGGCTTGCCCGGCACTTGCCTGGGACCGGCCTCTTCCCGCAACTGCAAAAAGATTTCAATGATTTTCATGATCCCGGTGGCTGCAATGGGATTCCCGACGCCCAAGGCGCCTCCTGACGGACAACAAGGCAGATTACCGTCTCTTTGGGTGACGCCGTCTAAGAGCATCTTCACGGATTCTCCTCGCTTGCATAGCATCAAACCCTCCATGTGGTGTAGCTCTTTGTAAGTAAATGGGTCATAGGGCTCCGCCACATGAATTTCCTTGCTGGGCTCTTTGATCCCTGCCATTTCATAAGCCTGGCGGGCAGCCACCTCCACGTAATCGGGATAATAGAGGTCTCTGTTGCACCAATAGGCTGTGTCCAAGCAGTATCCTATTCCGTCTATCCAGATAGGTTTTTCGGTTACCCTCCTAGCTACTTCCTCGGAGGCCAGGATTATGGCCGCGGCCCCGTCACTCGTGGGACTTATGTCAAGTCTGTTAACGGGGTATGCCATCATTTCAGAATTCAATACATCTTCCACTGTGATTTCAGCTCCCAATTGGGCGGAAGGGTGGTCAAGGGCATTGCGTTTGTTCTTGACGGCTACTTGTGCGATCTCTTCCTTAGTGTAACCGTGGCGGGTCATGAAACGGTGCATCTCAATGGCGAAGATCCAGATGAGAGTGGGGTAAAGGGGTTGTTCTGTAGTGTGGTCGAAGATGGTGAGAAACGCACCGGCTGGATGGGGGAAGGCCGATGACATCTTCTCTTCAGCCACCACCAAACATGTGTCAAACATGCCTGAGGCTACATGGAACCACCCGTGGATGGGAGACATAACCCCCGTGCCACCACCCACATAGTGCCTCATGTAAGGTTTTCGGTATGCGCCTGCACCGTCTATAAGGTATTCACCATTCATGTGCACCCCATCGAAGGCATCAGGGGCTGTTCCAAGGCACACACAGTCAATGTCGTCCAGGGTCATTTCACACGAATCCAAAGCCATCTTGGCGGCCTCATAGGCTAACTCCTTCGGGGTCTCCTGAGTGTATCGATAAAACTTGGTGATCCCGGCACCAACGATTGCGACTCTTCTCAAACCCATATGTATTCCCTCCTATTAGTTGGAAAGTATTGCAACAGCACCAGTAGTTGTGGGCAGCCCTCTCCAGTTCATGGCGAGGCCGGTGGTTACCTCGGTAATTTGATTTTTTCCGGCCTCTCCACGGAGTTGAAGTACCACATCAAGGACCTTTTGCCCTCCGGTGCACTCCAAGAGGCATCCCACTCCAAGGCACCCGCCGGAAGGATTCACTGGAAAATCTCCTGTGATTTCCGTGACTCCATCCATGGTGAGGTAACCAGCTTCACCCGGGCCGCAAAGCCTTAAGGCCTCCAGGTGCTGGAGTTCCTTGTATGAAAACTCGTCATTAATCTCCACAAAGTCGATCTCAGAGCGGGGTGACCTAATGCCTGCCATCTTGTATGCCATGTCTGCCGCCATTTCCGCATAAACGGCTCTACCCCACTCCCTTGACTCGAGGCTTGGGGTATCGGAGATCCATCCTATCCCCCTAACCCATATGGGTTTCTCGGAAAGGGCAAGGGCCACCTCAGCCGTGGCCATTACTATTACAACTGCACCGTCGGAATACGGACTGATGTCCAAATCTGAGAGGGGATATGAGACCATGGGAGAGTCAAGCACATAGTCAAGTGTTAGATCGCACCCGTGACCTGCCAGGGGATTGGTCATGGCATTTCGCTTGTTTTTTACCACCACCTGGGCACAGGCCTCCCGGCTTGTACCGGTTTCATAAAGGTAGCGGGTCATTTCCATCCCGGCGATATATTCGGGATGTTCGCGAAGCGGCCTGTTATAGACCGGGTCTATGGCAAACTCCACCATGTAAGGCTTTGTTATCATGTTAGAGGCCTTGCTCAACCCCTGGACGGCCACGATGTCGTAAAGCCCTGATTTTAGCATCATGACCCCTGATGCCATGGATTGGATAAAATCCCCTGGAACCGTATAAATGGGTTTCAGAACCGCCCCAAGCTGATCGGGGGCATACTCATCAGCTATACTATAACCCTCACAAAAATCCTCAGATGTGGCCACAAAGGCACCAATCTCTTTGGGTTCAACGCCGGCATCCATGTAAGCCTTCTTGGCTGCCTCGTAAGTGAGCTCCCGATAGGAGAGATCAGGAGTGGTGGCGCGAAACCCGGTGGTGCCAACACCAATGATGGCAATATCCTGTGCCATAGACATAC
>JALVMN010000028.1 GCA_027027005.1 Desulfobacterales bacterium | reverse complement strand
CTGAAGTTCACCGACCCACCCAAGAGTGTGGCTATCCTTCACTGCATTGGCAGCCGTGATGTGAACTACCACGAGTACTGCTCCAGAACATGCTGCATGTATGCATTGAAATACGCACACCTCATAAAGGACAAGTGCGGGCACGACACAGAGGTTTACAATTTTTATATAGACATGCGCTGCTTTGGAAAGGGCTATGAGGAATTCTACAAGCGGGTTCAGAGCGAAGGCGTGCGCATGATTCGTGGGAAGGCCTCCAAGGTGGAAATGAGAGATGGGCTCCTGGTGGTGAAGGGAGAAGACAGCCTCTCGGAAAGGATGGTTGAAGTGGCCGTGGAGATGGTAATCCTTTGCACTGCCATGGAACCGCGGGAGGATGCAAACGAGGTGGCCAGGATCCTCGGTTTGAGTATCGGAGGCGACGGCTTTTTCCTGGAGCAGCATCCAAAGCTGGAGCCTGTGTCCACGGCATCGAGCGGGGTATTTCTTGCAGGGGCCTGCCAGGGTCCCAAGGATATCCCGGACACCGTGGCCCAAGCCAAGGGGGCAGCGGCAGAGGCCCTGGCCCTGAGTTCTTCTGGCTATGTCACCGTCTCCCCAATGGTTTCTTACATTGATCCGGAGATATGTGTGGGATGCCAGAAGTGTATAGCGCTCTGTGCCTATAACGCCATCGAGTTTGACGAGCGGCGCGGTGTATCCGTGGTAAACGAGGCCGTGTGCAAGGGTTGTGGGAGTTGCTCGGGCCATTGTCCCAGTGGGGCCGCAAAGGTCAGGAACTTTACGGACAAACAGATCTTTGCAGAGATAGACGGGATAATGGATGCAATTGCAGAGTTGGGAAGCTAGCTTCCCTGGCGGCTTCAAGATTTCCTGCTTGCTGCGGGCAGGGAGGAGTAGAAAATCGAAGACTGGGAATGGAGGAGTGTTATGGCAGAATTCGAACCAATAATCATTGCCTTTGTGTGTAACTGGTGTACTTATACCGCCGCTGACCTGGCAGGCACCTCAAGACTGGTTTATCCGCCAAACATCCGCCTCATAAGGATGATGTGCACGGGAATGGTGGATCCCAAATATGTGATCAAGGCCTTTCTCGAAGGGGCCGACGGTGTGCTCATCAGCGGTTGTCATCCCGGCGACTGCCATTACATAAACGGCAACTTCAAGGCACGGCGCCGCGTAAAGCTCCTCAAGGAGATCCTGCCCAAGTTTGGCATCCATGAAGACAGGCTGAAGCTCACATGGATAGGGGCCAGTGAAGGCACTGACTTTGCCGAGACCGTAAAGGAGCTGGTTGATGATATAAAGGCCCTGGGCCCCAACGATGTAAGGCAGAAGATGGTTATCTAGCAACAATATCGTAAGCCTTCCACGTCCTTTGTGGAGGCCGGGTAGGTGTTGACCTCAGCAGTGGGAGGAGATCCATGGCGAAGACGGCTAAGATTGAGGTTAAGGATGGAGATCTGGTTGCCACCCTTCAGGGGTTTTGCAAACTCTTACTGGAAAAAGGGGGTGTAGATGCGGTCCTAGTACCCCAGCATCTTCCCATGAAGGCCACGGTAATGCCCACCCTTGTTTCTGATCCAGAAAAGCTAGAAGGTTGCGACCCCTTGGCCCCTGCCTTTCCCCTGAATGCCTCAAAGGTGGTCTCAAGGCTCACCAGAAAATCCACGGGTAGAAATGTGGCCGCAATACTGAGGCCCTGCGAGATACGTGCCTTCATAGAACTGGTAAAACTGAAACAGGGTAACACCGAGGAGGTGGTGCTGATTGGCACTGATTGCTATGGGGCCTACAGCAATACCGACTACGGTCGTTTTGCAGGAGAAGACGGCATTGAATCCACAAAGGTTTTTTACAAGAGCATGATCTCTGGCCGGGGGGCTCCTCCTGGTGACTTTGATCTCTCCCCTGCATGCAAGGCATGTGAATACCCGGTGGCAGATAGTGCAGATATAGTGATAGGGATCTTTGGTATGAACCCTGACGACCACTTGCTGCTGAAGGCCAATACCCCGAAAGGCGAGGCCGTGCTTGCTGGGCTTGGGCTGCCTGGAATCCAGGAGCCTGAAGGGCGAAAAGGGGCCATAGAGGCCCTGGTGTCCGAGCGGATATCCTACAGGGACGAGATGTTTCAAGAGACCGCTGAGGCGACCAATGACATAGAAAAGCTCACCACTTATCTGGCCAACTGTGTAAATTGTTACAATTGCCGTGTAGCCTGTCCGGTATGCTATTGCAAGGAGTGTGTGTTTGTCACCGATGTGTTCGACCATGAGCCTATACAGTATTTTCGTTGGGCCAAACGCAAGGGCAGGATA
>JALVMN010000027.1 GCA_027027005.1 Desulfobacterales bacterium | reverse complement strand
GGATGGTGTAGAGCTTTGCTGGGGCTTTCTTACCCCCATCGTGCAGGAGTGCGAGACATGTGGAGAAAGGGCCGAGATGTTGATCCCGTATCCTGCGGGCAGTTGGGGACCGCCCGAGGCGGCCCATACCCTTGATCTGGCATAAAACTCATGGTCAGAGGGGGCATCAAAGGGACCAACGATCTCTTGATCTTGTTTGGCCGCTATCCCGTGCCGGAGAAGGCCAAGACCCGCCTCATACCAGCTCTCGGGCCAGCAGGGGCAGCGGAATTTCACCGGGCCCTCATGGAGCAATCCATGAGAAAGGCCAGGGATTTTTGCATCAGCAATTCCATCGCCTTTCGCATATACTTTCAGGGGGGCAACCCCTGGAAGATGTCCAGGTGGCTGGGAAAAGATATTGCATTTTTTAGACAGGCCCAGGGCCATATGGGTCAGAAGATGCACCAGGCCTTTGAGCAGGCCTTTTCCCAAGGATACCATCGGGTGGTGCTGGTTGGAACAGACATACCCGGGCTGGAGCAAAGGCACTTTCAAGAGGCCTTCCAGGCCCTCTCTCATAACGATCTGGTCCTTGGCCCCAGTATTGATGGAGGCTATTGGTTGGTGGGCCTCAGAGGGCCAAGGGATATCTTCACAGAGATGGATTGGAACTCCAAAGAGATCTTGAAGCAAACCATTTCACTGGCCCAAAAAAGGAATATTTCGTTTCACCTCCTCGATACACTGGCCGACATTGATACACCCAGTGATCTAAAGAGAGAAGGCCTGGACGCCTTGTTTTCCAAACCATACCTTTCCGTCATCATACCCACCCTGAATGAGGAAGCTAATATTGAAAAAACCATCAGGGTTGCAATGGACCCTGATGTGGAAATATTGGTGGTGGACGGTGGCAGCCGTGACCACACGGTTTCAAGGGCAAAAGGTTTAGGGGTAAGGGTAATGAGGTCCAGGCCTGGAAGGGCTGTCCAGCAGAATGCCGGCGCAGATCAGGCCAAGGGCAAGACATTACTGTTCCTACACGCAGACACCCTGTTGCCAGACCGTTATGTGGGGCACATCTTTGAAACACTCCTGGAGCGTGGTGTGGTTGCAGGTGCTTTCAGGTTCAGCACTGATAAGCGTTCCTTTCCCATGAGGGTGGTTGAATTTAACACCAACACCCGTTGCAGGCTGTTTCAATTACCCTACGGGGATCAGGGGCTGTTCATGCCCAGGGAGGTGTTTGAAGAGGCAGGAGGTTTTCCCAGGGTCCCAATTGCAGAGGACCTCCTCTTGGTTCGCAAACTAAAAAAGAGGGGCCGTATCGGCCTTGCACCAGCCCATGTGCTCACCTCTGCCAGGAGGTGGAAGGCCCTAGGGGTGGTGCGGACCACCCTCATAAATCAACTCATTGTGGTGGGCATATATCTTGGCATCTCACCTGCCACGCTGGCCTCCCTCTATTACTCCAAGACCAGGGTGCATTAAATTATTCCACAAGCTTGAACTTTGACTTGACTGCCCCACACACAGGGCACTTATCAGGCGCCTCGTCTTCTGCCACGTAACCGCAGACCTGGCACACATAATAGAGGGATTCTCTCTCTGCCAGCATATGCGTCATGGCCTTTTTGTAAAGCTCTGCATGCATGCTCTCCACATCCCTTGCCCGAGAGAATGCCTTGAGAGCCGCCTCTTCCCCTTCATCCGATGCATCCTTGATGAGCTTGGGATATTCTTCAACATTTGCCCTTATCTCGCTCTGGAAAGCAGTCTCCAGGTTCTCCTCCGTTGAGCTTATCTTGCCTCGCATAAGCATCAGGTACCTTCGTGCATGCACGGATTCGGCCTCTGATATTGCCCTGAAGAGCCTTGCAATCTGTTTGTAGCCTTCAGCATCTGCCTTCATGGCAAAGGCCTTGTTACGGATGGATGCCTTAGACTCTGCTGCAAAGGCAATGGCCAGATTCCTGTCTGTTTTCTCTCCCATATTCTCCCTCCTGATTTTCTCTCCAGTTCCGGATTGCGCTCCGATAAATCTTTTACTAGACTACTCATACCGACTCTTCCAGGCCGGTTGTCCTGAAGGAGAGAGTAATCCCCTTGAAGGGATCTTAGTAAAGCTTTCCATGGCGGGTCAAGACGAGAGAGATGAGCCCATCACAACCAAAAGAATCGATTACAGGAGCTATACAGGCATGGCTGTAAAATATAATGGCATCAATCACCTTGCCCTCGTTACACCAGACATGGATGCCACCATCAGATTCTGGCGGGACCTCCTGGGCATGCGCCTGGTGATAGGGCTGGGAAAGCCAGGTTACAGGCACTATTTCTTTGAGATAT
>JALVMN010000026.1 GCA_027027005.1 Desulfobacterales bacterium | reverse complement strand
CTGGAAGTCTCGATCCGTTATTTGAAGTTCCATCGCTGATCAGATAAGCAGCTAATCGGTTAGGAGTCCTCCCGCTTTCGGGTTGTCTCATTTTTAATCGGCACAGGACCGAAAAGGTTAAGAGACAAAGAAGATTTAAGTTTTTCCTTTGAGGATCCGATGAAACTGTCGGAGGGGTAAAAGATGACCATAACCACCTACCAAATACGAAATGTTCTGCGCATGTATGGCAATCAGCTGAAGCGCAGGAACACACTCATGGAAAGTGGTGTGGAGCCTGTGAAGCCCTCTGCCGATTTTGTGGACATCTCGGTGGAGGCCAGACGCAGACAAGTGCTGGACCAGCTTTCCCAGAAACTTATCTCGCAGGTGAAAGATGAAAACAACGTACAAAAGACCTATAATAGAAGCTTGACCAGAGGTGGTGATCTTGGTGGGCTGGAAGGCGACAACTGAATAGGAGGTTGGAAGTAGAGAAAATGAAAGTCGGAGATATCTATAAACACCTGAGCTTGATACAGAGCGCTGGTGATGCCACGGGAAAGGAAAAGGCCCAGGTGGAGAGGGAGAGTGTCCCTAAAGAGACGGTTAACAGTGATGCAAAGGTGGACATCTCAAAGACTTCCATAACTTTCAATAGGGTAAGGAAGCTGGTGGAGACCGTGCCGCCCGAAAGGGTGGAAAAAATCCAACGCATCAAGGAGCAAGTGGTAAGCGGACAGTACCAGGTGGATTCAAAAAAGGTTGCGGAAAAGATGCTTAAGGAATCGTTAATTGACTTTCTTGAAGAGTGATACTGCCACTTTAACCTTATAGACGAAAAGCCATCTTGATAAAAGGTGGCTTTTTTTGTCCCTGCCTTAAAAATCGGTGAGAGGACGGGAATCCAGATGGGCCGGTTTGATCCGCATCTCATCAGAAAGAACAGGAAGTTATTCTTGAACTATAGCCGACTGAGGGCACAGTACGCCTACTCTCTTAACCCTGAAAAGGCCTCGGTTGCCTTTGAGATTATCCCCGTGCTCCTCACCATAAATGAAGTGGACCTTCCAGGCTATGTGCCAAAGGCGGCAAGTTCCTGTGGGGTTTACGGGGTAGGGTCTTCTTACAGGCTCAGGGAGGTCATAAGGGACTTTTTTCCAGAGGCGCGAAAGAGAAACATTCCGTTTCAGCGCTATCTGGTCCGACGTCCCATGGTGGAGTCATTATTCATATTAGGTAGTATCGGCACAGTGGCCCAGACAGAGGAGTCGGATTTTGATTTCTGGGTATGCGTGGATGAATCCAGGTGGACGAAAAAGGCCTTGGATCTGTTGAGCGAAAAGGCCGCCAGGATCTCCTACTGGTGCAGAAGCACCTTTGGGATGGATGTTCACTTTTTTATCTTGGACCTCAAGCAGATCCAGAGAAACGATTTTGGCAGAGTGGATGAGGAAAGCTCAGGGTCCAGCCAGAAGGCGTTTTTAAAGGAAGAGTGCTACAGAACCATGCTCTTTATCTCCGGAAAGGTTCCCTACTGGTGGGTCCTTCCCCCTGGCATAGATGAAGAAGAGTACAGGGAGTGGATCAAGGCTTTCAGGCGCACCCAGCCCCTTGACAGCGTTGATTTCCTGGATCTGGGGTATATGGGGGAGGTGTCAAAGACCGAATTTCTCGGCAATGCCCTGTGGCAGTTGAGCAAAGGCATCAAGGACCCATTCAAGAGCCTGCTCAAGATGGCCATGATGGAGATGTATCTTTCTGAGAGATACAAGGGCCCACTTCTTTGCGATGTGCTCAAGTCAAGGGTGTTGGGCGGGACCAGGTTCCTGAAGGAACTGGACCCCTATCTCCTTATGGTGGAAACAGTGCTGGATTTTTACCAACAGCGGGGCAGGCGCAGTGCCATGGAACTGCTGCGAAGGGCATTCTATCTGAAATCAGAGCCAGGGCTTCGAAGGACCAGGATCAGGAAACCTCAGGCAGATTACAAGGTGGAGGTCTTTCGCGAACTCATGGAAAACTGGAACTGGCCCCTGGAGCTGGTGGAAGAGTTGAACCAGATAGAGCACTGGAGCTACAGCAGGTTGCTCCAGTTTTCAAAGGAGATAAACAGGTTTTTTTCATCCACCTACCGTCGCCTTTCTGAAGGCCTGGTATCAACAGAGAAGCAGGCTATCCATGAATACGATCTCACGGTGCTGGGGAGAAAGCTGCTGGCTCTTTTTGCCCGAAAGCGCAACAAATTGCAACTCACCCCTTTCCTGACCACCAAGCGGTTGGTGCTTGACCGCTGCGTGTTCCGCTATGAGCCCCGTGGGAAGGACAAATTTCGATGGGTTCTATATGATGCGTCCTGGTA
>JALVMN010000025.1:2160-7250 GCA_027027005.1 Desulfobacterales bacterium | reverse complement strand
TCGCATGACCATGAAACTGAATCGCACCGGCGGAGGCCCCATCTGATCCAAAGCCAGAGTGGCCAACCGCTCCAGCACGGCATCAGTTATGGTGGAAAGAAATCGAGCCACATGCCTGCTCTTTGCCCCTGCATTTATCAAATTGTAGATGAGACCGGGCACCTGGGCCCTGGCCGATACCACCTGTTTCAAGGTAGTGGCCTGTGCTATCTCCTGCATGATGAACACAGGAGCCTGCCCTTGTGCCTTCAGCAAATCATAGTGGGCCAGCAGCCCCACCACATTTCCATCATCATCCACCACTGCCAGGTGCTTTATCCTTTTTCGCATCATCTCCACCAGCGCCTCAAAGACCAGGGCGTCAGAAGAGATGGTTTCAAGGGGCGAGGACATGATTTGGGACACTGGAGAGAGAAAATTGCAACCACACGACACAACCTTTGTCCTCAGGTCCTTGTCCGTGACCAGTCCCACAAACTTCCCTTCCTTGTTGCGCACCAGGATGGAACTGCAGTTCCTCTGGCTCATTAGCCCTGCAGCAGATTGTATCGTCAAGTCCTCATCACAATAGAGGAGATCTTTTGTGTAAAGGCCCTCAATGGGCATGTTAAAGACATGCATGCTCTCTTCCCTGGGCTTGAGCCCCTGGGCAATGATCTGGGCATAGGAGCGGTCGAGCATCCTCTTTCCAAATATGTCGGTAAAATATTCAGAAAAGGCCTCGTACTTGTTGCACAACTCCAAAAAGAGCTTTTTCGGAATGATATAGAGGCGAGAGTCTTCTATTGCCTTGAGGGTGCGTATGGAGATGCCATTGTTGAGCAGCATGGAAATCCCGCCATACATGTCGCCTTCACCCAATACCTCGCGGAGGATCTTTCTTTCGCCCTCTTCGTAATAGCACTCCACTGCGCCCTTTTGCACGATGTAGAGGTATTCCACCCTGGACTTTCCCTGGACAAAGAGGATCGTCCCCTTTGGATAATAGATGAGGGAGATGTTGTGGGCGATGCGCTCAAATTCCTCTTCTGGCAGAAATGTGAAGGGCTCAAGCTGTGAGAGGAACTGGAGGGCCTGCCCTGCCGCAATAATCCCCTCATAAGACTTGTCAGCCACGCGGCGTCGGAATTGCTCTGCAAAGTATTCATAGAATCTTCTGTTCTTGGTGCATACCTCCAGGAATACCCTGTCAGGCAAGACATATAGTTCAACATCCTTTGGGGCCACCACGGTCCTGTCCGACAGAGCCCCGTTCATTAGGAGGGAAAGGGCCCCAAAGATTTCTCCTTTCTTGATCCTCTTCCTGAGTTCCTGGTCTCCATGGCTCTGGTAGAACAGCTCCAGTTCTCCCTTTTTTATTATGTAAACAGCGTCCAGCTTTGTCTTGCCTTGCTCAAAGAGCTTCTTACCTTTGCGGAACTTCTTGAGCTCTATGGCCCCCACTATCCTGTCAAGCTCGTCAGGGGGCAACAGGGAAAACGGCTTCACATTGGAAAGAAATTTGCGCGCTTCATTTTCCATGGCTCTTACACCTTTAGTCTTGAAAAATATGTCTTTTGCGATGCCTCCAAGGCCTCTTTCAATGTATATATACCTTTCTCAGCCAAAAGAGGGATTAATTTCAGAAAAAGCTCTCCGGTTGCAAGGGCATCGCCGGCCGCAGTGTGCCTTCCGGTGATGTAAACCCCCAGGCGCTCTGATATGGCCTCCAGGCTGTGCTCGTCGTGGAAGGGGTGAACAACGGCCGAAAGTAGGAGGGTATCGAGCACCGGATTGGTAAACTTTACCCCTGCCGCCTCTTCCTTTAACTCCAGGAAACGCATGTCAAATGCAGCGTTGTGGGCCACGAGCACGGTGTCCTCCACAAAGCTGTGGAACCATGGCAGCACCTGTTCAATGGTGGGTTTGCCCTGCAGCATCTCAGGGGTGATGCCGTGGACCTGGATCGACTCCCAGGGGATTGGCCGCTTGGGATCGACCAACTGATCGAATCGTTCCTGATGGAGGAGCCTGCCGTTCAGGATGCGAAATGCTGCAATGGCAATGATTTCATCGCCGCCGTTGGGATCCAGGCCAGTGGTCTCCAGGTCAAAGACAGTATAGGCAAGCTCGCTGAGCGGTCTGTCCTCTATTTCAGTGCTGATACCTTCCTGGGAAAAGAGGTCAAAGTCATAGAATTCAGGCCTGCTCTCCACCTTGATGCCCGTGGTCCTTGGGCCCACTGCTCCAGATGCCTCTTCAACTGGTAAGCTGAGCCTTATGTGAGTGTTGCAGCCCGGGCCTTCGGCGGGTTGCAATTCCATGTTTATTCCGTGAAATCGGAGCACCTCTCCGAAGGTGAGAGGCAATGACTCTTCTTGGACTGTAAGCTCTTCTTCTTGCCATTTCTGAAGGAGAGATAGCTCCACCAAGGCCCCTTGCCATGAGATATCAATACTCTTTAATGCGCCAGAGCCTGAGACCCGGCACAAAAACCTCCTCTGTCCTGTCCTGATCCTCAGGGCCTGCAACAAGAAGAGGAGGGCCAAGACAAGGGAATGGGTGTCAGCCCTCACGCGGTCTTGGTCTTCAATCTCTTCTAGCTCCAATATGATGCCCAGTTTTTGCTCTGCCTTGAGCTTGATGCTTTCGAGCAATTTCCTCATGGAAATGGGTAGCAATGGCCATGGCGCCTCGGCCACATCCTCAAGCAGTGGGGAAACGTGACGCAAGAACAACACAAACCCTGACAACCTCCTGCGACCTCTAAGAATTGGGACCATTTCCACCCTAAGGAGTCCCCCCTTGTCCGTGGAAATGGTGAAGATTGCATTGGCTGGCTCTTTTCTCTCCCGAAGGCTGTCCTCTATTTCCTTCAGGCCCCTCTTGATGTCGCGTTCATCCATGATAGCGTATAAGGAGCGGCCAAGGCCCAGATATCCCGCCCTCTCGTTCCCTGGGACATCATGCTGGTTCAGGGCCCCTTCGTGGGATGCAGGGGTCAGCATCTCCTGGGCCCTGTTATTGTAAAGCATGATCCGCCCTTCCATGTTGCAGGCTACGACCCCTTGGGGAAGCTCAGATATGATGGCAGCCAGGACATTTTTTTCGGCCTCTGCATCGGCCCGAGCCTGCCTTATCCTTTCATCCACGCTCCTTACCATGTCTTCCACCCTGTCGGCGCCGAGGTTTATGCTGTCACAAAGGAGCCTTATCTCCTCACTTCCCCTTCCCTCTATCCTGTAAGATGGATTGGCTGAATTTATCAGGATAACCTCTTCGCTGATCCTCTTGATGGGACGGACATAGCCACGAAACAGGCTCTCCACAGCCCACACGGCGAGCACCACAAAGAGAAAAAGCGGGATGATCAGATAGTCGCCATGGTGGTGAAGGATTTGTTGGATGGCCTCCTTTTCACCCTCACCCAACTGGTTCCAGAACCATAAGGAAAAAAAGAAGAGGATAGCGACGCCGCCCAGAAGGGTCAGTGCCACTACCCTCCAAAACTTGCTGAGAAAAAACTTCATGCTTTCCGAGAAGGATTAACCTTCTTTCTCCCTTGCCTTTGCATAGCCCAGCTTGATAAGGGCCTCCTCCATCTCACCAAGGATTGCAGGGTCATCAATGGTGGCCGGCATCCTATAGGGCTTGTTGTCGGCAATCTTCTGTATGGTACCCCGCAGTATCTTGCCCGAGCGGGTTTTGGGAAGTCTCTTTACCACTGTGGCTTTCTTAAATGATGCAATGGGCCCGATCCTCTCCCTCACCATCTGGATTACTTCTTTTATTATCTCGTCAGGGTCCCTGCTGACCCCAGCGTTGAGCACCAGGAATCCTATGGGAACCTGTCCTTTTAGGCTGTCTTCCACACCCACCACCGCACACTCAGCCACATCGGGGTGGTCTGCCAGCACCTCTTCCATGGCGCCGGTGGAGAGCCTGTGGCCTGCAACATTGATGATGTCGTCGGTTCGGGTCATCACAAATACATAGCCGTCCTCGTCGATGTAACCTGCATCCCCTGTCTGGTAATAGCCCGGAAACTCCTTGAGGTATGAATTCAGGAAACCCTCGTCATTGTTCCATAGTGTAGGCAGTGTGCCAGGAGGCAGGGGCAGCTTTGCAACCAAGGCCCCTATCTCACCCCTGGGCACAGGCTCCTTGGCGGTAGGATCCAGCACCTGGAGGTTCCATCCAGGAGAGGGCTTTGTAGCTGATCCCTCCTTTACCGGGAACTTGTAAAGACCAAGGAAGTTGCCTGCTATGGCCCACCCTGTCTCGGTCTGCCACCAATGGTCAATAACCGGGACACCAAGGGCATTCTCGGCCCACCTCAGGGTGTCAGGGTCAAGGCGCTCTCCTGCCATGAAAAGGGCCTCAAATGAAGAGAGGTCATACTTTTTCATCTCTTCGGCATTGGGGTCTTCCCTCTTGATGGCCCTGAAAGCCGTGGGAGCGGTGAACAGGGCCTTTACCTTGTGATCAGAGATGATACGCCAGAACACCCCTGCATCTGGCGTGCCCACGGGTTTTCCCTCAAACAGGATCGTGGTGCACCCTTTAAACAAAGGCCCATATACGATATAAGAATGCCCTACCACCCAGCCCACATCCGATGCGGTCCACCACACATCCCCTGCCTGCATGTTATAAATGGCGCTCATGGTCCACTTGAGGGCAACCACATTTCCCCCGTTGTCGCGCACCACGCCTTTGGGGATTCCCGTGGTCCCTGATGTATAGAGGATGTAGAGAGGATCTGTGGCAGCCACGGGCACACAATCATGGGGAGTTGCTCCTGCTATCAGCTCGTCCCAGTCCAGGTCACGGCCGGAAATCATTTCAGCCTTTTCCATGGGGCGTTGCTTGATGATGCAAAGCTCAGGTTTTGCATCCGCCATGGCTATGGCCTCATCCAGCAAGGGCTTGTAAGGCACAATGCGTTGAACCTCTATGCCGCAGGAGGCAGAGACAATCACTTTTGGTTTTGCGTCATTTATGCGGACTGCCAGCTCATTGGCAGCGAACCCCCCGAAGACCACAGAGTGGATGGCCCCCAGCCTGGCACATGCCAGCATGGCCACCACTGCCTCAGGGATCATGGGCAT
>JALVMN010000025.1:0-2150 GCA_027027005.1 Desulfobacterales bacterium | reverse complement strand
GCTCGCCCCTGCCCTGGTCAATGTTATAGTCCAGGGCATTGTAACAACTGTTCAGTTCACCCCCAGTAAACCACCTGTAGAAGGGCTTGTTGGAGTCATCCAGCACCTTGTCCCACTTCTTGTACCAGTGGCAGTCCTCTGCCAGTTCCCCCCAGAATCCGTTTGGGTCCTCTAGGGCCCTCTTGTAAGCGATCTCATACGCATTGGGCATAGGCACACTCCTTTCCTTGCGGGCTTGATTTTTTCTTTGAACTAAGCACCCAATCCCCTACACCGTTTTCTCCTTGACCTTTATCAGCCGTGGCCGGCAGCCACCTGCTGTTTCAGATACTCCAGGTGTTTTCGGATCCCTTTTTCCCTGTTGGGCTCATTGCTGAAAAGCCTTTTGAGCAATCCTGGCGGATCATCGATCTTGGGATCCAGCTCCAATCCCTTCTCGTAGTCTGAAATGGCCTCCTTGTAGCGGCCTAGGTGGCTGTAAGCAATCGCCCTATTCACATAGGCATTGGCAAGCTTGGGGTCAATGGCGATGGCCCGGTTATAAAAGTCTATGGCCTCCTCGTACCTCCCCAATATGTTGAGGGCATTGGCCTTGCCCAGGTAACCCCCTGCCCGGTTCGGATCTATCTCTATTGCCCTTTCAAAATCCTTCAAGGCATCTTCCGGGTCATTCAGATTCAGGTTTGAAAGCCCGTCCATTATAGCCTCATCGTAATCTGACACCCCCAGGCCACATCCCAGCAGTGCTACCAATACCACGGCCACAGCCGCCAATCTCTTCATGATTTTTTCTCACCTCCAGGTGTAACCATTCTGGATACACTCGGTATTCTAATACGGATAATACTCCCAAGTCTAGAAAGGGGAGAGGCATCGCCCCTCCCCTTTATTTTGTCAAACTACCCTGAGTCCCAACTTACGAGGTCTTCTGCTCGGCAGGAGCCTCCTCGTAAATGTCGTGCTTCAGGGCCTTGAACTGGGTGGTGATGTTGGTTGACATCTCGCACTTGTATGCCAGCCAGTACATCATAAAGGCCCCCAGCAGCCACCAGATGATCTGCCATATCCACAGTGACGGCATCCCGTTGGGCCAGGTGGCTGGATTGAGCGGATCACCAAATATGGTGTTTCCAATCACACAGAAGGGACCGATGGCGAACAGGAACCAGATGATGGTGATCACCCAGCCAAACTTGACCCTCCAGCGCTTGTCCTCGGAAAGCCTTGCGTGCTCCCTGATGAAGTTGTGGTACTCCATCTTGCGGGCCTTTTCCTTCTCATCGGGTTGCGTGAAAAAGGAGATCAGGATGGCCAGAGGGAAGTTGACCAGGATACCCCAGCCGGCACAGTGGATGGTAAGCGGATATGCGCCCCAGGGCAGTCCGAACTTGAACTTGAAGGTAAGTGTCACTGCGATGATGCCTGCCACAAGCCCTGCCACGATACCCTGCCTGGTAAGCCACGGCCAGTAAAGGGTTGCAATCAGGGCCGGATACAACTGGAACCCGTAAGAGACGGCAAGACCTCCCAGCATCACGATGGCGCCAGGCACGAATGTGGCAAAGACCAGGGCGCTGATGGTGACAAAGAGCACCGTGGCCCTGCCCCAGTGGGTCTGCTGCCCGGTGGTCATGTCCTTTACCCAATATCTTTTGACAATATCCCTGGTGAGCATCCCGCTGCAGGTGGACATGTAAGCCGCACCCGTGGACTGCATCGCCGCCAAGGCCGAGATCGCCAACAAGCCCACCAGCACAGGGTAATTATCCTTCATCAGGTGGATGAGGTAAGGCACAAGGTTTGCTTGCTTTCCTCCTATCAGCCCGCTCAAAGGAATGATAGTCTCCTTGGCACCCTCGGGCTTGAAGAGGGCCAGGACCCAGCCGCCCATGCCCTGCATGGCCGTAAAGATGAACAGTGCAAAGCCGATCCCCAGGGTGGAGGCGAATACCTGCTGGAGCGGGAAGGGCCTGGGATCCTTGTTTGCAAAGGCCCACATGGAGAATGCCGGAGAGGACTGAATCCCCATAAGGGCGAACATGTAAGTAAGGATCATCACGCCGGTCCAGGTTCCGCCCTTTGCCATGCCGCCTGCAGGCACCCACTGGATCACGCCGGGCACTGCCACGAAGTGACTGTAACCATCAGGG
>JALVMN010000024.1:3278-20396 GCA_027027005.1 Desulfobacterales bacterium | reverse complement strand
CTCTATCCTCTTCACCCTGTCGGCAAGACCCTTCACAGGATGGTAGTGGGAAGGAGCAGCCTCCTCCTTATCACCCGCTCTCCCAGCCTTCAGATCCCTTATTTGGGCCTCAAGCTCCTTTATCCTCTCCTCCATGGCCTCGAGCCGCTCGAGGAGTTGTGTATCCGGCCCACCTTGAGCAAAACTAGGCGACTTACAAAACAACAATATAATAAGTGATCCAACTGCAATCATTCCCACCCGAAAAATTGATGTCTTCGAGTACATCACCTGACCTCCTGCCTATTTATTGGTTAATTCATACAAAAAAGGCCACATAAGTCCCCTCCCCTTCTGGGAAAATGGGGGCCTTCGTGGCCTGTTCCAAGATGGATTTTAATGTCAGCCCTTATGTTCTTCTCTTGGGCCAAAGATACATGGCCACTGCCATGATCACAAAGATAAGGCCCAACCCGACCAGTATTTCAGGAATCCCTGGCCCTGTTTCTTGCTTGCCCGGTGCGCCTCCCCTTCTGGGAGACTCAGGCTGGGTCGAAAGATTATTCTCCCTTTCTTTTTCTGGAAATTCGCTGGCCCTCAACACATATTCCGCTCTATGGCCCATACCTGCATCCAATACGATCTTGAGGTCCATTGCCTTTTTGTAATTAAAGGAAAACATGCCCTTACTGTCTGTGGTCCCCTCCAAAAGCTTCTGCCCCGAGAGGTCAAACACCTGGATCTTCCCATGAACCACCGGAGACCTGGAACTGAAATAGCTTTCAGTAAAGACCGTCTCCCCTTCCACCCAGGCAAACACATAGACCCTATGGGCATCAGCCCCAGGGCACGACCATGAACCAAGGGCCAGTTGGACAAAGATAAATAGCCACAATATCCTAACGATTGCCATAGACCAACTCCAGCACCTCAGGCCTTACCTTTTTCAAGAACCTGATGCAAAGTGCACTCACCAGCCCCTCTATGGCCATTACCGGTAGGTGGGCTGCAACAATCAGTTTTGCAGCCGGGTAGAATGCCTCTCCAGTAAGAGCAAGACACAAGGCCACAAGCACTGCACCACCAAGTACAGCCATCCCTCCACACAAAAATGCACCTGCAAGTGATACCCAACTCCTCGGACTAGAGATCATAGGCTTGAATAGCCCATAGCATACAACTGCCGGGAGGGCCATCACCGAAGTGTTTACTCCCAGGGTGGTAAATCCCCCGAACTGAAAGAGCACGGCCTGAAGCACTAGGGCAACAAGTATGGCGGGAAACGCACTCCATCCCAAGAGCAGCCCCACAAGGCCGTTTAGCAACAAGTGCACACTTGATGGGCCAACTGGCACGTGGATAAGGGATGCCACAAAAAAGGCTGCCGAAAGAACTGCAACATGAGGGATTCTGTCAAATTCTATCTTTTTGAGCCCCATTGAAGTGCCGGCCAAGGCGATGGCGCCCCCGCCAACCAGGACTGGAACAGATAGGACCCCTTCGGAAATGTGCATGTAAAGTCTCCTCAGATCCCCTTCACATCGTCAAAGGGCAAATAAAAAAGCCACAAAGGATATCGGGCCTTCTGACCCAAACACCTTCGTGGCTTGATTAAGTTTTTCTAGTTTTTTTGTTAGAAAGCTAAGGGCTTCCTGCCCTCTCGTTTTTAATACCTTTAACGATTTATGGCCGACATGTCAACCCCTAATTTCCGTTATTTTATAGGAATGGTCCAGGTTCATGGTATAAAGGGGAAAAGAAGGGCATCATCTTTTCGGTCAACTGACATATTCAGGGGCGTAAACATAAGGAGTTCCAATGGTCGACACACTGGCCCTGGGCGTTGTGCTTGGTTTATCAGCTGGGCTTGCACCCGGTCCCCTTCTCGCCTTTGTGATCTCCCAGACCCTAAGATACGGGACAAAAGAGGGGCTTAAAGTGGCCCTTGTTCCACTAATTACAGACCTGCCCATCATCCTCGTTACCCTGTTATTGCTCAGCAAGCTAACCGATTTCAAGGCAGCCTTGGGCTTCATCTCCTTTTTGGGCGGGGCGTTCATATTGTATCTTTCCTATGAAAGCATTATGACCCAGCCCCTACAACCAGCATTCGCTCATGCCGAGCCAGGATCGCTGAAAAAGGGGGCAATCATAAATGCATTGAATCCACATCCGTATCTTTTTTGGTTCAGCGTAGGCACGCCAACCATGTTCAAGGCCCAGCAAGAAAGCAGCCTCGGCGCTTTGGTGTTTGTGACAAGTTTTTACTTGTTTCTGGTGGGATCCAAGGTCCTTCTGGCCCTGGCCGTTGGCAAGTCGCGCTCCCTACTGGGAGGCCGCACATATGTCTGGGCCATGCGCGTGCTGGGTGTGCTCTTGTTTGTCTTTGCACTGTTGCTGTTTCGCGACGGGCTTAGACTCCTTGGCATAATGGGGTAGCCTCACCATCCTGAACAGGATTCTTTTCCAGAAGACGCGCTATCTATTGTCTCATTTTTTATGCTTTTTCTGTTGGATGCTCTTGAGGGTCTTCCAGAGGGAGAGGACCTGCTCCCTTGTCCTTTCCAGTGATTCATCATTATAAATCACAAAGTCGGCATATCCCAACTTTTCCTCTATGGGCAATTGGGCCTTGAGCCTTAACATGGCCATTTCTTCTGTTATACCGTCTCTTGCCATTAGTCGCTCTATCTGGAGGTGCTGGGGGGCATAAACAAGCACCACCTTGTGAAACATGTATTGGAGATTCTTTTCCACCAGGAGCGGCACATCCACCTGGACTATTGC
The DNA here is from genome assembly GCA_027027005.1 of Desulfobacterales bacterium. Classification (GTDB taxonomy): domain Bacteria; phylum Desulfobacterota; class DSM-4660; order Desulfatiglandales; family Desulfatiglandaceae; genus JALVMN01. The sequence continues at coordinate 17,630 of JALVMN010000024.1, read as the reverse complement.
ATCAGGGTCCTTTCTTACAATCTCGTTTAACTGCTTGATGAATTCCTCGTATACCCTTGGATGTGTGAATGCTTCGAGCTTCTTGCGCTTTTCAAGGTCCCGGAATACGATATCAGAGAGCCTCTGGCGGTCCAGCTGCTTGTCCTGGGCAAGGACCTGCTCTCCAAAATAATTTACTATGTCCTTCCATGCCGGTTTACCAGGTTCAACCACTTGCCTTGCAATTTGGTCGAAGTCGATTAACCAAGCTCCCAGCTCTTTGAGCATGCCCACCACCGTACTCTTTCCGGTTGCGATCCCACCCGTAATCCCCACCACCAGCCGGTTGTCATTTCCTCGGATGGCCTCTATCAGTTCCACACCCCCGTAGGCCCTTCCTAGGGTATCAGAGAAGTCCTGCTCAGCACCCGCATAGCTGATGGGGTATCTCACCCCCCTTCTGTAAAGGGCTTCCATACCTTTTAGCGCCTTTTCCATCATGGCGGCCGGCAGGGCCATTACAAGGTCCTCGTCTTGGGCGTGCCCGTAGCGCCGCTCCCCGTAACAGGGAATAGTGAGAGAGGGCTTCCCCGAGAGATAACACCTGGCGATTGCATCAGAGCAGGAAGACTCGCCCACGCAATAAAACTGCATTACCTCATAGTCTTCAAACTGAAGAGAATTGATCAAGAGCATCATTTGGGCAGGATTAGCGTAAATGAGAACTATATCAGGCTCAAAAGGGTTATACACAAGGGGTGCCATTACAACCGCCTCATATTCGCCAAGGGGCAACCTGGGAATTGAGGCCTCGTATTTCCTGCCATCTTTCTTGCTCTTGACCCAGACTATACTTCTGAACGTGCCGTCCTTATATATTTCAGGGGTATCTGTAAGCCCCAGGATGGAGGGACAAACCGGGGAGACGAAATCATCCAGCTCAGCACCCACGGTCCAATCAAAGTTCCTCACCAGGGTAATCAATTGACAAAGGGTCATTTTGCCCTCGGGGCGTCGCAGGTAAGGGACCTGATCCAAATCTTCTTTCCTTCGTAGCATCTTGAAGGCCACTGGAAAGGACTTGAGACGCATCAACTGCTCGATTCTTCTGACAAGCTTCTCCCAGTCCCGCTTAGCTTCCATAGGCAGAATTCCCTTTCATTCCCTGTCGGCGGAAGGCCACAGGTTGATAGTCTCCACTCTTTAGGGCGGCAATAAGGTCACTTTCGTCACTTATTGGGCGTGAAAACCTTGTGCCATATAAGCCCAACTCAGAGGTGGTGTGGGCATCACTGCCCCCTGTTGTGTGCAACCGAAGGGCAGCCGCAACCTTGGCAGCAAAGGCATTCTCCTCATCAGAGACCCTGCTATTCAAGACCTCAACAGCATCTACGAACTTGAACAAAGGCCTATCGGCGGCCTTCTCTGGTGTTAGCCCCAACTGCCTTACTCCGAAGGTCAAAAATCCCCTGAAGGGGTGGGCAGCGATCATGAATCCTCCTGCTCTCAAGACCTCCTCTCTCAACTTCTCAAGGGGGATGATCTCGTCGGTCCCGCGCTGAAGCCCAAAGACCAGCACATCACCCTGGTCGGTGGTGATCTCGGTTCCGGCAAGCACCAAGAAATTGTGCCTTTTTCTCAGGTTCTCCACCTGTGCCTGTTCCCACACATGGTTATGATCTGTAAGGCAAATTCCACTAAGACCAATCCTTTTGGCCTCTTGGATAAGCTCATCCACAGTGACTGAGCTGCAGGGAGAGGCAGGCGAGGTATGAACATGGAGGTCTATTACAAATCCACCTGTTGCATCAACCTCTCGTGGGAAAACATGTGGCTCATCTTTGGAGGGTGTAATCGCCGAGCCTTCTTTCTCCAGGGATTCTGGCTTCATAAGGGCCAAGGCCTCTCTTGCCGCATGACAACACTCCACGAGTATATCTGCAAAGTGGCGACAGGCCCTACGGCCCACGCCTTTCCTTATTTTTCGAGCAAAGCCTTCCTCCACCCGGAGGCCGAGGGCTTCCTGGAGAAAGGGAAGGGCCCTGCCGCACTCAGAGTTCTCTGCCCGGACCCACCTTCCCTCGACAGAGAGGATCTCAAGGTCTGGAAGGCTCAGTGAAACGTCCAGCTCCAGCCCATAGATGTCATCCTCAAGCACGCCATGGGCCACCAGGGTGCCTGGGGCTTTTCTATAGACGCTTACAAGTTTGTTTCGCGAAAATTTCAGCATGTTGGCTATTTCCTTTGGACAGAACGCAATACTGGCTACCCAGGAGGCTCCATATCTTCCACCAGCGGACTGCCCGGGCCAAGGGCAGCACAACTGTTGTAAAGCCTCGGATTGGATCTCACCATGTCCTGGAAGAACTCCTTTTCCTTGTCCTTGTCCGCAGGTGCCTTTGAGAGCACCTCCTTTGTAAAGGCAAGGATTACGCCATTGCAACACTCCTCTACCATCCGAGCCAGCTCCCTCTCAACGGATCCCTTGCCAGTGACCCCCCTGATGATCTTGCTCAAACCAGGCCCCACCCTGACACCTATAACGCCTTTTAGGGCATCCCTTACCTGAAGCTGGCCGTTTTTGGCCGCTCGCCTGATCTCCCCGCCCACATCTGAGATCTCCAGGTGAGGCAGCTTGACCCTGATCTTCACAAGGGCATCCATCAGGGTATCTTGGAGCCTACACCATGACTCCAGTTCTTGGTGGTCAATCTGTTTCACCCCGGTATGCCTGTTTCTTGAAAAAAGTAGGATCTGTGCCACTCCGGTTTCTCCCTTTGGTGAGTCCTTGGTAGCGATCGAGGTCCCCTAGGCTTAGGGCCGCCCCTATTTGAGGGATTGAGACACCCTCGCCAACCATTTTATTATTACCGCAGTGTTTACTGAAAGGTGCCATTGCCTTGCAATGAGAATTGGTTTACCAGGGGCTTGGTACAAAGTCAAATCTGCATTCCAGGCCCAGGATTGAATCAAAAGAGATGTGAGTGATTCTTTAGTTAGCTCATCAGGGAGATAGAATCCATCTGGGTTGATATCGTTGGACAAGGAGGGAAACTTATGGTAGTTAGGATGTGATTTTGCCTCATTGAACTTTTGTTTGGTTACACAGAGATCTAGCATTAAAACTCCTTGAAACTCATGAAGATTTTCAGCTCAACCCTCAAGTTTGAGACCACCGGGGACACGGACATACTGGATATTACGGGCCAGGTGGCCCTCATCCTAAAAGAGGCGGAAATATCGGATGGCAGTGTCACCCTTTTTATACCCGGCTCCACGGCCGCACTTACAACCATTGAATATGAAGGTGGAGTGATAAACGATCTCAGGAAGGCCATTGAAAGGATCGCCCCCAGAGACATCCCATATGAGCATGACAGACGCTGGGGGGATGGAAACGGCTTCTCTCACGTCAGGGCGGCTCTATTGGGGCCTTCCTTGCATATTCCTGTGATTGGGGGTAAAATGACGCTTGGGACCTGGCAGCAGATAGTCTTGCTCGATTTTGACAACCGTCCCAGGATCAGGAAAGTCCTGGTTCAGGTGTTGGGCCAATAGGCAGGACAAAGCTGAATCTTTAAGGAGAGGAAGGAGTTATTGGAAAACGCCGCGGCCTCAGAGACCCCTACCCGTAAGAGCCTGACCTTTTCAGACCACGACCTGATGAGAGCCCTTTGTGGTGAGCGAAACGCTCACCTGCGCATAATGGAAAAGAAGCTGGGGCTCTCATTGTATGTAAGGGGTAATGTGATCACCCTTGAGGGGGCAGAGTGGGAGATCGAGTTGGGTGAAGTCTTGTTGAATCAGCTTTATGGGCTCCTGGAATCACGCTATCCCCTGTTTCCCAATGACGTGGATTATGCCATCAGGGTGCTTAGCAGAGACAAGTCTGCCAACCTAAAAAATATCTTTAAGGACCAGATATTTATTTCATCCAAGAAGAAAATTATCACTCCAAAGACCATCAACCAAAAGGAATATATCGACAGCATCAGAAAATTTGACATAGTCTTTGGTATCGGGCCTGCGGGCACAGGGAAGACCTATCTGGCCATGGCCATGGCAGTGGCTTCCCTGATGCGGAAAGAGGTCAACCGGGTGGTACTTGCCCGCCCCGCGGTGGAGGCAGGCGAACACCTGGGGTTTTTGCCAGGTGACCTATACGAAAAGGTCAATCCTTACTTGCGGCCCCTTTATGATGCCCTCCATGACATGATGGACTTCGAAAATGCCTCGCGACTACTCCAGCAGGGAGTAATAGAGGTGGCGCCCCTGGCATTCATGCGTGGAAGGACCCTCAATGATTCTTTTGTGATATTGGACGAGGCCCAGAATGCCACCTCTGACCAAATGAAGATGTTTCTGACCCGCTTGGGTTTCAGCTCCAAGGCAGTGATCACAGGCGACATCACCCAAATAGACCTCCCGGAGGGCAAAAAATCAGGCCTGATTGAGGCAAAGGAGATCCTGAGCCAGATAAAAGGCATCAAGTTTGTATATTTCTCTAGAGACGATGTAATCAGGCACCCATTGGTCCAGGAGATTATTGACGCCTACGAAAGGCTGGAAGCCGGAAGACCCTAGCATGGAACCAGATCATCCCATTGAATTTGCAGGCAATTTTACCCTGATGGGGCCGGTGGGAATCTCCGGCTTCTTGTTTTATTTTTGGATTTAGTTTTTGGATTTAGTGCTGTGGCTGAGAACAAGAGGAATAGCTCCAGGAAAAAGGGCAAAGAAAAGCCCCCCCCTCTAGGGGGCAACGGTCCCACCAAAAATACTTCCAGCCACCCGGGCAGACTGGTCAATTGGACCATACTGTCTCTCCTGGCCCTTATCATCTCAGTGCTCCTTTTCCCAGGCCTGTTCAGCCGTCCCACCACTTATCGCCTCGGCGACATAGCAGACAAGGACATCAAGGCATCGCATGATTTCCTGGTTGAAGACACGGAGTTGACCGAACAGAAGCGAAAAGAGGCCGTTAAAGCCACCTTGCCTGTTTACGACTTTGACCCTACCTGCTCGGACCTGCTCTCGCGGATAAGAGAGGCCTTCTCAGCCGCTCGGGCCAGAGACAGGGCCTTATTGACAGCCCATGATACAAGAGCAGGGGTTGAAAAACCTCCCACAAGTCCTGAACCCTCTGCCGAGGCCCTGGAATTCAGCAGAGAGCACTTTTCAGAAATACTAGGGAGCCAGGTGGATGAAGAAACATTTGAAGTCCTGTCCAAGGCCGGATTTCCGCCCGAGGTAGAGACTGCCCTATTGAATTTCATCTCCCAGGTATTAAAACGCGGGATAGTCAATAACAAAGAGGCTCTTGCCTCTGTACCTGGAGGCAAAATAGTTTTACACAATATTGCCACCGGGAAAGAAAGAGTTGTTGCCAATGTCAATGAGTTCTTGGACCTAGATGAGGCCTCACGACTCATAAAGGCCAAGGCCCATCAGTTGGACCAGTCCATGATGCCAGAGGAGTTGAAAGGTGCCACCATTGACCTTGCAATTCAGCTCATAAAGCCCAATATCACCTTCAACAAGAGAGAGACAGAGCTACGGAAGGAGGCGGCCAAAAAGTCTGTCAAGCCCTTTTACTTCAAGATAAAGAAGGGCGAGATGCTCGTCCGGGAGGGGGAAAGGATTACCAAGGAGCATCTGTTAAAGCTAAAAGAGCATAGCAAGTATCTCACCTCAAAAAGGCTTTGGGGGCACGTGCCCGCCACCATAGTTCTTGTGGGGTTGCTGCTGTTTTCCTTTTATTACCTTTCAGTGGAACCAAGATTTAGGAATCAGACCCGCCCCAAACATGTGCTCTTTTATTCCATACTGCTCCTGGTGATGCTTTTGGTGGTCATGGCCTCCAACTTTGTGGTCTCTGAGATCGCTCGGGGCTTCTCCTCCCTAAGCGTCATATCCTTGTTGTTTGCCATACCGGTTGCAAGTGCTGCCATGCTTGTGTCCATATTTCACGGGATGGGTGTGGCCTCTGGTTTTGCCGTGGTGGTCTCGGTGCTATCTGCCCTGGTGTTGGACCGAGAGGTGGAATTTTTTATCTACTTTTTCGTGGGCAGCCTGGTTGCAGCCTATGGTGTGAGGGAATGCCGGGAAAGGGGGGTATTTATTAAAACGGGGCTCAACCTGAGCCTTGCCAACATACTAATGGCTCTGGCCATTGAAGGGTTTTACAGCCCCATTTACAGCGTCAACATGCTTTACGCTGCAGGGTCTGCATTTGCAGGAGGAATCCTTGTGGCGGTGATTGCAACCGGCAGCGTGCCCCTCATTGAAATGACATTTGGCTATACCACGGACATCAAGCTGCTTGAGTTGGCCAGCTTGGATCAGCCGCTCTTGCGTCAACTCATGCTGCAAGCCCCCGGCACCTACCACCACAGTGTCATGGTGAGCAATATGGTTGAGGCCTCGGCCAAGGCAGTGGGGGCCAACCCTTTGCTTGCCAAGGTGGCAGCCTATTATCACGACATCGGCAAGATGAAAAAACCCCTCTACTTCATCGAAAATCAGCGCCCAGGACAAAACAAACACGAAAGACTAGCCCCTTCCATGAGCGCATTGATCCTGATTTCCCATGTGAAGGACGGGGTGGAGCTGGCCAAAAAACACAAGCTGGGAAAGGAGATCATGGATATCATCGGCCAGCATCACGGAACCAGCCTTATCACCTACTTTTATGAGAAGGCCAAGGAACAGGCAGAAAAGAGGGGGGGGAAGTCTGCAACGGTAAAGGAAGAAGACTTCCGGTACCCCGGGCCCAAGCCCCAGACAAAGGAGGCAGGGCTGGTAATGCTGGCCGACATGGTGGAGGCAGCCTGCAAGACCCTGGTGGAGCCAACCCCTGCAAGGGTCCAGGGGCTGGTCCAAAAAATAATAAACCGGGCATTTTCCGATGGGCAGTTGGATGAATGTGAGTTGACCTTGAAGGACCTTCACCAGATCGCAAAGAGTTTCAATAAGACCTTGAGTGGCATATTTCATCAGAGGATTGAATACCCCGGCATAGCACTAAGTGGGACAGGTGGAAAAAGGGCGGCCAATGGAAATCTTGATAAGACTGGATCGACAGATACCAGGTCTGAAAAGGCAGGACATAGAGAGGAAAATGGTGAAACTCTTAGAAGACTTGGGCTGTCATGATAAAGAACTCAGCATTGTCCTGACCTCTGATGAGACCATCGCCGTTCTAAATCAAAACTACCTCCGCCGAAATGGTCCCACCAATGTGCTTGCCTTTCCCATGCAGGATGAGCCCCAATTTTCCACCCCCATGCTTGGCGATATCGTGGTGTCAGTTGATACAGCCCTGAGGGAGGCCCAGGAGGCCGGAGAGGATCCCCTCTATACCATTGACAGGCTTCTGGTCCACGGCCTCCTCCATTTGTTGGGCTATGACCACGAAAACTCAGAGGCAGAGGCAGCGGCCATGCATCGGGAAGAACAAAGACTTTTGGAGTTAATCAGGGAGGAAGAGAGTCATGGCACGGTTGGCAGTTAATGTGGATCACGTGGCAACGGTGAGAGAGGCCAGAGGTATTGATGAGCCTGATCCGGTTTTGGCAGCAGGTCTTGCAGAGCTGGCAGGGGCTGAGTGTATCATTTGTCACCTGAGGGAAGATCGCCGACACATACAGGACAGGGATCTCCGCCTTTTAAGGGAAACGGTCAAAACTAGACTCAATCTGGAGATGGCAGCAGTGGATGAGATGGTTGATATCGCCCGCAGCGTCAAACCGGATCTGGCTACCCTGGTTCCGGAGCGGCGCGAGGAACTCACCACTGAGGGGGGGCTTGATGTGATTGCAAGGCCAGACCTTTACAGTAACGTCGTGAAACGACTAAAGGAGGTTGGCATTGAGGTGAGTTTCTTCGTAGACCCCAATCCTGATCAGGTCAAGGCTGCCAAAGGCTGTGGCGCGGATATCGTTGAAATACACACCGGACATTACTCTGAGGCCCGCTCAGAAGGTGAGGCCCAGGAACGATTCAAGGCCATTGTGAGGGCTGTGGAGGCCGCCCATGACCTGGAGCTTCGCATAAGCGCAGGGCACGGCCTCAACTATGTAAACATCAAACGATTTCGGGTGCTCCCCCAGATCGAGGAATACAGCATCGGGCACAGTATTGTGGCAAGGGCGGTAATAGTGGGATTTGAGCGCGCGGTTCGTGAAATGGTGGAATTGGTGAAGGACTTCTAGGGGAACATGATATACGGAGTCGGAGTAGATCTGGTCAGCATCAATCGAATGGCCAAGGTCCTAGATCGATGGGGCCCCAGGTTCCTCAACAGGGTCTTCACCCCTCATGAAGTGGAGTTCGCCTTAAAGAGAAGGCGACCTGCCTCGGCCTTTGCCCTCAGGTTTGCTGCCAAGGAGGCCTTTTCCAAGGCCGTGGGGCTTGGCATGAGAATGGGGATCAGGTGGAAGGACATAGAGGTATTAAATGATCCCAGGGGCAAGCCTTATCTCAAGTTGTACGGTTTTGCCCAAGAGCTTTGTCTTAGGGGAGAAATCCGGGGAGTGCATCTGTCATTGTCTGACGAAGGGGATCAAGCCATAGCCATGGTGGTATTGGAGAAGGGCGATGCGTTTGGTTAGAGCCGCTGAAATGCAGGAAATGGACAGGTTGGCCATCCAGGGGCTTGGAATCCCTGGTGTGGTGCTGATGGAAAATGCAGGCAGGGGGGCATCGCGGGCCTTCCTGGAGCACTTTTTGCCCCAACAAGGGGCCAAGGTGGCCATAATCTGCGGGCGGGGGAACAACGGGGGAGACGGCTATGTAGTGGCCAGATACCTTTATGGTGCAGGCCTAAATCCCGTTGTGGTGGTGCTCTCTCAGTTGGAAAAAGTCCAGGGCGATGCCCTCGTAAACCTCAAGATAATCCAGGCCATGGGGGTCGAGATTCACCAGGTCCCCGGGCTAGAACAATGGAAAGAGGCAAGCAAGATAATTGATGGGGCCCACTATTTGGTGGATGCCATCCTGGGGACGGGTCTCAACTCTCCTGTCAAGGACTTCTATGCCCAGGTCATAGAACAGATCAATACATCAGGCAAGCCGGTGATGGCCATAGACATCCCCTCCGGCGTAAACGCTGACACCGGGGCCATCATGGGGGCTGCTGTAAGGGCGGATCTTACAGCCACCTTTGCATATCCAAAGCTAGGACACTTCATATTCCCTGGCGCCTCCCTTTCAGGGAGGGTGGTAAGGATTGATATCTCCATCCCCCCGGAGGTGAACACTCAGGTCCCACCCAATGTTCATTTAACAGAGCCTGATGACATAATGGAGGCCTTGAGACCCCCTCGGCCCGACATACACAAGGGTCACAGGGGGCACCTCCTGATCTTGGCAGGCTCACCCGGTAAGACCGGGGCGGCTTGTCTTTCAGCATTAGGGGCCCTGAGGGCCGGTGCAGGCCTTGTAACGGTGGGGATACCGAAGAGCTTGAACCCGATTTTGGAGGAAAAGCTCACAGAAGCAATGACCGTGCCCCTTCCCGAAACCGCTGAGGGCTCCCTTTCAAAGGCTGTGGCAGACATGCTTCCCCAACTGCTGGAGGGAAAGACCGCCATTGCCCTTGGACCCGGGCTGGGCACGAATCCAGAAACCGTGGAACTGGTGCGCCATATCGTTTCCTCTTCGCCCATCCCTATTGTGCTGGACGCCGACGGCGTTAATGCTCTTGCAGGCCATACAGGCCTGATCAAGCAGTCCAAGGCCCCGGTGGTCTTGACACCGCATCCTGGCGAAATGGCCCGACTTCTTGAGACAACCAGCGCACAGGTGCAGGCCGACCGGGTAGGGGTGGTAACCTCCTTTGTTGATTCGCACCCCTGCTGCTTGGTTCTCAAAGGGGCAAGGACCCTTGTGGCGTCCAAAGGGGGAGGGCTTTGGGTCAATCCCACTGGAAATCCGGCCCTTGCCAGCGGGGGGTCGGGAGATGTGCTCACAGGACTTGTGGGGGGCTTCCTTGCAAGGGGCCTTGGCGCCGAACTCTCGGCCCTTTCCGGCGTATACCTCCATGGACTTGCAGCGGACTTTCTGGCCGAAGAGGCGGGCCAGACAGGCATCATGGCAGGAGAGTTGATCCAGGTGATACCAGAGCTGACTTTCAGCCTATGGCAAGGCCAATGGCCATTGAAAGAGCCTCCGCTTCATGCAGATCTGTATCAACCCTTGTGATGGCCCCATTGGTGTTGAGTGCCCCGCATCTCGATTGAATGGTTAAATGGTTTATTAGTGAATTTTGAAATTTTGACCAGGGAGTGGACACCGCGTTCGACAAATTATGTATGAAGGTAAGCTTTGAAACAGAATCTGATAGAGAAACCATAGAACTGGGAAGGAAGCTCGGGAGCTTGTTGACAAAAGGTGATGTGGTGGCTTTAATTGGGGACCTTGGCGGCGGCAAGACATGCTTTACAAAGGGCGTAGCCTTGGGCCTGGATGTGGACAAAGAAACGGTTGTAACCAGCCCCTCCTTCACCTTGGTCAATGTCTATGAAGGCCATCTGCCCCTCTACCACATGGACGGCTACAGGCTGGAAGGGGTCCAGGAATTTATAGACGCCGGCCTGGAGGAATATTTTTACAAGGACGGAGTGGCCGTCCTGGAATGGGCTGACAAGTGCCTCCAATTGCTTCCGCCCTGGCACTTGAAGGTGCGTTTTGAAATATTATCTCCTGTATCCAGGAAGATCACCTTTGAGGGGACGCATCCCAGATCAGAAGATATTTTAATTAGGCTCGTTGAGGAGAATTGAGTTCATGGCTTTGATCATTCAAAAATACGGCGGCACTTCTGTGGGGAGTATTGAAAAGATAAAGGCCGTGGCCAAAAGGGTCATAGAGTATCATAACCAGGGGCACTCCATGGTGGTGGTGCTTTCAGCCATGGCAGGCCAGACCGACGGGCTCATAGAGTTGGCCCACCAGATAAGCCCTGAGCCGGATCTCAGGGAACTTGATGTGCTCATGGCCACTGGCGAGCAGGTGAGTGTGGCCCTGTTCGCCATGGCAGTGAAGGCTATGGGCCATGATGCCCGCTCTCTTTTGGGCTTTCAGGTCCCCATTCATACTGACGCCTTGTATGGAAAGGCCAGGATCCAGGAAGTAGATACCACCAGGATACGCCAAGAACTGGATGAGGATAGAATAGTGGCGGTGGCAGGCTTTCAGGGGCTCGATGCGGCAGGGAATATCACCACCCTGGGCCGTGGAGGGTCTGACACCACTGCCGTGGCCCTGGCCGCAGCGCTGGGCGCTGATGTGTGCGAGATATTTACCGATGTGGACGGGGTTTACACCACTGATCCCAACATATGCCCCAAGGCCAGGAAACTTGATAAGATCTCCTACGAAGAGATGCTTGAGATGGCCAGCCTGGGAGCCAAGGTGTTGGAAATCAGGGCCGTGGAATTTGCAAAGAAATTCAATGTGCCTATACATGTAAGGTCAACATTTAGTAGGGAGAAGGGAACCATGGTAGTACCAGAGACAAAAGACATGGAAAAGATAATGGTCTCAGGGGTCACATACAACAAGAACGAGGCCAGGATCACCATCAAAAAGGTGCCTGATCGCCCTGGTATAGCCGCCCAGATCTTTGAGCCCATGTTTCGCTCTGGCATAGTGGTTGACATGATCGTTCAGAATACCAGTGAGGACGACATAACAGACCTCACCTTCACCGTGCCCAAGGTGGACTTCCAGCGAACCATGAAACTGGTGAAAGAGGTGGCAAAAAAGATCGGGGCAGAAGCGGTTCTCGGAGACGAAGACATCGCCAAGGTCTCCATAATAGGGGTGGGCATGAGAACCCATGCCGGCGTGGCCCAAAAGATGTTCCACGCCCTTGCCAAGGAAAACATAAATATCATGATGATCAGCACATCTGAGATAAAGATATCTTGTGTGATTGAGGAAAAATACACAGAACTGGCCGTGCGAACACTGCACGAGGCCTTTGGTCTGGACCGTGAAGCAGAGCCTGAATCCTGAACTGGTCAGAGGAGGGCTTGGGCTCTTGGTGCTCATGGGGCTCCTCCACCTGATATCGAGCCCTTCTGGGTCCCTCTCAAATGGAGACCAATGTTCAACCACAGGGCTTTATGTTCAAATCAAGGGCGAGGTTAGGCGCCCGGGGTTTTATGGATTCAGCGAGCCCCCCACCATAGAAGAAGTGGTAGCGGCTGGCGGAGGGCTGACAAGGGATGAAATGATCTTGGGGCCTCAGAAGGTAAACACCGTATCTCATGGAACCACCATCTTGGTGGAGGGGGTCGAGGGCGGCAAGGTATCCATAAAAATTTTGCCCATGAATGCCTATCACAAGTTTACGCTGGGGATCCCCATCTGCCTAGATCAAGAATCTGCACAGGGGCTGGAGGCCCTTCCAGGTGTGGGCAGTAAGATTGCCCAGGCCATTGTGGAGACCAGAGAGATACTGGGAGGTTTCAGGGCAGTTGAAGATCTGCTCTTAGTGCCCGGCATCGGCCCCAAACTTATGGCCAAAATCAACCCTTACTTGACATTGTGTACTGATTCCGAGTAAGAACCTTGTCCATGAAGATGAAACAGAGGATACCTGAGTGGATCATAGGGGTGGCCCTTACCCTGTTTTTCCTCTTTATCACCATAACGGGCATCCTTGACTTCACCCAGCCCATTGAGATGAAGACTTTTGATTTGAGGGCCAGACTTGCCGCCCCTTCCGAGAGAGTCCCGGATATTGAACTGGTTGTCATAGACGACAATGATTTGCTGGAGATAGGCCGCTTCCCTTGGCCCAGGGACATAATAGCCAAAGGGATAGAGAACATTGCGTTGGCAGGTGCCAAGGTAATAGCCTTAAACATCCACTTCCCAGAGCCAGAAGAACCCATTGGCCTCAAAAGCCTCAAGGAACTGAGGATGAAATATCTTGCCTCAGGCCTTTCCAGGCTCCCCTCTGGAAAGCCTTTTTTGGAAGAACTGGACAAGGTGGTGGCAAGCCTTGATCACGACCAAAAACTTTATCAAGCCATAAAGAATGCAGGAAATGTGGTGCTTCCCATTTATTTCGATGTGACCAGCACGGGCCGTGATCAAGAGGTCCCCTCCTTCATCCCCAAGCACATGTTCAGGAAAGTGGAGGGAGTGGACGAGGAATGGGCCGTGGGGTCTTTGCTGTGGTTCTCCAAGGTCAAACCCCTGCTCCCCAAGTTTGCAGAAGCAGCTGCAGGCATAGGCCACCTCAATCTATTTCCTGACCAGGACGGCTATGTCCGCAACTATGTCCATGTGGTTGGCTATCTCAAGGACATCTATTTCCCTTCCCTTTCCCTCGCAATAGTAAAGCTTTATAAGGGCCTCAAAGACTCTGACATCAGGGTGGAGCTAGGGCGCGGAATTTTTCTTAAGGAAAGTCCTGCCTCTGTGATACATGTGCCGGTGGTAGACGCCCAGATGCACACCCTTATAAGCTGGAACAAGGGCCCGGGCGTATCATTTCATCAGACTCCCTTCAGGGTGGTTTTGCGAAACGAAATGCCCACAAGCCTTTTCAGGGACAAGATAGTGATCATCGGGCCAACGGCTCCCGGCATCGGGGATCGATTTGTGACACCCATCTCAGCAAACCTACCCGGTATCGAGATCATCGCCAACTCAGTGGCAAACATCCTCAACAAACGCTTTTACTCCAGACCGGTTTGGTCCACCTACTTTGAGCTTGCCGTCCTGCTTGCCTTTGGAGGGTTTATAGCCTTTGTGCTCCCTAGACTTAAGGCAGGCACCGGGGCACTTAGCACCTTGGGATTGGGGGCAGGATATGTGATCCTGGGTGTGGCCCTTTTCTTTTCCTCAAACATATGGCTTAGGATAAGCCCTCAGGTGGTGCTCCTCATCTTGGGCTACCTCCTGGTGATCTCCAATAGATATCTTGTCACCGAGAAGGCAAAAGAAAAGGTGGAAGCCCACTCGGTTGAAACCAACAAGATGCTGGGGCTCTCTTTCCAGCAGCAAGGAATGCTGGATCTGGCGCTTGAAAAATTCAGGAGCCTCCCCCTGGAGGAAGAAGGGGTCAAAGACCTGCTCTACAACTTGGGCCTTGACTACGAGAGAAAGAGACAATTCTCAAAGGCGCTCGCCACCTACCAGCTTATTCTCCAGGATGGCAAAAAATTCAAGGACCTGGACGAGCGGATACCCAAACTGAAAGAGGCAGAGGCAACCATTATCTTCGGCACAGGTAGCACGAGGCATCCCGGAGACCTGGGTGCCCCCCTTGCAACCACCGACACCAAGCCCACCCTCGGCCGCTATGAGATTGTGGGAGAGCTGGGGAGAGGGGCCATGGGCGTGGTTTACAAG
>JALVMN010000024.1:0-3268 GCA_027027005.1 Desulfobacterales bacterium | reverse complement strand
GTTACAAGGGCGAAGACCCCAAGATTCACCGGGTGGTGGCCATCAAGACCCTGAATCTCACGGAGTTTGACGACCATGTCCTTCCGGAAGTGAAAGAGAGGTTTTTCAGGGAGGCAGAATCAGCAGGACTTTTGAATCACCCCAATATCGTGACCATTTATGATGCAGGCGAAGAGCAGGATCTTGCATACATCGCCATGGAATACCTCGAGGGAGAAGACCTTACCCCATACACCAAGAAGCCCAACTTGCTCCCCATGAGAGAGGTCTTGGAGATAGTGGCCCAGGTGGCCGAAGCCCTGGATTATGCCCACAGCAAGAATGTTGTGCACCGCGACATAAAGCCAGCCAACATAATGCGCCTCAAAGACAAGAAGACCATAAAGGTCACTGATTTTGGGATCGCTAGGATCACTCATGACTCCAAGACAAAAACCGGGGTGGTCATGGGTACCCCCTCTTACATGTCCCCTGAGCAGTTGTCGGGCAAAAAGGTGGATGGCCGCTCCGATATCTTTTCCCTAGGAGTGGTCCTGTTCGAATTGCTCACCGGCCAGAAGCCCTTCAAGGCACCTGACATGACCTCGCTCATGTATCAGATAGCCCAGGAGCCTCACCCCTCTGTCCGCTCCATAGACCCTTCCATTCCCATGGTGATTGAAAAGATCATTGACAAGGCCTTGGAAAAAGACGTGAATGAACGCTACCAGACCGCAGGCCAAATGGCTGAACACCTCAAGAGGGTCATAGAAAGGCTTGACGAGATAGCCAGGCAATCATCATAGCCCGGGCCCAGGGAATCCAGACCATATGTTCATACTCGGTATTGATACATCCTGTGATGATACATCTGCAGCAGTGCTAGGCGAGCACCACCAGGTGCTCTCCAATGTGATCCACTCCCAGGTAAAGCTGCACCAGCCCCACGGCGGCGTGGTGCCCGAGCTGGCCTCGCGGGAACATATCCGAAACATCATGCCCGTGGTTCAAATGGCACTGGACACTGCTGGACTGAAAACAAAAGAGATCTCAGCAGTGGCTGTCACTGTGGGACCAGGGCTGATTGGCTCACTACTTGTGGGACTTTACTATGCCAAAGGGCTTGCCTTTGGGCTCAAGATCCCCTTGGTGGCCGTCAACCACCTGGAAGGGCACATCCTGTCCATATTCCTGGAAGAGCAGCATCCATCCTTCCCTTTCGTCGTGCTTACCGTGTCGGGGGGTCATACTAATATTTACCATGTAAGGGGCTGGGGAGAATACCAACTGCTTGGCCAGACTCTGGATGATGCAGCAGGGGAGGCCTTTGACAAGGTTTCAAAAATCCTGGGGCTTGGGTATCCTGGTGGCCCTGTCTTGGAAAGGGCAGCCCGGGGAGGAGAGGCAGACAAGATCAAGTTCCCCCGCGCCTACCTATCAAAGGGCTCCCTGGACTTCAGCTTCAGCGGGCTCAAGACCGCTGTTGCCCTCTACATCAAGGAGTGGGAAAAGGACGGGGGAAATACCAGTGGCGTCACTCTGGAAGACATTGCCGCCGCGTTTCAAGAGGCAGTGGTGGATGTACTGGTGGACAAATTGATCCTGGCGGCCCAAAAATGTGGTGTGAAAGAGGTATGCATGGCAGGAGGGGTTGCCTGCAACAACCACCTCAGGGAAAGACTCAGCCAGGCTGCCACAGAACACGGCCTTCAAGCCTACTGGCCCAGGCCTGCCTTTTGCACGGATAATGGGGCCATGATCGGCCTCGCAGGCTATTATAAACTCAAGAGGGGAGAGACGGCAGACCTGTCAATAGATGTCCAATCAAGATTTCCCATCGGCTAGGATTTTGTGGTTCATGGGGACCGAAGAGCCATGAGCATTCATCCTAAAAAGAGACTTGGCCAGGCCTTTCTCGCCCCAGGCTCCCTCGCAGAAAACATCGTGGCCAAGGCAGGCTTCCTTCCCACTGACAGGGTCCTGGAAGTGGGCCCTGGCCTGGGTGCACTCACCGTGCCCCTGGCCCGGGCAGTGGATCATGTACTTGCCATTGAAAAAGATGCCGACCTTATCCCACACCTTGAAAAAAGGCTCAAAGAAAAGGCCCTGGACAACGTCACCGTGGTGGTGGCAGACATACTTGATTTCCAATTTGAAAAGGCCCGAGAAATCCTTGGAGGGGAACTCAAGATAATCGCCAACCTTCCTTACAACATATCGACGCCCTTTCTGTTGAAACTCCTCAGGAACAGGGAGCTCTTCGCCCGCGCCATACTCATGTTCCAAAAGGAGTTTGGAGAACGGTTGATAGCCCGCCCCAATACCAAGACCTACGGCGTCATGACGCTCCTTGTGGGTTATTGTGCCAGGGCCTCTGTATTGCTTCGAGCTTCCAAGAGTGCATTCTGGCCCAGGCCAAAGGTTGACTCCATCGTGGTTGAGCTTGACTTCAAGAATCCCTATCCAGGGGCTGAAAGGGTCTCATTTGATGAGTTCCGAAAAGTGGTGAGGGCAGCCTTCTCCCAACGGCGAAAGACATTGGTAAACGCCTTGGCCGCCTCTTTTCCCCATCTGCAACGATCCGAGATACTAAATACCCTCAAAGGGTGTGGGATATCGCCTTCCAGGAGGGCTGAGTCCCTCAGCCTCGACGACTTCCTTGCCCTCACCTCTTCGTTAGGGCCCTCAATTCATCCGCCCAGGCCTTGAGTGGATCTAGAAGCCTCAGCCATCAGTGATAATCATGGGTCCCCAAGACCACATTTATTCCGGTTTTTTCCTCAATCAACTGAGCCAGTTCCTCAGGCTTCAAATAGGGACACTCGGGCTTTGCATTGGCCAGACAAGTGCTGAAATAAATCTTTTCAGGCTGGATCTCAGAGAGTTTCATGGCCATCTTGACGTTCGATACCATTGGTCTGCCCGGGCACTCACACCTCAAAAAACCTATCACCTGTGAGGATTCACCGAAGGTGCCCTCCCCTAAGGCTGCTGCCTTTAAGCATCTCCACTCCCCGGGGCATCCATAGCCACTGTCCATGTAGGTCCCACAACCAATCACCAGTACCTTTTCCATGTTATCCCCCCTTTCTTCCTCATCAAATTGTTACTTTGGATTCATGTGAAGGCTCCAGGGTTAGACCGGCTCAGGATGACTCCGATATTTCGGCTATCTTCTGGACCAGTTCGGAAAAGGCCTTGCTAAATTCTGATTCCTTGTCCTTCAGGATCGACACATTCCCCTGGTCCCCGCTTTGGACCACTCGGGGGTCAAGGGGTAGGCTTCCAA
>JALVMN010000023.1 GCA_027027005.1 Desulfobacterales bacterium | reverse complement strand
GGGGGTATTGAGCACGCAATCCTGCACTTGCTCTATTCTCGGTTCTACACCCGGGTGTTGCGCGACCTGGGATATGTGAAGATCAGCGAACCCTTCACCAATCTCCTCACCCAGGGGATGGTGTGCAAAGAAACCCAGGAGTGCCCCCACCACGGCTATCTCTATCCCGAAGAGGTGAAGGAGGGGAAATGCGTGCACTGCGAGAGCCTCGTTACCATAGGCCCCACTGTGAAGATGTCAAAATCAAAGCGCAACGTGGTGGACCCCCAGAGACTGATAGATGAATATGGTGCCGATACGGTGAGGATGTTCTGCCTGTTTGCCGCCCCTCCTGAAAAGGACCTGGAGTGGAGTAACCAGGGGGTAGAGGGGGCCTACAGGTTCTTGAACAGGGTGTGGAGGCTTGTCACGGATCACCTCCATGAGCTAAGAGGGGTTGAGCCCTATAAAGGCACTGGAGAAGGCCTGACCGAAGAGCTGAGGGGTATTGTAAGAAAGACCCACTGGACCATCAAGAAGGTGACAAATGATATTGAAAACAGGTTTCACTTCAATACCGCCATATCAGCGGTCATGGAACTGGTAAATGAGGTGAACCAGTATCTGGGCAATTCCACCCGGATGGACACGCAAGCGTGGCAGGCGATCAGGGGCGCGGTCGAGGCAACCATACTCCTTCTCTCCCCTGTGGTGCCCCACATCGCGGAGGAGCTTTGGAGCATGTTGGGCCACGAGGAATTCCTCCTCAATGTGCCTTGGCCCTCTTATAATGAAAAGGCCCTCCAAGAGGACAAGCGTCTGATAGTGCTCCAGGTAAACGGCAAGGTCAGGAGCAGGATCGAGGTCCCTGCATCTTTTGATGACAAAGAGATTGAGAAGGCCGCACTGGCCGATGAGCGTATCAAGAAGTTCGTGGGCCAAAAGGAGATAAAAAAGGTTTATGTGATAAAAAAGAAACTGGTCAATGTGGTGGTCTAGGGCATTGGTGACACGCCTTCAAAATACAACAAGGGTTCTAACATGGATTGTGTTTCTTGCCGTGCTCCTGGGATGTGGTTACAGGTTCAGCCCCATTGGAGGTAGTGCCTCACCAGAGGGCGGAGGGATCGGAAGACAATTCCACACCATTGCCATACCGATGCTAAAGAGCAGCACCACATTCCCTGGATTAGAGGCAGACTTTACCACTGCTTTCAGGGAGGAATTCATAAGCCGCTCAGGCCTGGAACTGGTCCCAGAGAAAGATGCAGATGTGGTTCTTGAGGCAAGGATCACTCGTATAACTGCGGCCCCCAGCGCTTATTCAGTGGAAGAGTTTACACTTGGCAATCTCAAGGCCGAATACGAGACAACTAGCAGGAGGACCCTGAAGGTTAGGCTGTGGGCAAGGTTGATTCACAGGGGCTCTGGAAGGGTAATCTGGGAGGAGGCCCGTATGGAGGAAAGGGGCACTTATCAGGTTGGATCCGACCCCCTGCTGAATCTCCACAATGAGCGCCAGGCATATCTTGACATAGGGAGGCGGCTTGCTCGCCGCGTGTTCCTCAAGACCGTGGAGCGTTTCTAGATGGCCAAGGAACTCCGGCCTCATGAACTCATGAGACAACTCCAAAGGGGCGGGCTTGGTCCATTTTATCTCTTTTTTGGGCCGGAAGAGTTCAGAAAGGAGAGGCTGCTTGAACGCATAAGGACCGAATTCTTTCCAGAATCAGCCAGGGATTTTAATTGCCAGGTCTTTTATGCTGATGAATCCGATCCACTTCAGATCCTGGATGCTGCCCGCTCTATGCCGTTCCTGTTTGACAAACGCCTGATAATAATAAGGAGGGTCGAGAATTTCCCTCCTGCCAAACTTGACCTGTTTCTGCCCTATCTTGAGGCACCATCACCCAGCTCCTGTTTGATTTTCATGGCTGAAAGGGTGGACTTCCGTAAGGCCTTTTACAAGAAGATGCGTGATGCAGGCGCAGCCGTTGCCTTCAACCCCATGAGGGAGCGCGAGCTTGTGGACTGGGTCAAGACCACGGCCCATGAGCTGGGGCTCAAGATCGATTCCCACGCCTGCGCCCTCCTCTTGGAGATGGTGGAAAACAGGCTCATGGACCTTTATGCCGAACTCCAGAAGCTGGCCCTTTCCTACCCAGGGGCGAGCGTGGGACTTGAAGAGGTAAGGGAGCTTGCAATACACACGCGCACATACACCATCTTCCAGGTGATTGATGAGATCTTTTTTAAAAGGTGCCAACGGGCCCTCAGGGCACTGGATCATTTCCTGGAGATGGGAGACAGGGAGGCCGCCCTCCAGGTCATAGGGATGATGAACCGCCAGGTGCGGCTGCTGTGGAAGGCCAAAATGCTTGCACAGGAGGACTTGGGGGTTGACCAGATGGCCAAAAAGATAGGGGTGCCCGCGTTTTCAGCAAAAAAATTGCTTCAACAATCCAGGCTATGGGATCAGGAGGGCCTCGAAGCTTTAGTGGCCCTCCTGGGTCATGTGGATGCCAAAATAAAATCAGGTTCTCAAGACAAGCTGCTGCTCGAGAACCTGATTGTAAGCCTTTGTAATCCCGCCTAAGCGGAAACGGCCTGGGCCTTGTTCACCAACCTGTAGAGTCGAGAGATCTTCCGTGCAGCCTTTCTCTTGTGAATAACTCCCTTGGAAGCGGTTTTTTGGATCACCGAGACCGCCTTCCTCAGAGAGGCCTGGATCTCCTCTGGAGATTTCCCGGCTGCCACAGCCTCCCTCACCTGCCTGGATACATTCTTTACCCTGGTCCTGTAAGACTTGTTGCGAAGTCGTCGCCTCTCGCTTTGCCTTGCCCTCTTTATGGCTGATTTGTGAGTAGCCAACCCTCTTCCTCCTAAGGAATTGAACTGAAATTTTTATACTCTCAGAAGCTTTAAGAGTAGTCAACTAAAAAATGTCCTGCAGCCCACTCTCTGGTATAGAATAACACATTAATGCAGGGGCCATGGATCTTCATTGACTCCTATTGCATGGGGAGCTTGGAGCCCCTACTGGTCCTGGGTTCCGGAACATAC
The DNA here is from genome assembly GCA_027027005.1 of Desulfobacterales bacterium. Lineage (GTDB taxonomy): Bacteria > Desulfobacterota > DSM-4660 > Desulfatiglandales > Desulfatiglandaceae > JALVMN01. The sequence goes on along the minus strand of JALVMN010000023.1, from coordinate 17,522 downwards.
TCCACAGAAGGCATCCGGCGAACGGGCTGCGGATAGAGGCTCATCAGTTGGTATACCAAATCCGGCATATCGGTACTCACCGGCAATCCCAACTCCTGTGCTGTTTTCGGGGAAATGGGATAGTCATGGGTCCAGTGGCCCTCGGTTAGTTTGTGGGCAAGTTGGAGGCTCTTCTCCCGCCCAAGCCTGCCCTCCAATATCTCTACAATGGCTTCCTGGAGTTGTTTGGTTGCCTTGGCTGCCATGTCGGCGAAGATAAGAGTTTCATCATCAATGTGTTCAATGGGTTTTTCTTTAGCAACCCTCAGCAGCGAGGGTGCAGGATATTTGCCGAGCTGAGGATCCAGAGGGCCCAACACAGCATGAGAGCCCATTACGATCTGGTCTGCCGCAAGCGCTATCAAGGTGCCTCCACTCATGGCATAGTGGGGGACAAATACGGTGACCTTGGCTTTATGGCTTTTTAGGGCCCTTGCGATCTGAAGCGCGGCAAGCACTAATCCTCCCGGGGTATGGATGATCAAGTCCAGGGGGACATCCTCATCTGTCATCTGAATGGCACGCAAGACTTGCTCCGAGTCGTGAACATCTATGTACCTCATGAGGGGAAATCCCAAGAAGCTCATGGTTTCTTGCCTGTGAACAAGCAGGATTACCCGGGAGTTCCTTTCATTTTCCAGTCGAGATATGGCACGTTGACGCGATGCGTCAATGATCCTTTGGCGCATTAGGGGTTGCAACGAAATGATGATGAAAAAGAACCATAAAAAGTCAAGTGGTGTCATTTTCTCCGTCTTTCTCCTTTCTTTTCTCCAGCTAGATATTAAATGAACGAATGGGATGCCATTCATCAGGATAATAAGGCCTGTACTTGGCCTTTGACCTTTTCAAGATCAAACACAAGACAATACCGGCCAGAAAGCCCCCTGCATGAGCCCACCACGCGATCCCCCCTCCTGCGTGCGGGGCTAGGACTGCAAAGGTGCCCGAGAAGACCTGGCTCAAGAACCAGAAACCCAAAAAGATGACGGCTGGCAACTCTACAATCCAGGGTAAAAAGAAGATGGGTATCATGGTGATGATTCGTGAATGTGGAAACATTATAAAGTATGCCCCCATGACACCGGCAATCGCCCCTGATGCCCCAATTGCAGGAACAGTAGAGTGCATGTTGAACAATATGTGGGTTAAGGAGGCGGAAATGCCACAAAGGATGTAAAAAATGGCATAGCGGATGTGGCCCAGCCTGTCCTCCACATTGTCCCCGAAAATCCACAGCGTCCACATGTTTCCTATGAAGTGTAACCACCCACCGTGTAGAAACATATTGGTCAAAAAAGGCCAGTAGCTGATCCCTTCGTTCGGCCAGAAGGGATGTGTGTAGCGAGCAGGTACTATGCCTAGATAGAAAAAAATGCGTTCCAAGACCGGAGGAGGCAATGAGATTTCTATGACAAAGATCACCAGATTAATGGCAATAATTGCCCAAGTGACGAACGGGCTCTGCCTCCTTGGTATGGTATCTTGAAGTGGAAACATGTTCTTCTCCGTCAAAGTTTTCCATAAGTTAATGAGCAGGTTATCAAAGTCAAGCCATCCAGGTAATAAATTATTTGGATGCTATGAAGATTCTGCTTCCTTTTGCTGCGTGTAAAGGGAGGACTTAGAAACTATTGGCCTCCACTAATGCGGCGTCAATGTGAGGCCAAAAGAACCAGCCGGGTTTATCCTTGCTAAGGCCTCGGGTCTTGGCTATGATTCAACGCCAATATTTTCAGGGATTCCTTGATTGCCTGGGCAAACCTTCGAGCCGGTTTCTTTTTCGGATGAGCACAGAGGCGAATAATAAAGGGAAGGGTGGAGAAGGTGAAGTCACCCGTGCTGCAGGAGTAGTAGGATTTTTTACCCTGCTGAGCCGCATCCTTGGACTGGTGCGTGACATGGTGCTGGCAACGCTCTTTGGCGCTGGTTTGGTGGCTGATGCCTTCTTTGTGGCCTTTCGAATCCCCAATCTACTTCGAAGACTTTTTGCAGAGGGCTCCCTTACCATCTCTTTCATCCCTGTGTTTACAGAATACCTGGAGCAAAGAGGCAAGAAAGAGGCCATGGAGCTTGCAAGGGTGGCCCTCACCCTGCTCACCATGGTACTCACTGTGGTGGCGGTGGCAGGTGTTGTATTTGCTCCTTGGATCGTGAGGATCCAAGCCTGGGGTTTCGGTTCTGCTGGAACCAAATACGAACTCACCGTTCTCCTTACCCGCATAACATTCCCTTACATCTTTTTTGTCAGCCTTGTGGCCTTCTTCATGGGGGTGCTCAATTCGCTCAAGAAATTCGCCCCACCAGCGGCTGCCCCCATTTTCCTGAACGTTGGCATTATTGGGGCTGCATACCTGATATCACCCCATCTGTCCCAACCCATTGTTGGGGTAGCGGTGGGGGTGATAATCGGAGGGGTATTCCAATTGCTTCTCCAGCTCCCATGGGCACTGAAAGAGGGGATGCGATTTTTGCCCAAATGGGAGCCCCTGAATCCTGGCCTTAAGCGGATAGGGCTCTTGATGTTGCCTGCCGTGTTTGGTTCTGCCGTATACCAATTGAACCAGTTCATAGGGACACTTCTGGCATCGTTTCTCCCTGAAGGAAGCATCTCGTGGCTCTATTATGCAGACCGTCTCGTTCAATTTCCACTGGGGGTCTTTGCCATTGCCATCAGTACGGCTGCCCTTCCTTCCCTGTCAACCTATGCCGCAAGAAATGATAGCGCACGCTTTTCACAGACCCTTACCCATGCCTTGGGTCTGGTCTTTTTCATAAGCCTCCCCTCCCTCGTGGGGCTAATGGTACTAGGTGAACCCATTGTGAGGCTTTTGTTCGAGAGAGGGGCTTTCAGACCCGAGCACACCGCCATGACCACCTTGGCCCTGCTCTATTATTGCCTGGGGCTGTGGGCCTTTTCAGGAATAAGGGTTATGGTGGCTGCATTCTACGCGGTGCAGGACACCAAGACACCGGTGATGGTGGCAGCCTTTGCCCTCGTCTTAAACTTGATTCTGAGTCTGATATTGATGGGGCCAATGAAACACGCAGGTCTTGCCCTTTCACTCTCCCTTGCATCGTCTGTGCAGTTTTTCCTGCTCTTGGCCCTTTTCAAGAAGAGGACAGGCACAGAGTTTTCATCCATTATAATGGGCTCGGCATTGAAGAGCCTGTTTTCTTCCCTTTCCATGGGTGCGGTTCTCTACTTGGCGACCCTAATGTGGCAAATGCCACCGGCCTCTTCGGGCGAAGTAGCGGTTGCTGTCAGAGTATTGTTACTAGTCTTCCTTGGAGCCGGGGTATACCTGGGGGCAAGCAAATTAGTGGGATCAGCGGAGTTGAACTCTATTAAGGCATTTCTTCCAAGAGGCCCTAGGAGTTGAAGAAACGCGAAACCCTGTTTGGTCACCGTGGATTTTTATCCCTTGAAAAGCATGATGCCCTCTGCTAGTTTTCTTGAATGGAGTGCAGGCTCGCTTCCATAGATGTGGGAAGCCATACCGCCAGGCTGCTGGTTGTTCAGGTCTCTGATAAATCCTTGATGGAGACCTTGGCCCGGGACAGGGCCTATATTCATCTAGCAGGCCACATCTCAGAGGATTTCCCCAAGGTGCTGAGGCCCGAAGCGGCCCAGATCGTGGGCCGAGCTCTCGTGAATTTCCAAGAGAAAATCTCGTCTCTCGAGGGAAAGCTGGTATTTGCAGCTGCCACTGGCCTGATAAGAGAAACTGCCAACAGGAAAGAGTTTATCGATAAGGTCTATGATATTTCAGGCATTTTAATCAGGCCCATAGATCCTGAAGTGGAGGCCCTGCTGAGTGCCAAAGGCGCCTTGACATTTGCAAGGGGAGGCGTTGAGCTCCCTGCAACAATATTCGACCTGGGAGGGGGTTCAACAGAATTTTGTTTTATTACAGAAAGTGGGCACAGAGTGACCTCCCTGGCCCTGGGGGCCGGGATCCTCACCCACGACCTCCTTAGGAGCGATCCCCCGCTTCCAGGCGAAGTGCAGGCCCTGAGAGACGAGATAACAAGGGTACTTGTGGAAGGAATTGGAGGGGATTTCAAGGCAGGCCCCAGAGGAACCCTTATTGGCACAGGGGGGACTGTGGTGTCACTTGCTGCCCTCGGCCTTGGCATTGGGGTTGAGGATATAAGTGCTGACAAGATAAACGGCCAGATCCTCCAATTGGGTGAAATCGAGTCTCTTGCAGAGAGGCTATCAAAACTAGGCTTTTCAGAAATGGCAAAGCTGAAGGGTCTAGATAAAGGCAGGGCCCAGGTTGTTGTGGCAGGTGCCTGGGCAGTGTACCATATAATCAAACACCTCGGCTATGATAGATTGTACGTGAGCATGCATGACCTCTTGGAAGGCATGGTGCTAGAATTTTTGGAAGGAGAGGGAGATGGAGGAGAAAGACTTGAGATTGGGATTGACCTTCGATGACTTATTGCTGGTTCCAGGACACTCCACGGTCCTACCTGGTGAAGTGGATGTGACCACCAGGGTTACCAAAAACATAGAGCTCAATATCCCCATTGTGACCGCTGCCATGGATACGGTCACAGAATCAGATACTGCCATCAGTATAGCAAGGCAGGGTGGGGTGGGCTTCATCCATAAGAACATGAGTATAGAACGCCAGGCTTTGGAGGTTGAGAAGGTCAAGAAGTCTGAAAGCGGTATGATCATAGACCCCATTACCATAGAGCCTGATCAAAAGATCTCCGAGGTCCTGGAGATAATGAGGCGTTATAAGATCTCTGGTGTCCCTGTGGTAAAGGACGGAAATCTGGTTGGGATTATCACCAATCGTGACCTGAGGTTCGAGACAAACCTGGATCAGAAAGTGGAAGCAGTGATGACCAAGGAAAATCTTGCAACCGCCAAGGTGGGGATCACCCTGGAGGAGTCAAAGGCCATCCTACATGAAAGACGAATCGAGAAGCTCCTGGTGGTGGATGATGAAGGAAAATTGCGCGGCCTCATCACCATCAAGGACATCGAAAAGATCAAGAAATACCCCAATGCGTGCAAGGATGAGCTGGGCCGCCTCCGCGTGGGCGCCGCAGTGGGTGTGGGACCTGATACAGAGGAGAGGGTGAGCGCCTTGGCGGAGGCAGGGGTGGATCTGGTCGCCGTTGATACGGCCCACGGCCATGCCCAAGGGGTCCTTGACACGGTGAAGATGATAAAGGCGAAGTTCCCGGACCTCCAGGTTGTGGCAGGGAATGTGGCCACCGGAGAGGCCACATATGCCCTGATTCAAGAAGGGGCGGACGGAGTCAAGGTTGGGGTGGGACCTGGGTCCATCTGCACCACCCGTGTGGTGGCAGGCGTTGGCGTACCCCAGATGACCGCAATCATGGATTGTGCCAAAGAGGCAAAGCGCTTTGACGTGCCCATAATCGCAGATGGCGGGATAAAGTACTCTGGCGATATCACCAAGGCCCTTGCAGGGGGGGCTGATTGTGTCATGATAGGGAGCCTTTTTGCCGGAACTGCAGAGAGTCCTGGTGAGACCATCCTTTTTCAGGGCCGCACCTATAAGGTGTATCGTGGAATGGGCTCTCTGGAGGCAATGAAAGAGGGCAGCAAGGATCGCTATTTCCAGGGCGGAGATGATGGGGATGAAAAGCTTGTCCCAGAAGGAATAGTGGGGAGGGTGCCCTACCGAGGGCCCCTTGCAGACACGGTGTTTCAATTGGTGGGGGGATTGAGGTCAGGTATGGGATACCTGGGCTGTGCAAATATAAGGGAACTCCAGACAAAGCCACAATTCATCAGGATATCGTCTGCCGGCCTCAGGGAAAGCCATGTGCACGATGTGATAATCACCAAGGAAGCCCCTAACTACTGGATGGATTAGACAAGGGAAGGCCGGATCAATGAGTGCTTCACTTTACAAACACAAGATTTTGATCCTTGACTTCGGCTCCCAGTACACCCAGTTGATAGCAAGGAGGATAAGGGAGGCAAGGGTTTATTGCGAGATACATCCATTCAACATGCCCATCAAGCGGATAAAGGAATTCTCACCCAAGGGGATAATCCTTTCCGGAGGGCCTTCCAGCATTTACGAGGCGCACTCCCCGATGGCCGATACAGCGATATTTGACCTGAATATCCCGATACTTGGCATCTGCTATGGCATGCAGTTCATGACCCATGTGATGGGGGGAAAGGTGGGGCGCGCGTTGGAGCGGGAATACGGCCATGCCGTTATTTCCATACTGGACGACCGCGACCTTTTCCATGGCCTTGGAAAAAATGGGGACGGTGGCGGCCGGGAAGAGACCGTCTGGATGAGCCATGGTGACAGGATTGAACAAATACCGCCTGGCTTTGTTATCCTTGCAAAGAGCAAGAACAGCCCTGTGGCCGCCATGGCCGATGAGTCCAGGCGCTTTTTTGGCGTCCAATTCCATCCCGAGGTGGCCCACACCCCTAACGGGATAAAGATACTCCAGAACTTCCTGTTTCGCATCTGCAGGTGCGAGGCCACCTGGACCATGGCCTCGTTCGTGAGGAGGACCGTGCGCGCCCTGAGGGAGCGCATCGGCCCTGAGAGGGTGATCTGCGGAATCTCTGGCGGAGTGGACTCCTCGGTCACTGCCGTGCTCTTGCACAAGGCCATAGGCTCTCAGCTTTCTTGCATATTTGTGGACAACGGTCTCCTGAGGAGGGGCGAGACCGAAGAGGTAATGGAGCTGTTCGGCCAGCGCTATGGGATGGACATCCACCTGGTGGATGCATCCAAGCACTTTCTCTCCAAGCTTCGAGGTATCACAGATCCTGAAAAAAAACGGAAGATAATCGGCAGGGAATTTATCCGCGTCTTTGAGAAAAAGGCCAGGGAGCTGGGAGAGGCAAGATATCTTGCCCAGGGCACGCTCTATCCCGATGTGATAGAGAGTGTCTCGTTCAAAGGCCCTTCTGCCACCATCAAGACCCATCACAATGTGGGGGGGCTCCCGGAAGTTATGAAACTTGAGCTGGTTGAGCCATTGCGGGAACTCTTCAAGGACGAGGTAAGGCAGGTTGGGATGGAGCTTGGCTTGCCCCGCGAGCTTGTGATGCGCCAGCCCTTCCCTGGGCCGGGACTGGCAGTGAGGATCCTTGGCGAGGTGACAAGAGAGAGACTTGATATCTTGAGGGCCGCTGATGTCATAGTGCTTGAAGAGATCAGGGCCGCAGAGCTTTACGAGAAGGTGTGGCAGGCATTTGCAGTGCTCCTCCCGGTTCGCACGGTTGGGGTAATGGGAGACGAAAGGACTTATGAAAATGTGATAGCCGTGAGGGTGGTTGACAGCCTGGATGCCATGACAGCAGACTGGACGCGGGTGCCTTACGAGGTGCTGGCCCGCATTTCAAACCGCATCATCAATATGGTCAAAGGCGTCAACCGGGTGGTTTACGACATATCTTCCAAGCCGCCAGCCACCATCGAATGGGAATAATTGGAAGCTATCTTGGCAGGGGATTACTGATTGGAGCTATCCTCAAGACAAACCTTGATGTTGGTCAATTGGAGGCAATTGGAGGCGTCTAGATGCACCTCTTTTTGCTTCTGGAGTTCCAGGACTTGCAGGGATGATATATTAAAGATTTGAGCCAATTCCTCGGGCGTGGTCTTTTTTACCATCTTACGGCGATTTTTTTTCCCAAAGGCTACATAGTTATAATAGCCCCAAAGCCTCAATATTGAGAATACGATAACCACCGTAAATCCCAGCTTCTTGCAAAGCTCTATGAGATACTGGTAGCCGCCTTGATAGATCACTTCATGGTAGAAGAAGAATCCTCCCAATAACCACAAAATGATACTTAGCATGGGTAAAAGGAGATAGACCCAGAAGACCCACATCAGTGCGGTCATGCTCCATTCTCCCAAGGTCCTAGGGAGGCTCCTCAGTTTTGGGTTGTCTATTATCTCTATTGTTGGCGACCCTCTTTCCACTTGAATCCCTATTCCAGGCCTCTGTCCGGGCTTTTCCAGGTGGCCCTCTGTCCAGGTCTTTTAAAGAGCGCCCTGGGTGTAGCCACTATTGTTGTAAGTGAACTTATTGCCCAGTAGGCAAATGGATACCATATTACCCAGAAGAGATACTTGAACATTTTTTTGTCGTAATGTCTGTCCACATAGACGCTGACAAAGAATTGCACTACACACGCAAGGGCCAATAACGATCCAGTCCAGCGAGGGGGAATGGGAGAGGTTACATCCACGGGCAGTGTAAAGACGATGCCAATGAACCAAAGAAATACAAACAACCAGAAAAAATAGGACCAAAACACGCTGGCCAGATATTCAAGATATACCGGCCAAAGTCTCCGTTGTTGCCACGATGCCCATATGTCTCGATGTTTTTTCAAGACCTCCATTCCACCCTGAGACCACCTGAATCGCTGTCTCCACAGCCCTTTCAGTGTCTCCGGCACCAGGATCCAGCATACGCACCTGGGTTCATACCTGATGTCCCAAAACTTTTTTTCCAATTTCCAGGTAAGATCAATATCTTCTGTTACCATGTCGGTATCCCATAGCCCGGCAGATACAAGGGCCTGTTTCCGAAATGCGGCCACCACGCCTGAGACAGTGAGCACCTTGCCCAGAATCCTTTGGGTTCTCTTGATCAGACCTATAATCGTTGAATACTCTCCTACTTGGATCCTTGACAAGAGAGAACTTCGGTTCAGGACCCTAGGGTTTCCCGTGACAGCGCCAACCCTGGGATGTTTTACGAAGTGCCAGGCAATCCACTTGAGGGCCTTAGGGTCAAGTAGTGCATCAGCATCGACGGTGAGGATGAATTCACCTCGAGCAACCAGGGTTCCCATATTGAGGGCCGAGGCCTTCCCCTGGTTTTCTGCCAGGTAGACTGCCCTCACCTTGTCTGAGCCCGCACAAAGTGTGTGAATAACGTCTTTTGTATTGTCCGAGCTCCCATCGTCAACCAATATGATCTCGTATTCCGGGTAGTCCAGCATCAAGAAGTGATCCACGGTTTTCTGGATATGCCTTTCCTCGTTATGGCAAGGCACAATTATGGAAAAAAAGGGATAATTTTCCAGTTCGGGTTCCATCTGGTTGTTTCTTTCCAACCTCCAATAAAAGATAAGTCCCCCCAACATCCACACGAAGCTCATCAATAAGGGATACAGGTAAACGAAACCACTGATGTAGTGTATTATAACTTCCAGGTTCACGGTAAGAACGGATAATCCTTGGTTGACATTTCGAGCTTTATTATGTCGAGCTGAGGTTGGTTCTGATAACAGTTGTCAGGATAATAAGCAAGGTGACGACCTCCGGCTGCAAGTATAATTCTGAGTTCTTTCAACAATTGATTTGTGGGAATGGGCCTCCTATTCTGCCAGTTGAATGTTTGAATTTTGAATACGGTCTTATTCAGTCCTCTTGGTGTCTTTGAGGCAGCACTTACCAACTTGCGGAGCCATTTCTTTACATCCTCGGCCCCTTCCATTTGAGGATAAGCCATAACCACCACCCAGTCGTAATTTTCCACAAATAGTTTATAGTCTTGTGCAAAGTATGCCTCGTTTGCAGGGTCCAAGACCACCGGCGCATATATGTTCCTGGCAAATCTTGCAGTGGGTCTGAATTTCCTGACTGTTCTTTCAAGGCGCTTGGTAAAATCGATGAGCGCTTCGCTCTTGTGTTTCTCCCACTTTTTTTTCATTTCGGGGTCTGCAAGGATCTGCCCTGGCGAGAGTCTCTTCCCCAATGATGCCTCAAAAGTCTTAATGGCGAGGGGGTGAAAGTCCTCCCCTTCTGCCAGGTATGCGTCGTCCTGAAAAAGGATCCCGTCAATCATACAGTGGGCTGAAAGATCCTCGTAAAGCTGCTCCACCCTGTGTTTAACCTCTTCGGCAAAAGGGGTAAGGCGCTTGTACCAGGATCTGCTTTTGCGTGGCTTTCCTTCCACCAACTCCTGAATCCTAAATTTTTCGTTAAAAGAGCTGTCAGGAAAGACGAAGCTCAGCATGGGCATCCAGGCGTATACCGCCATGTTGTTTATGATCATCCTATGCACAGCCCAACCAAAGATATCGGCCCTTGTGGGAAGCACCTTGTTGGGGAAGTAAACACTTTCCACATTTCCGTCCCCGTCGGGATCTGCAAAGGCCTGCAGGAACACAGTATTAACCTTCATGGCCACCAGCCTGTCTATCAAGAGACCGAGGTTTTTCTCTGTCTGATGAAAAGAAGAAGGATCATAGATTAGATCCAGATCCACCTGGACGGCCCTAATGGCCCGTTGGCTTGGACTGCCTTTCAGGAGCCTCTTGAACTTAAAAATGGGATTTTCTCTTGGCCTCAGCTCATCTCTAGGCATCATCCTGTTGGTGTATAGCAGGCGGTCGACACTAGCAAAGCCCTCCTCCAGGGTGAGGCACATTTGGTAGCCTTGTTCCCTTGCCAGTGAAACCGAAACCGTGTTGTATTTTCCATAAGGCCAGATCAACACCCTGGGAGAGATTCCAAGTTTTTCTTTAAGAAGGGCGTGTTGTTTCTCAAAGTCTCTCCTAAGGCGAAGGCGGTACTGGGCAAGACTTTCATATTTCCTTGTCTTGGGAAAGTATTGCCTTACCCACATGCTGGGGCCGATATTGCCCTGGGAGGTGTAACGAATACCCTTGTGCATGTCATAGGTGTGGGAGGCGATTTCCACCAAAGGAGACCTGCTCACCTCCCTTATCTGTCCCCAATTCATGAGCGGCTCGGGGAGATCAGGTGGCGGTTTGTCTTGCCAGGAACCCACTATCCCTAAGACAGATGGGTATCCCAGGGTTTGGAGCAACGGAAACACGAACTCGTAATAAGAAAGGTAGGCATCATCAAAAGTGAGTAAAACCGCCCTTTCCGGGAGGAGCTCGATTCCCTTTGATGCCCGGACGATCTGCTCTACGGATACAGGAGTGTAGCCGTGGGTCCTCAGGTATTCCATCTGCTCCACAAAAAGTTTTCTGGAGACAGCGTAAGGGTCCTTTGGGTGGAGTCTCTCTGGTATACTGTGGTAGCAGAGCACGAGGAAGTCCTTTTGCCCTCCCATTGCGTGGCTGCAAAAGAAACAAAACAGAAGTATCAACGCAGTGGCACCAGCTATGGTGATGTACCTTTTCAAAACCTCAACCTCCAGCCCACTTCCCATGTAATGCCTTCTACAGGGTCGCCGTCATAGATGTTTCTGGAAACCTGCACTGCCCAGAACAGTGAGTGTGTATCGGAGAATTCGTGATCCTGCTCGTATCGAAGGTGAGCCCGGATTCCTCCGGAATGTTCTTGTTCATCGTACCAGCCTGCCCCCAGGAAAAGCCTGTGCACAAAAGCCCTGTGGTAGATGCGCCAGAGGGTTTGCTGCGCCATAAGGGTGGTATAGAGGCCCCAGGATTTTCCCGGATTATAGTAGGGGGTGTTTTCTTTGGAGTTATCCATCCGGTAGAGGTCAACGAAAAGACGCACAGCCCAATCCCTCTTGGTGTATAGTCCTCTCTCCAAGCCTGCACCAAACTCCTCTCTGGTGTTATTGTCCGAGAGTCTCCTCCGTCCATAAGAGACATAATAGCTTTGCAACTCAGAATGCCTGTATGTAATCCTGGCATAGGCCTTTCGAGAGCGGATGCCGGCGGCCATTGCTTTTACAGGGGTATCAGGAGAATAGGAATCAAAAGACAACAAGATTTTCCAGTAATCATCAGGGGTGATGGTGAGTTCTGTGAGAGAGCCCAAGTGGTTGCCCGTGTTTCTGTTGAATGAGAAGTGTTGATAGGCCTCAATGGTGGAGTTGAATATATGGCGGACTCCAATGCCAAACCTCCATAGGTTTTCTGATAGATCCTTGCTGCTACCATGGGTCCAAAGAGAGGTGAGGTAGAGCCGGGTATAAAGAGATAATGGACTGGACAGCTCGGTAGTGGCCAGGATCTGTTCCGAGTCATCGTCTTCGCGGGTGAACGAGAGCCAGGTTCTAACCTCGTTCATTTGCTCCACCTTAAACCTCCGTGCCGTTTCCAGGAGGTGTTTGTTTCTGGGTTCAATGGATAAGAGATGCTGGTTCAAGGCCCGGGCTTCTTCTTTCATTGCCAGGGTATTGAGTGCCATGGCCATCCCGTTAAGGGCAGGGAAATGGTCGGGCTCAAGAGTTTTGATGACCTGGAATTCTTCCAGGCTCTTCCTGGGCCAGCCCCTCCAAAGATGTATGTGGGCAAGTCCGTTTCTGATACCAGTGTGGGCAGGGGCGTCTTCGAGGAGCGAGGAAAAGTATTCATCTGCTTCGGCCAATCTGTCCTCATAGGCAAGCAGCCATCCCTTTGCAAGAGTGGTATCTATTTTATTCCAGTTAGGTAGGGGCCTGTGCGGGAGCCCAATGACCGGGGGGACCTCGCTGTCAAGGAGGTCAATGGTCTTCCATGCCTCGTCCCATTTTCTCAACTCCTGAAGGGCGAAAAATCGTCCCATGCGCCCGTGGAAAGAGGTTGGATTTAGCCGCAAAGAGGTCTCGTAGAGATCCAGTGCCTTCTCCGGCATTTCACAGTAGAGATAAGCACCTGCTGCTGCCTCGTGAACATAGGGCGGTATGGATTGCCTTTTTTTTCTCAGGGCCTCATAATGCTCAATTGCTTCATGCATCTCCTGCTCTTGGGTCAAGGCAACGATGTAATCAAATCTTGACCGTGGATGCCCCCATATTTTCATTAGCGGGGTCAAGATTCCTTTTGCCCTTTCAACCTCTCCCCAGCGGACATGCTCTGCTCCCACACGGTGTTTTAACGTGATATGGAGCCCCTGGTCCTCGGGGAACAAGTCTTGGGCGCGCCTCAATGCAAAAGAGGGCACCCCAAGGTCTGCCAAGGCCAGGAGCCTGAGTCTTTGGGCTATCTTGTTTCCAGGGTCCTGTTCAAGTATTTGCTCGTAGTGGTAAGCGGCCTCCAGGAATTGTCCGAGCCTTTCATGTGCATAAGCCCGGGCGAATCTCACCTCCAGGCTTTCAGGATATTTCTTCATCAACTTGTCGAGCAATTGCAATGCCTTATGCCCGTTTCCTTCTGCAGCCATGCAATAAGCTACTCCCATCTGGGACCTCAGAGAAGCAGGGTTTTTGTCAAGGGCAACCAGGAAATATTCTTTGGCCTTGTCAACTTTTCCTGTCTTGAAGTAGGCCCAGGCCACCATGCTTAACAGGTATGCTGGCATGTCTTGTGGCCCCCTCCAGTTGACCTCTGCCCATTTAATTGCCTCTTTGTAATGTTTGAACAAAATCAGGCTCAGCAGATAATCTTCCTGGGCTTCTCTGGACCCCTTTATGGCATCAGTTAGAAGCTCTTCAAGGAGTTGGTGCCTTTTTTCCACAGGCATGGAAGAGATGGCGTCATCCCTTATTTTCAAAAGCAAAGAGGGTTTGCCCGTGCCAGAGGCCACCCTCTTTCTGACGAATTTCAATGAATCCAGGTAACTCCCTGCATAAAAAAGGCTCAAAAACCTCCCCTTCTGGGCCTCCAGGTCCAGGGGCTGGGTCTCCAAGACCTGTTGATACAGTTTCCCGGCCCTTTCAAAAAGCCCGAGATCCATGTAAGCCTTTGCAATATTTCGCAGCAAGTAAGGTCTTTTTGGAAAGGAAGGGGGTAGGGACTCAAACAGCCTGATGGCTTCTCGTCCTCGTCCAGTCCAGCAAAGTAAGGCCAGATAGTCGGAAACCAGCTTGGGGTATCTGAGTGGTTGGTGGCTATAGGGTCGTAGCGAGGATAGGGCTCGCTTCAGTTTTCCCTTTGCTATCAAGGCCCTTGCCCTTACCAATGCTTGATGGGCCGAACCTGAGTGGAAAGCCTCCTTTCGGTATTTGACTTGAGAGACCTTTGGCATCTTGGCGGTAGAAGGGGTGGAGGAGGAAGAATGGGCAAGGACAAGATTTCCACCCATCCCGACAAAAAAAAACGTAAGGCAAGTAATTAGAAGCCGTATTCTTGGAAAATCCGCAAGTATCACGAGTCCCTTTCAAGATTCGGTTGAGCTGAGATTATGGCAATAAGCTTAATACTATTAACTATTGGCAATAGACAGTCAATAGTTTTGTTGGAAGAGATAGCAGAAATACATCCTTTTTTGGCGATAATAATATTTGGTGGGGGAGATTGGGTTATAGTTTGAAATAGCTTTCCAATTTATGAATCAAGCGATTCAACTGTTGTTGGAGTGAGTCAAGATCTTCAGTGGTTTCAGCCAGGTGTTTTATCTCTTTGATGTCTCCTTTTATTTCAGAAAGGTTACGATGGAAATTGGTCACAATCTCATTTAACAAGATGGCCATGTTTTTCATCTTATCTTTCTTGTGTATCAAAACGGTCTTTGTAAGGTCGCCGTTTGCTATTTTTTCAAGCTCTCCTTCCAGAAGTTCAAGAGATTGGCCTATCTTTGAAGACGTGAAATGGGCGCCAAGTATTATGGCTATTGCGATGATTATCATGGCAAGAAGGCTCAAAAGTATCGCCGTGGTCACAACCTTTGATTCCGTGGGGACATGCAGAAATTCCAAAGACTCTGGAAAATTCCAGGTGAAGCTGGTGGAGAGGACAAACAAAAGGATGCCTGACAGAACCCCGCCGCTTGAAAGCAGCAGGGAAACCCAAATGACAAACCGGAACCTGAACGATTTGGGTCTGTCGTGGAGATGCCACTGGTGATGGGGCTGGGCTTCGCCAAGCGTTTCTTTATTCCTTTTGAGTCTCATGATGCTCTCCCCTCGTGTGATTAATTCCCAGGGTCCGTGGTTTTTGAACCCTGGGCGCTTGCCTCCCCGGGGAAGGTTCACAACACGGGCTCTATTTTGGTATTCTTATCGGCCAGGCCGTCCAGAAACCCTAAAACTTTTTAAATAAACACCTAACAAGGTCCTAGGGCATCTAGAAAATGCAAAGGAAGTATAGAGGATTGGTACAGGGGCAGGGGCTGGTCCACTTCAACGTCTCTGTAAAGCAGACAGATCTTTGGATCGCAGCAGAAAGCAGGCTGGAGAGGGAGGCCAGGGATCTAGCACTTTCTGCAAGGCAGCAAGTGGAGACCTACATTGCCCAACATCCCTTGTTTCTTACAACGCTTGTGCCCTGGGAAGATGATCCATTTGCCCCGCCAATCGTAAGACAGATGATCCAGGGAGGTAGACGGGCAGGGGTGGGTCCTATGGCAGCGGTGGCAGGGGCCATTGCCCAGTGGGTGGGAGAAGGGCTCTTGAGGCAAAGCGCAGAGGTTGTGGTGGAAAATGGGGGAGACATATTCCTAGCATCCAAACGAAGCCTCACCGTAGCGCTTCTTGCCGGGCAGTCCCCCCTGAGTGGTAAGTTGGGCTTGGTGATACCCGAAAGTATTATGCCGGTTTCAGTATGCTCTTCCTCCGGCACAATAGGGCATTCCCTCAGTGAGGGGAGGGCAGATGTTGTAACAGTGGTTGCAAGATCAGGCTCGGTTGCCGATGCAGCAGCCACGGCCCTGGGAAACATGGTAAAGGGTGCCAAGGAGTTAAGGGAGGTGGTGGAGCGGGCCAAGGCCATGGAGGAGATCCTGGGAGTGGTGATAATTCATCATGAAACCTTGGCCACCTGGGGCCAGGTGGAACTGAGGGCCCTTTCTTGATCCCATTCCAGGTGGCCGGAAATCAGGAAAATTTGATGCAGAGGTGGGTTACAATTCGTATAAGGTGTCGTCCACCTCTGGGGCGGGCCTCCTTGCTCGGACTCGCCTTCCTCCTCCAGACCCCTCAAAGGTAAAAGGGTCTTCGTCTTCCAGCAGGTCACCCATCTCTTCTTCTATCTGCTCAGGGTCCTCCCCAGCCTCCATCCTGCGCAGGGCTTCCTCCATGCCCGGCCCAAGCTTGAGGCCCGTCATGTCGGTGAGCTTTCTCATGAGGTTGGCTGCCTGGCGCGGGTCGTCTTCATTGATGTTTTCGGCCTCTTTTGCGAGCAAGTTCATGGCCCTTTCCATCTTAGCCTCATCCATGTCAGGGAGGGGCATGTCCTCATCTGCTTCAGAGTGGCCCTTGTTTTTTACGGTTGAAAAAACAGACATCCAGCGCTCCAGCTCTTTCTCATTGCACTTTGGGCAAAGGGGCCTCTTTTCAGTATTTACAGTCCTGGAGAAGAAATTGAAGATCATATGGCAGCTTGAGCAATAGAATTCATATATGGGCATGGCACTCACCTCACCTCAGCAAACAAAATTTCACACCCAATAGACATGTAAAACAGGCAGAATGGTGATAGCTCATTGAAAATACATAACAAAATAGGATTAGTCAATGTTTTTCCGGAAGGTATGGACGTGATTGGCCTTGTATTTTAGGCAAAGGTTGATATACTCCTAGGCCGATTGTTCTTGCCTCAGGGTCCAGGAAAGATGAGCACCAGGATTGGGGTTATCTCGGATACGCACCTCTACCAGGTATCAAAGGGTCTGAGGGATATTTTTGACATCTATCTCTCGGATGTGGACATGATTTTCCATGTGGGCGATGTGGTATCCCCCCAGGTGGTGGAATTCTTGAAGCAAAAACCCTTTTACGGGGTCTGCGGCAACATGGACCCGGTGGAAGTCAAAAATATATTGCCATTTAAACAGGTGGTGGAAGTGGAAGGGTTCAGAATAGGGTTGATCCACGGATGGGGTCCATCAGCGGGGCTGGAGGAGAGGATCGTGGGGGAATTCAATGATGTTGACGCAATAGTCTATGGCCATTCCCACCGTCCCTTGAACGAATATAGAGAGGGTATCCTGCTCTTCAACCCTGGCACGGCCACGGGATACAGTTCCAAGGGGCCTCACAGCATAGGCATTTTGGAGGTTGACAAGGTCATCACTGGCAAGATCATACATGTAGAGGAGTTGCTATGAAGGTACTCTGGGCACCCTGGAGAATGGAATACATATTGGCCGACAAGGAGGACCAGGAATGTATATTTTGCCCTGGCACTGACAGGACCAAAGACCAGGAGCGTTTGATCCTGTTTGTGGGCACCCACACCATGGTGATGATGAACCGCTATCCCTACAATAACGGCCACCTCCTGGTTGCACCAATAAAACATGTCCCATCTTTGGACCAGTTGAACAACACCGAGCTCTTGGCCCTTTCCCTGATGGTGAGGCACTCCATCCAGGCCATAAAGGATTTAATGAATCCTGATGGGTTTAATGTGGGGATAAATCTTGGGCGAGTTGCAGGGGCAGGGGTCGAAGCCCACCTGCACTATCATATAGTGCCCCGGTGGAATGGAGACACCAGCTTCATGACAGCGGTGGGTGAGGTGCGAGTGATCCCTGAGCACATAGTTGAGACTTACAAAAAGTTGGCCCCCTACTTCAAGGGGATCAAGGATGAACCTGGAGGAGAGAAATGAAGCACATCAAAGCCGTTTTTATTATCCTTTTCCTGTTGCTGGTGGTGATTGTGGCAGTTCAGAACTACGTGCC
>JALVMN010000022.1 GCA_027027005.1 Desulfobacterales bacterium | reverse complement strand
CACCAACGCCCGGCGTCTCTTTGTGGGAGACCACCTCAATGCCTGCCAGCTTGTCCTCGCGCAAGTCGTAGCCCACCATGAGCTTGATGTCTCCTCCGAAGCCCCTGCCCGTGGTCTCGTAGGCTATGGCCCAGGGCCTTCCGTCCTTTTTGCCGATAAAAAGGAGGAGTTCCTGCCCTTTCACCACCAGCTTCACCCTGTCTGAGATTAGATCGTTCTCAGAGCCCTCAAGGACCTTCTTCACCTTGGGGCCCTGCACATTCATTAGGACCTGGTATTCTATGCGCTCGGCCGTGGCCTTCCGGATCCCGGACAGGGCCGCACCGCAGACCGTGCAAATGGCAAACAAGACCAAGACCATTTGAACCGATTCTCTCATACAGTTCTCCTCTTCTCAAAACTCCCCTGATCACAGGGATCCAATGGGACGAGTAGCCGGAATCTCTTGTTTTTTTCTGAGCTTGTCCAGCAAAGGGGCGAACAGGGAAACCAACAGGGCCGAAAAGACCACGCCGTCGGGATATACACTCCAGGCCCGAAGCACGATGGTAAACACACCGCCACAAAGACCATAGATGAGCATACCCCATCGATTGACCGGGGAGGAACCCGACTCTGTCAGCAGAAAAAATGCCCCTATCATGGCATTGCCCGTGAGAAGATGAAACAGTGGATTTGCATAGGTACTAGGGTCTGAAACCCAAAAAATCGTCCCCATGGATACCATCCCAAGCAGAAAACCCAGAGGTATCTGCCAGGGAATCATGCCCCTCACCACCAAGTACAGACCACCCAAGAGGACCCAGATGGTGGCAGAAGCACCAATGCCTCCACTTTGCTTCCCAAGGAAAAGGTCCACCAGATTGAATCGTGCAATCCCTGAAAGCCCTTCGGCCTTTAAAGCTGCCAGTGGGTACGCCATCAAAAACCCGGTATCGTAGTTTGCCAGGGCCAGGTCAAAATCCAGGAATCCTGCCCAGGTCTTGGTTATACGCACAGCAGCCCAGCCCACCAGAGCGGGGTTCAGGGGATTTGCCCCCAGGCCTCCAAAGCACTGTTTTCCAATTGTTATACCCACAAGGTTGGCCACCACTACCACGTAAAGGGGAGTTCCTGCAGGCAGGATCAAACCCAGGACAAGGCCGCTTACCGCTGCACTCCCGTCGGCAACACTCACGGGTCTCTTCAGAAGCATCTGGAAGAGGGCCTCCACTGCAATGGCAGAGGCCACGGATGCACAGACCACCCCCAAGGCATCCAGACCGTAGAGCGAGACACCGAACAATGTGGCCGGCAGTAATGCAATGAGGGTGTTGTAGTAAATCCCTGATATGGATGCCCCTGAGTGAACATGAGGGGCAGGGGAAACGGTAAGTTCAGGCCCTAACATTGAAGGATGCACTCTCATCTCAATAATCCCTTTGCTGCCTACGCGTCAAAGAAATAGAGTGTCGCCAAGTATAATTCATTCTTTAAGCAAAACCGGTTGTCCTCTCTTGCTCAATGGCATACTTGGCATTATTGATATAATGGACCAACGGCCTCTTTGCCGGACAGATGTATGCGCAAAGCCCGCAATCTATACAATTTTCAACTCCCAGGGCCCAGCAATCATCAAATCGCCCGTGCTCGGCAAATTTCCCCAATAGGCTCACGGCCAAGTCCACCGGGCAGATGCTGTCGCACTTGCCGCAATTAATGCACTGGGTGTCATGGTAAAGATATACCTCTTGGGCATCCTGGACATGCACTGAGTGGGTGTACGAGGTGATGGGCTGCTGGGCCGAAAAACAACTATATCCCCGCATCAATCCATTAACGATCAATTTGCCCCCGGAGCCGATTTCAAGGCCTGCCTCTTGGAGTAACCGAGAAATGGGAGTGCCGATCCGAACCTGATAGCTTTTCAACAGCCCGTTTCCTTTACCAGCCACAGTTACTATTTTTTCCACAAAGGGCCTGCCCTGGCGCAAGCTTGCGGCCATTGAAAGGGCGTGCTCAATCCCGATTACCAAGGTATTGCCCCGCACACCGCTTCCACGGGCCTCCATCAGGTGGCCTGCACCGTAATTCTTGGCCAGCATCTCCTCCAAACCGTTTGGATAGATGGGAGGCACGGCGCTCACCGTGCATTTGGTGGAAAGCCCTTCTGGCAACTGATGGTTCAGGCCTTGAGGCATTGCAATCACACACCTCTCCGCCTCGGTGGCCATGGAAAGCAGTTCCAAGGCATCCAGGAGATGTTCACCATTGAACTTGAGGGCCTGGCCATTTGAGCAGCAAAGCGGGTCTTGGTCCATTGCACTGATGAGCAGGCACTCCACCTTTGGCCATACGGCAGGGATATTGGAGATTCGGCTTAGGGCATCAAAGCCTGCCTGCATGATAAA
>JALVMN010000021.1 GCA_027027005.1 Desulfobacterales bacterium | reverse complement strand
CCGCCTTGCCCTTCTCCATCTTATAGGTGATTGCCTTGTCCACAGGCATCACGTACTGGTAATAGACCACCCTTGGGCAATAGTGGTACTGTCTGAGGTCACTTACCCTCAGGCCCAGCTTCCGTACCCTCTCCTTCATCGCTATGTTCGATATACTCCCTGTACTGTCTGAAATCCTTCTCGCATACCGGCTGTATGAGCACTTTGCCGTTTGCCCCCTCGAGGTTGTCCCTCAGCTTAATACCCAGTTCTTCCCGTTTATTGCGTGACAGGTACCCCACAAACCCGCTGAACTGGGTTCTCTCCAGCCCGAAATCCTTGCAGATTCGTGCGGCCCTTGCCCGCACCTTATCATCCTCGATGTCATAAAACACATATACGATCACTTCTCCCGGCCGGCCCACCAGATCCAAAGCATCGATACCCGTCTTCACCATATTCTGCTTCTTAATGATCCTTCCCATCTGCTATCCTTCGTAACACTACTTTGTAGGGATCAAGCCCATTGATCTCTACCACTTGAAGGAAAATGGCTTATATGCCCTCTCTCCCCTGAGAAAGGCAGCCAGGTTTCTGGCCTGTATCTGAATTATGGACCTGATCTGGTACTTCTTCCCCTGATACGTCTCTCTCGACTCCAGCCTGTTGATAATCTTTTGACTCAAATTCCTTCTGGTGTCTGCATCCAGAAGGCCTCCATCCATTTTCACGTTCTCGCCAAGGTTGACATAGGAGATCACAGATCTGTCAACCACCGGCTGCCTGAACTCTTCAACCAGGTCCAGCACAAGTGAGGGTTTTCCGGGGCGGTCCACATGGAGGAACCCTGCGAAAGGTTCAAGGCCAGCACAAACAACAGCGCCCCACACCTGGCTGTAGAGTATTCCGTACCCATAGTTGAGCATAGAGTTCACCTTATCAGTAGCACCCCTGTGCACCCGCCCCATGAACTCTACCTTGCTTGTAATAATCTCCTGGACCCCCTCCCAATAGACCCTGCTGGAGCTGCCTTCCAGGCCGAGGAGTTCGCTGCGAATCTGCTCAACCGTTTTACCCTTGAGTTTCTTGACCTTGTTTTCGCTTGCCTCCAGTACCTTGATCTTCTCCTCCAGTGCGGGGTAACGATCCGGGTCAGCCTTTTTCATGTATTTCCCGAAGTAGAGGAGCAGCTTCCTCTGATTCCTGAGTTTACCTTTGACCACGACCCTGGAGAACTCTGCCCCCCTTTCGTCGTCAAGGGCACGGAACTGCTCCCTCCTGGCCTGAATGGTGGCAGAGAGCATGGGAGAGGTGAGCTTGGCAAAGGGCCTGCCGTTGCCCTGGAGGAAGTTGATGTGGATCCCTCGGGCGCAAAGCTCCATAATGAGATCGGATGAAAGGGTGATCCCCCTGGATGCTACGGTCACCTCGCTAAGCCTGAAGAAAGGAAATTCATAGATGAGTTCTTTCCCCTTCCTGACTATGAGTCTGTCGCTCTTCTTGCTGAGGAATAGGCCGAAGCCGGAAAGGATAATTTGTGCAGCGTCACCGGATCGGACGAGGGTGATTTCCTTGCTGACTACCAGGTCGTCTTCCGGGGTCTTATCCACCACGATGGGCAGTGGCTTCGCCTCGCCGGTAAAAAGGTCATATTGTGCCGGGGCAGTCTCCTCAACACCAGGAAACTCCGCACCCAGGCTGACTATGTCGGCCATGAGTCCCTCCTTCCTGGATGCCCGAAAGCAAGGGTAACGCATGGGAGATCAATTGCTGAATTCGATCTACCCAATCTCTAAAACGGCACAAATGGCCTTCAGCTTTAATGAGCTTTAGGTTACTTTAGCTGGTGCTTTCACATTCATACCACCCCTGCCCAAACGCTGCAGCCTTGCCCACATGCAGGTACCTGCCAAGCCAAAACAAGGGCCAGAACTCACCCAGGTCGCCTCCGTACACCACTTCACCCACATACCCTTTGAGCCTGTGGGTAAGCCCCCGATGCCTGGAGTAACGGCTTTCCTTAACCCATTGCAGGTTTTGCTGGACAGTGTGCACCATCTCTGCCCTTTCACCGAACCTGCGGAAGTCCATGTCAAGCGGCTCTCCACAGTAGAAGTAAGAAAGGGCATTGATCCTGTCCCTCAGCCTCTTCATCAAGGCCCCGAAAGAAGGTCTCGCCCACTGTCCCTTTTCCTTGAGAAGCACAGGAGTTAGGAAATGCACCCGTATCCGATCCTGTTTCAGTTCGGGAACCTGGTCCAGCCGTATCTCATGGTGCGGCGTGTGCACAAGGTTGTTCCCAGCCTCCATAAGTCTCTGGACCTTACCGGATCCATCCAGGCACTCCACCAGCCCGATGTCAAACCTCCCCCTTCCGACCCCGATCCCCCTTCGGCCCAACTCGTTGAAGGA
>JALVMN010000020.1 GCA_027027005.1 Desulfobacterales bacterium | reverse complement strand
ATCTCATCAGCAAATTCCGGCCTTGTCTGGATTCGCCAGCCTCCCGCGATCTCCACGAGTTCTATGCCCCTTCCAGGCTGGTTGATATCCCGGGCAAGGAGTGAGATTGCCTCCTTTACGACGTCCTGATCTGCCCCTGGCAGAAGCTGGCAGATCCTCTTTGGAGTGAGAGGAGCCGGGCTGGCAAAAAGAAGTGCCTCTACGGCGCCTTTCAGTTCACCAGGGTCCTTCCCTTTCATCAAATCAGAGTTCTTCGATGACTACGGTACCGCTTACCTTGATATCCTTTCCATTGTCGTCAATGAAGGAGACAAAGGAACCCTGCACCTCGATCTTGAAACGGCCCTTCCAGCTCCTGATGACGTTGCCGCTGCAGTCATACAGGGTGACCTTTCTCTTGAGGCCTATGATGTCAGACTTGAAGTGCTTGAGATTCTTTCTCTGACGCTCTGTGCATCCGGCAGCAAGAACGATAAAGACACAGAGCACGGAAAGCAGCACCAGCCGGAGGGCCTTGGCCCTTATGTTCAATACTTCCATCTTCAGCACCCTGCCCTGTCAAACCCAAGTCCCAGGGCCTTGAGGTTTGCGTCAACGAATTTGGGCTTTACATTCTGCCTGATGGTCTCTTCCATCATCTGCCTGGAGACCGGAACCTCTCCCAGGGAAATCAGGGTTCCAAGGAGCACAACGTTAACTGCCCTTGTGGTGCCTGCCTCTTTTGCCAGGGCATCGGCATCGAGGGCGCAGACCCTTGCAAAATTATTCTTCATGAAGTCAAGCCAGTAGTCAATGTCCGGATATTCCGCCTGGCCGAGATCCACGGTGAAAGGCACGATGGGCACCGTATTGGTTATGATGGTGCTTCCTGCAGAACACCTGCCCAGGGCACGAAGTGCCTCCAGGGGCTCAAAACTTACAAGTATGTCCGCTTCTGCCTGGGAGATGATGGGGCTTTTAAGCCCTCCCAGCATGACCGTCGATTCCACCACTCCTCCCCTCTGGGCCATGCCGTGCACTTCGCTGACCCTTACAGGGATTCCGGCCTCCATGGCGGCCTGGCCAAGAAGCCGCGATGCCAGAAGCGTCCCCTGTCCCCCTACGCCTGTAAAAAGAATCTTCTTTGTTTCCATTACTTTTTACCTCCGAACTTCTTGTAGTAAAGGATACAGGGGGCCTCAGCAATCACCACGGAAAGTCCGCCCCTGGACAGCACGTCCTTGAAGACAGAGCGTGCGTCCTTCTTCTTGTAAGGATTGACCTTGTGAATGTCCGTGATTCCAAGCCCCCTGACCACATCCTCTATTGGGATACGGGGCTTGTCGTAGCCAGGGGGTCTTATCTCTATTCCCGGGTTGGGCTGGTGCCCTGTCATGGCAGTAGTGCTGTTGTCCAGAATCACCAGGCAGAACTCGTGGCGGTTGTGAAAGGCACTTGCCAGGGAAGAGATACCGGAGTGAAAAAACGTGGAATCTCCTATGAAGGAGATAATCTTGTGATCCGTAGATACGGAAAAACCTGCCGAAGTTCCCACACTCGAGCCCATGCACAGAAGATAGTCTGCCATCTGTATGGGAGGCAGGAGCCCCAGGGTGTAGCAGCCTATATCAGTTGGATAGATGGCATTTTCCTCCAGATTCAACTCCTTGAGGGCATCCTTGACGGCATTGTAGGTCTCCCTGTGGGGGCAGCCCTTGCACAGGACGGGAGGACGCAGCGGCAGGGTCGGGATACCGGAAAGATCCGGCTGTTTCGGCCTTTCCAGTTCCAGTCCCGCTGCATCTGCAATGGCGCGCTTGACCATGAGAGGATCAAACTCATACATCCTTGAGAAATGGCCGGTGGCCTTTCCCATTACCGGTATGTCAATGCCGAGATCCCTCGCGATGAGCTTTATTTCCTCCTCCAGGAATGGTTCCAGCTCCTCTACCACAAGCACCTTTTCCACATCCTTTAAAAAGGCACCTATCTTCTTTCTCGGGAAGGGATACGGGAAACCGAGCCTCAGAAAGGATACCTTGTCTGCACATCCAAGCTCCATGAGGGCATCTTCCACGTAGCAGGCAGCAACTCCAGAGGCCACTATACCCAGGGGTCCATTGCCTGAAAGGATGTTGAAGGAAGAGGCCTCGCTCAAGGCCCCGGCCTTTTCAATTTGTTCCAGGAGCACCTTGTGCCTGATGCGGGCCACTGCCGGTACAGGCACCCATCTTCTTGGGTCCTTTTCAAATGTTCCCTTCCTCTTGACCTCTTCCGGAAGTTGCCGGAGTTCAACCGGCCCCCTTACGTGGGAAGTCCTTGTGGTGGTGCGGACGATGACCGGAAGCTCCAGTGCCTCTGAAAGCTCGAATGCGGAAACAGTCATGTCCCGCGCTTCAGCAGGAGAGGTGGGCTCCAGCAT
>JALVMN010000019.1 GCA_027027005.1 Desulfobacterales bacterium | reverse complement strand
TTTTCAGTTTCCTGGTCACCAGGTCGTTTTTCCAAGGGTTTTGTAAATCCGGCATTATCTTTTGACCACCTCTTTGGTATGACCTGCCTTCCACTGAACGATTGAAGGATTTGAAAGGCAAAAAAAGCAGGGTGACACCTTGATACTTAGGGGGTTAAATCGTTGGGCTGATCAGCACCCTCACATACAAAGAAGACAGGAGAGCAGGACCATGTATTTCATAAAGGTGAAGTTTGACAGGAGATTGGGCTCACTTGAAAGACGCATGCAGCAACTGATGGAGGACATGCTCAGGATCTCCAGACCGCTCATTTCGGCCACCGGGGTTCATTGGATCCCCGAGGCAGACATGTTCGAGACCAGTGATGAGGTTATAGTTCATGTAAGTGTGGCAGGTGTCCCTAGGGAAGACATCGAGGTCTCTTTCCACGACAGGCTCCTCAGTGTGAGGGGTGTAAGGCGCCAGAACCTTCCCAAGGATACTCCTGTCAAACACCACCAGCTTGAAATAGGATATGGTGATTTTGAACGCATAATCCGCATGCCCACTCAGATAGACCCAAACAACATTGAGGCAGCCCTTGAGGACGGAATCCTGACCATTAGGCTGAAGAAGAAAGCGCCTCCTCGGGATGTGATAGTTGAGATCAAGACTTAAGGAGGAGATTTCAGATAAAATGGAACACCAACAACTCAAAGACACAGACGAAAAAGATCAGAAGCTACCTGAGGTTCTCCCCGTCCTACCTGTGCGGGACTCTGTGATATTTCCCAGGATGGTAATCCCCCTGATGGTAAGGGACGAGGATTACCTCAAGATGGTGGACCAGGTGCTTCAGAGGGACAAGCTGCTTGTGGTGGCCATGATAAAAGACCCAGATGCCTCTGAGAGGCGTCCACCCGAAATCCACAGTGTGGGCACCGCTGGGGTAATACTCAAGCTCACTAAGACCGAAGAGGGCACTGTGGTGGTGGTCCAAGGGATTTCCCGGGTCAAGATTAAAGACATCTTATCCACCGAACCATTCCAGCAGGCAAAGATCGTCCCTTTGGAGGACATAGAGCACTCGGGAAAAGAGATAGAGGCCATGATGACGAGCACCTGGAACCTTTTTAAGCAGATCGTGGACCTCTCTCCCCATCTGCCAGCCGAACTTATTCAGCTTGCCAGAAATGTGGAGCAACCCGGGCCCCTGGCCGACATGGTTGTCTCCACACTGAATCTGGAGAGGAACAAGAAGCAGGAGATCCTGGAGACCCTGGATGTAAAAGAACGCCTCAAAAAACTGATCCTATTCCTGAACGAGGAGCTGGAGCTCCAGAAGATGGGCAGGAGGATCCAGGAACAGGTAAAAAAGGGGATCGACAAGAGCCAGCGCGAATATTACCTGCGAGAGCAGCTCAAGGCCATCCAAAAAGAGCTGGGTATTGACAAAGAGGAGTCGCCTGACATCCAGGAACTCAAAGAAAGACTAAAGAAAAAGGCCTTGCCAGAGGCCGCGCGCCAGGTGGCTGAAAAGGAACTTGAGCGCCTGAGCAAGATGAGCCCCATGGCCCCTGAATACACGGTTTCAAGGACATATTTGGACTGGATACTGGATCTCCCCTGGCTTGAGTCAACTGAAGACACCATTGACATCAATCGAGCCAAGAAGGTCCTGGACAAGCATCATTACAATCTCGAAAAGGTCAAGAACAGGATACTGGAATACCTTGCGGTGAGAAAGCTAAACCCCGAACACAAAGGGCCGATTCTCTGCTTTGTGGGCCCTCCAGGGACTGGAAAAACCAGCCTGGGAAAGGCCATTGCAGAGGCCATGGGACGAAAGTTCGTCCGCATATCCCTTGGAGGGGTCAGAGACGAGGCCGAGATAAGGGGGCATCGGAGGACCTATGTGGGTGCCCTTCCTGGCCGCATAATACAGGGGATAAAAAAGGCAAAATCCAATAACCCTGTATTCATGCTGGATGAGGTGGACAAACTCGGAATGGACTTCAGAGGGGATCCTTCTTCAGCCCTCCTGGAGGTCCTTGACCCAGAGCAGAATCACTCCTTTTCAGACCATTACCTGGAGCTCGAATTTGATCTTTCCAAGGTGATGTTCATCACCACTGCAAACCAGTTGGACCCTATCCCTGCCCCGCTTCGCGACAGGATGGAGGTCCTGGAGCTCGTGGGCTACACCGAAGATGAAAAACTCCAGATAGCCACCAAGTTCCTGATCCCCAGGCAGGTGACCGAGCACGGCTTCAAACGCTCCCAGGTGAGCATCAGGAAGTGCGCCCTCAGAAAGATCATCAGGGAATACACCAGGGAGGCGGGCCTGAGAAATCTCGAAAGAGAGATAGGGGCCATTTGCAGGGCCATTGCAAGGGAGGTGGCAGAAGGCAAGAAGGGTCGCTTTGTGGTGAGCGCAAAGGATGTGGAAAAATATCTCGGCAAGCCCAAATTCACCCACGACATGGCCGAGAGGACCTCGGTGCCGGGGATTGCCGTGGGGCTTGCCTGGACACCTACCGGCGGTGACATCCTGTTTGTGGAGGCCACCATGATGCCTGGTGAAAAATCCCTGGTGCTCACCGGTCAACTGGGCGATGTAATGAAAGAATCGGCCCAGGCCGCCCTCAGCTATCTCCGCTCCAAGGCTGAGGAACTGGGCATCCCCGAGGATTTTTACAAACAACACGACATTCACATCCATGTGCCTGCCGGCGCCATCCCAAAGGACGGCCCTTCAGCAGGCGTGACCATGCTGACGGCCCTTGCCTCGCTGCTCACCAAAAAGCCGGTAAAACCAAGGCTAGCCATGACAGGCGAAGTGACCTTACGGGGCACGGTGCTGCCGGTGGGGGGAATAAAGGAGAAGGTGCTGGCCGCAAGCCGAAGCGGCATCAAGGAGATAATCCTTCCCAAAGACAACCAAAAGGACCTGGAAGAGATCCCTGAAAAGATCCGAAAACAGATCAAGTTTCATCCAGTGGGCCGCATGGAGGAAGTCTTGGAGATTGCCCTGGGGCTCAATCACAAGGGAAAGAGACACCGTCGGAAAAAGGCCGCCTAATTGCCTTAATGCTTCAATACCGTGGGAATGCCCGCCAAGACCACTACGACCTTTTGGCTTAGGGCGGCCATCCTCTGATTCAAGCTCCCTGCAAGATCCCTGAATCGCCTGGCAACGGGATTGTCAGGCACAATGCCGAGACCCACCTCGTTGCTCACCACAACCACTACCCCTTTGACCCTTTTTAACACCTCTGTAAGATTATTCATGGCAGTCTCTATGGGCTCCATCTCGTCCCCGTATTTCAATATGAGATTGCTAAGCCACAGGGTAAGACAATCCAGCAGTATCACGGTCCCTGGTCCATCGAGCCTTTCCAGGGCCCTCCCCACCTCCAGCGGCTCTTCCACCGTCTGCCACCCAAGGGGGCGTTCCTTTTTGTGGCGTTCTATGCGAAGGGCCATTTCAGAGTCAAGGGGTTGAGCAGTTGCAAGAAATATTTTTTTGCCTCCAAGGGCGTGGCAGAGCTGGAGGGCAAAAGAACTCTTTCCGCTCTTTGCCCCCCCTAGGACTAATATACAGCCTTGCTCAATATCCGTGAGGGATGGGAGCATCTCTCATATGGAGGGAAATTTTTCAGGGCTTATGTAGTCGCCAAATTCCTTTTGGGCTTGGATCAGCCTCTCGCGTTGCTTTTCCAGGACCTCGAAGAGCACATCCGGGGCATTTTCCGTGTTTTTCTTGTGAAAATCCACTGCCCTTTCTATCTTTGCCAGGTTTTCAGGCACCCGCGTGGTGAACTGCTTTACATAGTCGTCATGGCTGTAATCCTTGCCAAGCACCTCTTTGAAAAGGGGCTTTAGGTCTTGGTATTTGGGTATCATCCCGGTAGGGGCCTTGATGGCACCCACCTCGCCGTGTACCCTCAGCTCCATCCACTTGACCCACACGTGCTTATCCTGGATGGCATTGAGGAAATTTCCATCTTCATCCCGCAGGAAATAATTGACTCCGAATACCAACGGCTGTCTGCTGAGTTTCTTTCCAAAGTCCAGGTTATTTTGAATATATTTGCCCAATGGGATGGAAACGAAGTCCTGGATACTCATTATGTTGATCTCCTGGACCCCTTCCTTGCCTATTATTGCAAAGGTGGTCTCGGTCTCCAGTGAGGCACCATAAGCTATGATTCCGTGATCCCAGTCATATCCCTGCTGGACCGGCACATAGCCTTTGGCATCTCTTCCCCCATACATGATGCCGCCCAGCACCACTCCTTCAGGGTTTTCAAGCTCAGGATCACAATTGGCCAGTGCCTTCAATGTAACGGTGTAGCGGGCGTTTTTGTGGGCAGGGGGTATGGGATTGCCCTCGGGGTCTTTCTTGCCTTCATACCACTCCCCTGAAAAATTGATCCCTTCCTTGGGGAGTTCCTGACCCATGCCGAGCCAGTATGGCTTGCCGTCTTTTACAAGCACATTGGAAAATATCACCTCTCCCGGTGAGGTGAGCACCTCCCAGATCAAAGGGTCGTCATCAGGGTTTACGTCCTTTATGATACCGAATATACCTGCCTCAGCATTAACCGCCCTGCATTCACCATTTATGGCGCGAAAGTAGGCGATGTCGTCCCCCATTATTTGCTCACCCAGGAGCATGGCCGTTGAGGTCTTGCCGCAGGCACTGGGAAAGGCCCCGCCAAAATAGGTCTTTCTGCCTCCTGGTCCCTTCACCCCCATTATGAACATGTGCTCGGCAAGCCAGCCTTCCCTGTCTGCCTTTCTGATGGTAAGCCTCAAGGCCAGTTTTTTCAGGCCCACGGTATTGCCGGCATACTGGGTGTTTACGCTGTATACCATGTCCCTGGTATAATCGATATATATTCTCTTCTTGTCGTGCTCGGCGCTCACCATGCGCTCCGTAAGCTTTCCCGCGGAATGAAGGGTGGCAAAAAAGTCTGAGAAATTCCCCCTCCGCTTGAATTCTTCGTAACCGAGCCTGTAAAGGAGGTTGAGGCTGTGGGACACGTACCACGAGTCGGTAAGCTCCACACAGGGTATGCTAAAAACCGAGTTCCTCGGCCCCAGGGTCAAGAAGCGCACCAGCATGGGCTTCCCCTTCATGGAACCCTTGAGCAGGCCCCGGACTTCCTGGAGCCCTTCTTCCCTTTCTATCTGGTTGAGGGCCTCAGAGAGGCTGTCGTCTTTTGGAACCAGGTATTTGGTGACCTCCCTGTCCCTTCCCTGATCATAAAACCCGTCAAAGTGAACCGTATGGCCCTGGATGGCAAGTTCTGCCTCCTCTCCTGCCTCCACGGCCCTTCGCCTAGTGATTTCCACACCTTCTTCCGAGTCATCGAATACGAGCACCTCGTCAGGGTCACAAAGCTCCACCGAGTCCCTTATAAATTCAAAAAGCCTCTCATTGTTGAGGGCCATGAGCTTTTGGTAATCTTCAGGAGACATCTTTGCCTTTAATAGATCTTCGTACTTGGAATCCATGGTCACTTGTTTCACTCCTTTCCATGAAGTTAGAGGTGGCCCGAGTATAGGCAAACGCTCCATGATCTGTCAACTCGAGGGGCAATAATATTGTGCGGGTTGACATTTCTTCCCCCCACGCTTAGCTTAGGGAAAAATTCTAGCAGAGGTTAGGAGACATGAAAAAATACATGCTGATATTAACAATTGTATTTCTGCCTTTTATCTCCCCATCTCTCTCATTTGGGGGGGGAAATTTTCCAGACCTTCCAGGAAAAACAAAGATGATTGAGAAATGTAATACGTGTCACGGGCTAAATTCCATATCACGTTCCAAGCGTTCGGCCAAAGAGTGGCATAAACTCATAGGACAAATGAAGGACTATGGTCTGGAGATCACGGATGAAGAACTCAAGACCGTGATCGACTACCTTACAAGGTGTTGTGGTAAGGACTAGCTCTCCAGCCATCCAGTTTCACCGGATTAGAGATACACTATTGTATCATGTTAAAGAGGTGTACCTTTTCTCGAGGGCTTTCCTTTTCCGGCCTTCCAGTTTTAACCTTCCAATTTTGTTCTGCTTTCAAGACGATTCATGAAGGCTCCAACGTGGCATGATTCTTGAGTAATTTGTTATTAAAAAAATAAAGGAGGCCAGAGTTCCATGGCGAAACCAGCATTCAAAAAGGTCCATATCTACCAGTGCCCATGTGGTTATAAATATGAACCGGAAAAGGGGGATCAGGAGGCCGGCTGGGCACCGGGAACACCGTTTGAAGATCTCCCTGATCAACTCACTTGCCCCAGGTGCCAGAGGCCAAAGGTGCTTTTCAGGGAGAAGAGGTTTTCAGTAGCGGCTTGAGAGAATGATGGCCTTTAGGGAGGGTAGTAATGGCACGATTTACCGTCACGGTCTTCAAACCTTATCCCTTTGAGGTGGGAGAAAAGATAAACATCCAGGAAGGCCCTCGTAGTGGTGACTGGGAAGTAATTGGGATCTCTGAGCACAAGGTCACACTGAAGTGCCCTGTCACCGGAAAAGAGGTAAAGTGGGACCGCTTCTGCTATTATGTTGAAAAAAGAGAGGAGGAATGGCCTAAAACCGATTGATTGGGGATTCTAGATGCATTGTATCGTGAGACAGTAGTGTACCAAAGTTCACCTGACACAATAATTTTCACAAGGAGGAAATGAGTATGAGTAAGACCGAACAGAATCTGAAGGATGCATTTGCAGGAGAATCACAAGCCAACAGAAAGTATCTTGCCTATGCCAAACAGGCTGAAAAAGAGGGTTACCCCCAAGTGGCAAAGCTGTTTCGGGCTGCAGCAGAGGCAGAAACCGTCCATGCCCACGCCCACCTAAAGGCCCTTGGTGCCGTGGGCTCTACTGCTGAGAACCTGAAGGATGCCATTGCAGGCGAAACACATGAGTTCAAGAACATGTATCCGGCAATGATAGAGCAGGCCGCTTCAGAGGGAAACAAGGCTGCAGAGAGGTCGTTCAGGTACGCCAATGAGGTAGAAAAGGTCCATGCCGCCCTCTATCAAAAGGCCCTGGATAACCTGGAAAACCAAGAAGATACCGATTATTACATCTGCTCTGTATGCGGTTACACATGCGAGAACGACCCCCCGGAAAAGTGTCCGGTTTGCGGTGCAAAGGCACAGGCATTCAAAAAGGTGGACTGAACAAGTCCCCTTTTGTTGGGTTCCTACTTCAGGTGGGCCTAGGTTTACGCACTAAAGACGGGGAATAAACAAAATGGAAAAATTCGTCTGTGGAATATGTGGATATGTTTACGATCCAGAGGCAGGTGACCCTGTGGGAGGTATTGAGCCCGGCACCCCGTTTAGGGATCTGCCGTTTTCTTGGGTCTGTCCTGTTTGCGGTGCTAGCAAGGACATGTTCTCTCCCCAGGCAACAGACACCCCGCAGCTCATGTTTTGAGAGTTAGGCCTGCTATCTGGAACCAGAAGGCACAGCAC
>JALVMN010000018.1 GCA_027027005.1 Desulfobacterales bacterium | reverse complement strand
CCCGGAGACCACCTTTCCCCTGTGGACCACCAGGGTATCGGCCACCTTTACCGTGTTTGAGACCTCAACCCTCACCTTATCAGAAGTGATCCAGCCGGTATCACCCACCTGGCCCCCGGCCTCACCATAAAACGGGGTCCTGGCAAGCACCACCTCCATTTCTTCTCCCTCTGAGGCCTCTTTTACCTGGGCACCCTCCTTCAGGATGGCCACCACCTCTGATTGGCCCTCCAGGGCCTGGTAGCCAATAAATTCCGTGCCAAGGCCTTGTGCCAGCAGTTCCTTGAAACCCTGGGCAATCTCTTGCTCCCCGCTTCCCTTCCAGGATTCCTGGGACATGCGTCTTCTAGCATTCATCTCCTCTTCAAAGCCGGCCACATCCACGTTGAGCTTCTCGTCGCGGGCCACATCCTGGACTATGTCGAGGGAGAGGCCATAGGTGTCGTATAACTTGAAGGCCACATGCCCGGCTATGGTGTCACCGCCCTTCTCCCTTAGCTCCTGTATCTCATCGTAGAGCACCTTGAGGCCGAAGCGCAGGGTGTCGGAGAATCGCCTCTCTTCGTTTTCAACCACACCTTTTATAAATTCCCGGGATTGAATGAGCTCGGGATAGTCCTGTCCCATCACCTCGATGACCTTCTGGCAGACCTTGAAGAGGAACGGGGCCTCCAGGGCGAGGTATTGCCCATAGCGTACCGCCCGCCTGATGATCCTCCTCAGCACATAACCACGCCCCTCATTGGAGGGCATGACACCATCACCTATGAGAAAGGCCGCGGCCCTTGAATGATCGGCAATGACCCTGAATGCCACATCCTTAATCTGCTCGCCACCGTATTCCTTGCCCGAGAGTTCCTGTATCCAGTGGATCAGGTCCATGAATATGTCGGTGTCATAGTTGGACTTGACGCCCTGGACCACAGCGGCCAACCTCTCAAGGCCCATGCCTGTATCTATGTTCGGTTTTGGCAGGGGCACCAAGGTGCCGTCCTTCTGACGGTCAAACTGGGTGAAGACCAGGTTCCAGATCTCCAGATACCGGTCACAATCACATCCAGGGCCACAGTCAGGGCTGTCACAACCCAGCTCCTCACCCTGGTCTATCAGGATCTCAGAGCAAGGGCCGCACGGCCCGGTATCGCCCATGGCCCAGAAATTGTCCTTCTCTCCCAGCCGAACTATCCTCTCATGGGGTACCCCGATGGACCTGTTCCATAGCTCATAGGCCTCGTCGTCATCTTCAAACACAGAGACATACAGCTTCCCAGGAGGAAGGCCATAGCCCTGGGTGAGTAGATCCCAGGCCCACTCTATGGCCTCTGCCTTGAAGTAGTCGCCAAAGGAAAAGTTCCCTAGCATTTCAAAAAAGGTGTGGTGCCTGGCCGTGTATCCCACATTGTCAAGATCGTTGTGTTTTCCTCCCGCACGAACACACTTCTGGGAAGAGGCCGCCCTGGTATAGCCCCTCTTTTCCTCTCCCAAGAAAAGCCTCTTGAACTGGACCATGCCTGCATTGGTAAAGAGCAAAGAGGGGTCATCGTGCGGAATAAGTGAAGAGCTGGGCACTATTTCGTGTCCCCTTTCCCTGAAGTAGTCCAAGAACTTCTGCCTGATCTCTCTAAAGTTCATATCTATACCTGTTGTGTTGAATTATTGTTGAACCTCTTGGGCCTTTTGTCTAAGCTCCTTTAAGCCGGTCTTTTCCATGATCAGGTCCTTTATCTGGTCGCGTATGTCGGTGTGTTCGGCCAGGAAGCGCTTTGCATTCTCACGGCCCTGGCCGATCCTCTGATCCCCGAAGGAATACCAAGCTCCCGATTTATCCACCACCCCAAGGGACACCCCCAAGTCCAGGATGTCTGCCTCCTTTGAAATACCCTTGCCGTACATGATGTCAAATTCAGCCTCTTTGAACGGGGGGGCGATCTTGTTCTTTACCACCTTGACCCTGGTGCGGTTTCCCACCACCTGATCGCCCTCTTTGATGGCGCCGATCCTCCGGATGTCAAGCCTCTGGGTTGCATAAAACTTCAGGGCATTTCCACCCGTGGTTGTCTCTGGGCTGCCGAACATCACTCCTATCTTCATCCTTATCTGGTTTATGAAGATCACACAGGTGCGCGACTTGCTTATGGTGGCTGTCAACTTCCTGAGGGCCTGTGACATGAGCCGGGCCTGGAGCCCCACGTGCTGGTCTCCCATCTCACCTTCAATCTCTGCCCGCGGCACCAAGGCGGCCACAGAGTCTATCACCAGGGCATCAATGGCGCCACTGCGGACCAGTATCTCGGCGATGTCGAGGGCCTGCTCACCGGTGTCAGGCTGGGAGACCAGCAGGCCCTCCACATCCACTCCCAGGTTGCGTGCATAGTTGACATCAAGGGCATGCTCTGCATCGATAAAGGCCACGGTGCCCTCCTGTTTTTGGGCCTCTGCAACGATATG
>JALVMN010000017.1 GCA_027027005.1 Desulfobacterales bacterium | reverse complement strand
CCTCCAGGGTGTTGCCCAACTGGCCCTGGTCCTTCTGCCAGGCGGCCTTGTAAACCATGAGGCGGGCGGCCTCGATCTCGGCTGCAATCTGGGCAATCATGTCCTGGTTCATCTGGAAGTGCCCAATGGGCTTTCCGAACTGCTCCCTTTCCTGGCAATAGGTGGTAACGATGTCCAGGCAGGCCTGGGCGACCCCGACTCCACCTGCAGCCGCAGAAAGCCTTGTCTGATTGAGGGAGCCGAACACTATCTTTGCGCCATCACCGGGTTTGCCAAGGATGTTCTCCTTGGGCACCTTTGTATCCTCGAGATAGATCTCACCTGTGGGCGATGAGCGGGAACCCATCTTGTCAAGCTCCGTGGTGGTGATGCCGTTGAAGTTTTTTAGCTCCACCACAAAGGCCGAAAGCCCCTTGCTTCTTGCATCCCTGTCTGTGTAGGCATAAAAGATCACCACATCTGCGATGGAGGCGTTGGAGATCCAGGTCTTGGTGCCATTCAACAGCCAGTGGTCGCCCTTGTCCTCTGCCGTGGATTTCATGGCCATAACGTCTGATCCTGCGTTGGGCTCTGTAATGGCAAATCCCCCCAGATACTCGGCACTGACCAGCTTGGGTACATATTTTTGTTTCAGCTCCTCTGAGCCGTATCTATAAATGGTATAGGCACAACCCAGGGCCTGCATGTTGATCTGAACCCTTAGGGAGCTGGATGCCCTTGCGATCTCCTCGGTCAAGATCATGGCCGCCAGCCATCCCATGTTGTTGCCCCCGTATTCCTCCGGGATTACGGTGCCAAAAAAGCCGAGTTCTCCCATGGGCTTGATGACTTCCTCATAGGGAAAGTAATGTTTTTCGTCCCACTCGTCTGCATAAGGGGCGATTTTCTCTTTGGCAAAATCCCTTGCCATCTCTCGAAGCATCTGGAGTTCTTCACTAAGAGCAAAATCCATTGATTGTTACCTCCTTACATCCATTCAGTTTTAGATCCAAAATGTCCAAGGCATGAAAACTTATAATGGAAAGGGTGGCAAATGGCAATAGATTTATCTACATTATAGCTATATTTTAACTATACCCAATGGCGTTTTATCCATTGACTTTCAGTGGCAAACAGGTTAAAAGGGCCATTGGAATTGTCTGTGGAGCAAGAACGATTTGTTGCTTCCAAGGCCATGCCATCAAATTGGCTGAAACAGCCAAATGAATTCAGGAGGGTAATTTATGGAGCCTGTTTCGGTTAATCCCAAAGAGAGCAAGTTGAAGGCGGCACCTGAGTGGGCTGATGTGTGCTTTACCTGCGGCACTTGTGCAGGCGGGTGCCCGGTTACAGGAGTTGACGGACTTGACCCCAGGAAGGCCATCCGCATGGCCGCCCTGGGTCTGGACCAAGAGCTGATAGATTCGAGATTTCCGTGGATCTGCACCATGTGTGGCAGGTGCGAATATGCCTGCCCCCAGGGCGTGGAGATCCTAAAGGTAATGAGGAAGGCAAGAGGCTTAAGGGAAAGGGACAAGGTGCCGGGCCCCATTCATAAGGGCGTGGTCATGTGCCTGGAGAAAGGGAATAACTTGGGTATCCCCAAGGATGATTTCCTGTTTCTCTTGGCAGATCTCTCCAAGGAGATGGATGAGGACGAGGGCTTTCCAGGTTTCTACGTGCCTGTGGACAAGAAGGGAGCCAATGTCTTTGTGACCATCAATTCAAAGGAGCCCTTTGGTGAGCCGGACGACATGAAGTTCTGGTGGAAGATTTTTTATTGTGCAAAGGAGAGCTGGACCGTTGCCTCTGAAAACTGGGAGGGGGTCAACTGGGGTCTTTTCTCCGGCGATGACGAGGCCATGAAGACCATTGTGGGAAGGATTGTGGACCACATGGAGAGGCTGGAGTGTAGCACACTCCTCTTGCCTGAATGAGGCCACGCCTATTATGCGACCAGGCTTGGTCTGCAAACATGGTATCCAGAGGTATTCAAGAAGTACAAGGTGGTCTCGGTATTTGATCTGTTGAAGGAATACCTTGAAACCGGAAGGATCAAGGTGGATAAATCCATCCACACCGAACCCACCACCTTGCACGAGCCCTGCAACTACGGACGAAAGAGCCAGAAGGCATTTGGCCACGGCTACTTTGAAGAACCCCGATGGATCATCCAGCAGTGCTGTGAGAACTTTGTGGAGATGTATCCCAACCGCATGAACCAGTTCTGCTGTGGTGGAGGTGGAGGGGCCTGGGCCATGCCTTATACGGAGGAAAGGATATTTTACGGCAGGGTCAAGGCAAAACAGATACGAGACTCAGGTGCCAAGATGGTGATCGCACCATGCCACAACTGCCGCGACCAGTTGATGAAGTCCATCGTGCCCGAATATGAGCTGGGTGTTGAAATAAAGTACATCTGGGAGCTGGTGGCAGACTCCCTGATCGTAGAGCCTTGGAGTGAAGAGGAGATAAAGAAGGCCCATGAAGAGCGGGATGCTCAGTATGAAAGGGATGGCATCGATCTGGACGAAGAATGGTAGGCTGGATTTGAAATAAAGAATCTGCAAGAGGCGAGCCTGGTGTTAGGCTCGCCTTTTTATTTGAGGTGTGTTACCACCAGGTGATCACCTTGTCGTGCTCAAATATCAGGTCCAACAGCCTTCCGTAGTCCACATCGTCCTTGTAAAGCTCAAATGTGGTGATTTCTTCCCCCTTTGATATGACTTCCACCAAGGTGTTGGTAACCTGATCAGGTTCTGTCTTAAAGATATGCAGTATCTTCATGTTGCACTCCCAAATGGCACCACCAGGTCCATGTCCTTCAGCTTCTCGCCCATCTCTTCAAGGCTAAGGTACTTGAAGCCGTGTTTTTCCACATTTACCTTGTTGTTGGAATAGTATTCGCACTCCATATCCACCAACCACTCCAGGTTCTCTTTGAACTCCTCGGTCATGTCCACTTCCACGTCGATCACGAACATGTATGCCCACATGTTTTCCACCGCAAGCCCGAGGGTGGAGCGCGATCCCTCCCAAAGGTCTTCTTTTCGCCTTATCAAGAAGGCCACGTGTTTGACATTTTCCATTCTCTACTCACCCCTCTCAATTCCATTAGAGCGAAAGGTATCGATCACATTCCTCAATCAGTTCGCCGTGCCTGGCCTGGGTGGCGTAATCTTTGTCCGCAATGCCTGGCACGGGCTTTTTCAGCCCGTGGCTCTCAAAGCCCACATTGCAAAGGGACATGTTGGCGAGCCCCACCAGTTCCTCAAACCTTGGGTCCTGGGTAAGGAGCGTGCCCAAATGACTGAAAAAGATGTTCACTTCGATATCCTTTTCCTTGGCCGC
Organism: Desulfobacterales bacterium; assembly: GCA_027027005.1. GTDB lineage: Bacteria > Desulfobacterota > DSM-4660 > Desulfatiglandales > Desulfatiglandaceae > JALVMN01. The sequence continues at coordinate 4,270 of JALVMN010000017.1, read as the reverse complement.
CTTGCATATCTGAATGATCTTGTCCAGGTGTCTGTCAGTGCTCACAAAGATTCCCAGCTTCTTTGCCATGGGATCCACTCCTTACTTTACCTTCAAATAAAAGCGGACAAAACCTTCATCCTCTTTTTCCCCAAGGTACTCGTGGCCTGATTTCTTGGCGAATGAAGGCATGTCATTGCGGGTCCCTGGATCAGTGCTCAGGACCTCAAGTATCTGCCCTGATTTTAGCTTGCCGATGGCCTTTTTGGTTTTCAGGATGGGCATTGGGCAACTCAGCCCCCTGCAATCCAATGTCTCGTCAGGCGTGATGTTCTCTACCATTTTTTCCTCCCTCTTTAGATTTCTATGGTGAACTTATCTGTCTCCTCGTTCCAGGTGGTAACGAGGAAATAGGCGCCCATAAGGGTAATAAGCCCTATGACGGTCCATTTATAACCGATGAGGTCGGGCAGAAATACCCTGCGTCCCATCAAGGTACTGAGTGTTTTTGAGGCCCTTATCCATGCCTTGAACAAAGAGGTTGACAGGGAAAAGAACAAAACAGCGATTATGAGTTTTACGTGTCCTTCACCTGCCCGCCACACGGACCCGCTACCGCATCCCCCTGCCACAACCATACCAAATCCAAAGATCAAGCCACCAACCACGCCGCCAAACCAGAAGGCCTGGGTGACATAGGCCTCTTCAGGCCTGAGCCCGGTCCACTTGAGGGCCGCAAATCCGAGGATGCTGATCATAAGGCTTGTGGCCACGGCTCTCGCCATTTCAGCCTCCCCGGTCATAAACGGGTCTCTAAAACACCTCACAAAACAAAACCTGGTCCTTTGGATTATCAAGCCAAAGGCAACGCCGCAAAGGAGCAGAACTCCCACCCGGGTAAGGGCCATGGTGGAGTAAATCCAGCCAAACACCACTGCGCCCAGAATCACTGCGGCGCCCACATAAGGCTGTATCTTGCCCCAGTCAAATCCCTTTTTCTTTTCTCCTGAGATCCCACCCCCTCCTGCTGAAGGAATGTGTTCCAGTTCCCAGAACAGATAGCGGATGCCCAGATAAGCACCTGCAACTAGCCCCAGCATCATCATGACGCCACCAAGGGACATGGCGCTGGTGGCCGAAAAAAACCCTCCAACATTACATCCCCCTGCCATGGCAGCCCCGATCCCCATGAGGATGCCCCCAACCATGCCCTTGAGTAGTTCAAAGGCAGGGGCCATTCGAATCGAAAATTGCCTTGACATGAGGGCAGAGCCGAACGCCCCCCACAAGAGCCCCAGGGTCAGTATGGAGTTGGTGGAAATGAACGGAGAAAGGGGCTTTTTTGAGTAAACCCCCAGGAGATAAAATATCCAGTCTCCCCAGTTTCTAAGGCCGCCAGCAACACCCCATGGTCTGGCCCACGCAAAGGTAATCACACTGGTGATCCCTATGAGCAATCCTCCCACCCAAATGGGCCAGTTTTCTCCAAATATCTTGTTGTATCCACTGGCGAGAATCTGGTAAAAGGCCCCTCTTTCAGCCCCTTGGTCCATTGGAGGCCTCCCTTTCAGCACCCTTCCTCTTCTTCATCCTCTTCTGCACCTGTTGCCGGCTTTTTGGGAGAAGCGGGGGAAGGAGCAGGAGGCCCTTGGGTTGGAAGATGCGTGCGAGTGGACACATCCGGCAATAAGAGATTTGCTTCCTTTTCCACCTTTTCAGCCAAGGCAAATATCACGGCCTGGTCATAGTACCTCCATGCCACCTGTGAGAAGGGATCCGCCTGGACGGCCTTGCGAAAATATTCTTTTGCATCCAAGTACTTGCCCCTTGCATAGGCCTCCTTGCCAAATCGGAGCATCTTTGCACACAGGGCCTTGTTGGGGATCAGAGGTTTTTGCTCTTGGGCCGTGGCCTTTAAAGGATTCAGGATAGTCGACAGTGAAATCAACAGAATGGATACAAATAAGAATGAAACTACTACCTTTTTCATAAAAAATGCTCCTTGAGGATTAATCTACGGGTAGTGTTAAATGGGACTTTAGCAGGACTTGTTAACACCGTCAACTAAAAAAGATATCGAATCCAAAATAGAATGAACCCCTCCAGGGCCTTTATTTATAGGCTTTTTTTTCTTGACTCATAAGATTTCGCTCCCTATACTCCCAAAAAATTGTCTGGTAAGACACTGCCTAGCCTCGAGAGATTGACGAGGGCTAGTTCGAAAATTATAGGTCAGAGGAGGTCAACAAGAACATTAAAATAGACTTGGTCTGAATTTGTCATCCGCATCTTACAAACAACAACCTTGATCGAGCGAGATAGATGCAGATTCATTTCCCAAACAGAGTCCTCATAGCAGGCAACCTATCTGAGATAAAAAGCTCTTATCGTCCTAAGTACGAGTACACCCCTGAAGGTACAGATATCCTGAACCACAAACTTTATTGTATTGACTTGGTATTTTGACCGTCAAATGCCTGCAGGTCACCAATGGCCTTGCAGAAGTGGTTAAATGTAAGGTTTTTGGTAGGTTGGTTAATTTGAGAATATAACCCTTTGGCTGGTTCGGAAGCTGTACGGCACCCACAAACCAACTGCGAGAATTCCCAAAGCCTGGTTTGAGAATGTTGTCCCGTGATGGATAACACTCCGGTTTTGACTCCGGGGATATACTATCAATGAAAGGGGGGGAACCTAATTATGGCAGAAGAAAAAGAAACATTGGAGACTTCTGAGGCTGCAATTGCGGTTCATTGGGGGGAGGAGGAGTATATTCATCCTACAATGGAGTTCATCGCCCAGGCCAACATGACCGATCCTGGGATCTACGAGCGATTCTCGCTGGAGAACTTCCCCTATTTTTGGAAAGAATACGCAGACCTCCTGGACTGGTATGAATACTGGCACACCATCCTGGATACCAGCGATGCCCCTTGCTGGAAGTGGTTTGTGGGCGGCAAGATCAATGCCTCATACAACTGCGTTGACCGGCACCTGAAAAAATACAAGAACAAGGCGGCCATAATATTTGTCCCTGAGCTGGAAGAGGAAAAGGTGGAGGTGATTACCTACCAGGAGCTCTACCGGCGGGTAAATGAGATGGCAGCCCTGCTTCGGGACTTTGCAGGACTCAAGAGAGGGGACCGGGTCACCCTTCACCTTCCCATGACACCCGAGCTTCCCATCACCATGCTGGCCTGCGCCCGCCTGGGCGTGATCCACTCCCAGGTGTTTGGCGGTTTTTCAGGCAAGGCCTGTGCCGACCGGATCGTGGACTCCGGGAGCAGGGTGCTCATCACCATGGATGCCTACTACAGGGGAGGGAATCTCTTGAACCACAAACAGAAGGCCGATGAGGCAGTGGAGTTTGCCAAGCAGGACGGCCAGGTGGTGGACAAGGTGCTGGTGTGGCAGCGGTATCCCGGCAAGTATTCTGCCCCTGACAACCCCATGGTGGATGGCCGCGACTATTTCGTAAATGATGTGCTCAAGGACTATTACGGCGCCAGGGTTGAACCCGAAAAGATGAACGCCGAAGATGTCCTCTTCCTGATGTACACCAGCGGCACCACGGGAAAACCCAAGGGTTGCCAGCACGGTATCGGGGGGTATTTGGCCTATGTGACAGGGACCTCCAGGTATGTGTTGGACATAAAGCCCGAGGACACTTACTGGTGCATGGCCGATATCGGGTGGATCACCGGGCATTCATACATTGTTTATGGGCCCCTCTCCAATGCCGCCTCCAGCATAGTTTACGAGGGAATCCCCAACTACCCTGATCCCGGCCGCCCCTGGAGGATTTCACAGGACCTCGATGTGGACATCTTTCACACCGCTCCTACCGCCATCAGGGCCCTGCGGAAGATCGGCCCGGACGAGCCCCAGAAGTACAACTACAACTTCAAGCTTATGGTAACGGTCGGTGAGCCCATCGAGCCAGAGGTCTGGAAGTGGTACTACGAGGTGGTGGGCAAGAAGAAGGCCGTGATCGTGGATACCTACTGGCAGACCGAGACCGGCGGCTTCCTTTGCAGCACCATGCCTGCCGTGATGCCCATGAAGCCCGGAAGCGCTGGACCCGGGATGCCTGGTATCCATCCCATTGTATATGACGACGAAGGGAATGTGGTGGAGCCGGGGAAGGGCACTGCAGGCAACCTTTGCATACAGGCTCCTTGGCCGGGAACATTTCAGACCATTTGGGGCGACAGGGATCGGTATGTGAAGCAGTATTACGAAAGGTACTGCAAGGACCCCAACAGCAAGGACTGGCGCGACTGGCCGTATA
>JALVMN010000016.1 GCA_027027005.1 Desulfobacterales bacterium | reverse complement strand
GCGGTCAGACGCCAGCTCACCTGGCAGGGATTTGTGAAATCCCTTTATGAGACCCTCAGGACTTCCTGCATGGTCATGATGTTGATAGCAGGGGCCGTGATCTTTGGCAAATTTCTGGCCGTCACCCGCATCCCATTCCAGATAGCCAGCTGGGTTGGGGGCTTTGACCTTCCCCCTTTTGTGATAATGGCCATTATCATCCTGGTCTATTTTATCGGCGGCTGCTTCATGGATGCCCTTGCCTTTGTCATGCTTACCATACCGGTGTTTTATCCGGTGGTGGTAAACCTGGGATACGATCCCATCTGGTTCGGCATCATTATAGTCATGGTGACCGAAATGGGGGTTATCACCCCTCCGGTGGGGATCAATGTCTATGTGGTCTTTGGTGTTGCAAGAAGCGTGATAGGTGAGGTGCCCCTTGAGACCATCTTCAAGGGCATATTTCCCTTCCTGTTGGCGGTGATTGCCGGAGTGATCATATTGATCGCCTTTCCCCAGCTGATCTTGTTCCTACCCAATATGATGTACTGATACCACACTCAACCCCTGTCCTGCTCTATAAAGGCCTGCCCTGAGCCGGGTACGGCGAAGCCACCTTTTCCTCACTTGGGCCCATTATTTGGTTGACTTCAACGACAGATGTCTGATATAGGAAACAGAAGTTTTCCATCTTGAACATTTTGTCCATGAAGAGAAAAGAGAGCCTTAAAAAGGTCCCGGCCGTGGAAAAATGCTTTGCCATCCTGGGCCTTCTTTCCACAAACGGAGAGGGGATGACCCTTAGCGCCATCTCAAGGCACCTCAATTACCCAAAGAGCACAGTATTCAATATCATGGGCACCCTCGCAAGCCTCGGGATAGTGGAAAACGGCCCCGGGGGGACCTATGTCCTTGGCCCCCGCCTCTATACCCTTGGCATGAAGGCCAAGGAGTCCATTGATCTTGTTAATGTGGCCCGCCCCTATCTGGAGGAACTGAGTCGTATCACCAAGCTTTCAGCCTTCCTCGGCACTCTTTCATCAGATGGCGTCATCATCCTGGACAAGGTGGACTCCCCTTTTGACATCAAAGTTTCTTCAGAGATAGGAATGAAGATCCCGCTCGTTGCTGGAGCCACTGGAAAGATATTTCTTGCCCAGATGGACGACCCCGAACTGGAAGAGGCCCTTGCAACACTTGACCTGAAAAAATTTACCCCCCACACCTGCATCAACAAAAAAGAATATAAAAAAATTATCCGTGATGTCCAAGAACAGGGCATCGCCTTTGACGACGAGGAATACATACTCGGCATCAGGGCCATAGCAGCCCCCATCAGGTGGCCGGGCAGGAAGGCCGGGATATGGGTCGTTGGGCTGAAAAGCCAGTTGGACGACCACAAGATGAAGGAATTCGCCAAGTTGTTAAAAAAAATCTCCAAGGACATTGAAAAGAGGCTAGGGAGAGACGAGACATCTCCTGAGCTATAGACCAGGCCGCCCATTGGGCGGCGGATGGGAGGATGTGCAAATGTTGTTGCTTCCAAGATTTCAATATCATGAGCCTGAGAATATTTCCGAGGCCTGTGAGACCCTTGCCGCTCTGGGCAACGAGACCAAGGTGTTGGCAGGTGGAACAGACCTGGTGGCCAACATGAAAAAAGGGGTGGAGTCCCCTGACCACGTCGTCTCAATAGGCCACCTTGAGGAACTGGTGGGAGTGGATGACCAAAAGGAAGTGATTAGGATAGGCGCCTGCCATCGGGTGGCTGACGTCGAGGCCTCGGAGCTCTTAAAGGGCCTTTTGCCCGGCCTTGCCATGGGAGCCGAGTCCCTTGGCTCTCCGCTGGTAAGAAATCTTGCAACCGTAGGCGGAAATGTGGTCTCTGCCAGGCCAGCGGCGGATCTTCCACCCTCCCTCATGGCTTACGGCACAAAGGCCGTTCTCAGGAGCCACGCTGGTAAAAGAGAGGTCTTATTGGAAGATTTCTTCAAGGGCCCCGGCCAGACGGTAATACAGCATGATGAAATCCTGACAGACCTCCTGGTGCCCGCCCCCCCTGAGCTAAGTGGCTGTGGATACATAAAGCTGGGGGTCAGAAAGGCCCTGGAGATTTCCATAGTAAATGTTGCTGCGTTTTTCTGTGTGGACTCCCATGGCCTGATTTCGGATGCCAGGGTGGTGCTGGGCTCCGTGGCCCCCACACCCATAAGGGCCCCTGGCGCAGAGAAAGTCCTGAAGGGGGAAAAACCAACCCAAGAGCTGTTTGAACAGGCAGGCAGGGCCGCTTCCCATGACAGCCGTCCCATAGATGATTTTCGGGCCTCAGCCGCTTACAGGCGAGACATGGTGGCCGTCCTCACCAAAAGGGCCCTTTCCATGGCCCATGAGCAAATCAAGGAGAAATACTAGGCGTGTACTAGAACTGGAGGAAAACACCCATGAAAAGACTTATCCAGATCACCGTGAACGGTAAGCGTTACGAGAAGGCGGTGAGCCCCA
>JALVMN010000015.1 GCA_027027005.1 Desulfobacterales bacterium | reverse complement strand
GGCTGACCCGTGTGGTGGTGGCCTCCTGCTCTCCCAGGATGCATGAAAAGACCTTTCGTGCCGTTTGTGAAAGGGCTGGTCTGAACCCTTATAAGGCATTTCACATGGTGAATGTCCGCGAGCATGTGTCCTGGGTCACTGAGGATGAAGATGAGGCCACAAGGAAGGCCAAGACCCTTGTGGGGGCTGGTATATCAAGGGTCAGCTACCAGGAACCGTTGAGTCCTGCCCGATTTCCGGTATGCACAAATACCCTTGTTGTGGGGGGTGGGATTGCTGGAATGCAGGCGGCCCTCGACATCGCAAAGGCAGGATACAAGGCGTATCTGGTTGAAAGACAGCCCACAGTGGGAGGCCATATGCTCCAGTACGATAAGACCTTCCCCACCCTGGATTGTGCGGCATGTATTGGCACCCCAAAGATGGTCTCAGTGGGCCAGGACCCTAACATAGAGCTGCTCTCTTACAGCGAAGTGGAGGAGGTCAACGGCTTTATCGGCAACTTCAAGGTAAAGGTCAGACGAAAGGCCCGCTATGTTGAAGAGACCTGCACAGGGTGTGGGGAGTGCGAAAAGGTCTGCCCGGTGGAGTTTCCCAATGAGTGGGACGTGGGCACCAAGATGAGGAAGGCCATCTATCGCCCCTTTCCCCAGGCAGTCCCCATAACCTACACCATAGGCCCCAAATACGACAGGGCCCCCTGTGTGATAACCTGCCCTGCGGGCACCAATGTGCAAGGCTATGTGGCCCTGATAGAGGCCGGGAAATACCCTGAGGCCGTAAGGGTGATCATGGAGCGTCTGCCTCTCCCCGGCACCTTGGGGAGGGTGTGTCCTGCTCCATGTGAAAAGGCTTGTCGGAGAGCTGAGGTGGACGAGCCTGTGGCCATACGGGAGTTGAAGCGATTTGCAGCAGACCATGCAGATGTCACTTCACTGCCCCGGCCTGAGATCCAGGAAAGACCTGAAAAGGTGGCTGTGGTGGGTTCAGGGCCGGCAGGCCTCACAGTGGCATATTACCTGAGGCTTAGGGGCTATCAGGTGACCATCTTTGAGGCCCTTCCCGTCCTGGGAGGCATGCTCAGGGTGGGTATCCCTGACTATCGCCTGCCGCCGGAGATCCTAGACCAAGAAATAGATGCAATATTGAGCCTGGGCATCGAGGCTCAGACCAACAAGGCCTTGGGCAGGGACTTCACCCTGGATGAGCTGAAAGAGCAGGGCTATAACGCGATTTTCATAGGTATAGGTGCTCACGGAGGGATGAAGCTGAACATCCCGGGCGAGGAAGACTTCCAGGGGGTCCAGGACGCCGTGGATTTCCTGAGACAGGTGAATCTTGGCAGGGGCCAAAAGCCTGGGGATCGGGTGGTGGTCATCGGGGGCGGCAATGTGGCCGTTGATGCTGCAAGATCTGCCCTGAGGCTAGGCTGTGAAAAGGTCAGCATTGTGTATCGCCGCACAAGGGATGAGATGCCTGCATACCCAGAAGAGATACGGGATGCCCTGGAGGAGGGCATTGAGATCCTCTACCTCACAGCACCGGTCCGGGTGAAGGGTGAAAATGGTAAGGTGACAGGACTAGAGTGCATCAAGACCGAGCTGGGGGAGCCTGATGCAAGTGGCAGGCGTAGACCGGTGCCGGTGGAGGGATCCGAATTTGTGATAGATTGCGATGCAATCATCCCTGCCATCGGGCAGAGGCCCACGGTGGAATGGGTCAAAAAGGAACCCTCCCTTGAGCTTACCAAGTGGGACACCCTTGTGGTAAACCCTGAGACCATGCAGACTCCCATCCCTTACGTGTTTGCCGCAGGAGATGCGGTAACTGGCCCTGCCACAGTGGTTGAGGCCATCGCAGCAGGGCACAAGGCAGTGGAGGCCATGGATAGATTCATGAAAGGCGAAGACCTCCAGGCTTACGCCCAAGAGCTTACCCAAAAGAAACCCCCTGGCCAGAACTGGATGGAGATAGCCGAGGATCTGGAAAAGGAAGGTCGCCTTGAGCCTTCCCACAAGGCATCCCAGGAGAGGTCATCATCGTTCGTGGAGGTGAACCTTGGATTTGAAGAGGAGGCGGCCCGCAAGGAGGCCTCCCGGTGCCTTGACTGTGGAGGCTGCTGTGAATGCAAGCTGTGCGTGGAGGCCTGCGAACCAAAGGCCGTCAACCACGAGATGGAGGACGTGGTAGAGGAGATTGAGGTGGGCTCCATAATAGTTGCCACTGGTTTTGATCCCTTGGACCCCACCCCAATGACCCAGTATGGATACGGGAAATATGCCAATGTAATCACAAACCTTGAGTTCGAAAGGATGTCCAATGCCACTGGACCCACTGCGGGCAAGATACTCAAGAGGGACCTTGAGGATAGGCTGAAGTTCACCGACCCACCCAAGAGTGTGGCTATCCTTCACTGCATTGGCAGCCGTGATGTGAACTACCACGAGTACTGCTCCAGAACATGCTGCATGTATGCATTGAAATACGCACACCTCATAA
>JALVMN010000014.1 GCA_027027005.1 Desulfobacterales bacterium | reverse complement strand
AGTTGGCCCTCGCCACCCAGAACTTCAAGAAGTTCGTGCACGGTCATGGAGGCAAGATACCTTGGGTCATCCAAGGGGAGCCCTGATTCAAAGGCCGTCTTCAGGGCGGCGGCTAGCGCATTGTAACCGGAGAGATGCTGGGTCTTGTACTCAATGGACCACCTTTTTCGGCCGGGCTTTGGCCAGAAACAGAAATTTAGGGTGTCCAGGACAAGTAGATAAAAAAGGGTTTTCTCGGTACCGTCAAAATAATGACGAAAATAATCCCAAGGAGGAATTTGAGGTTTTTCTGAGGCAATCTGCCCTGCCAGGGATCGGATCCTGTCTGAGTCTATCCTTACGTAATGTGCCTTCTCTACGACATGCGTGGCAGAGTCCAGCACCTGTCTCATATTGCCCTAATTGTCCTCGAGCAGGGATAAGGCCTCATCCACCACCCGTTGAGCAGTAATACCTAATTTCTCGTAAAGGACCTTATAAGGGGCCGAGGCACCAAAGCGGTCAATTCCGATGATTTTTCCCCTCTCACCCGCATACTTGTGCCAGCCCATGGGAGAGCCGGCCTCCACCACAACCCTCTGCCATACCGACTTTGGCAAGACCTCTTCCTTGTAGGGCTCGGGTTGCTGTTCAAATATCTCCCATGAGGCCATGTTAACAACCCTTGGCTTGATTCCCTTTTCATGAAGCCTCTGGGCTGCCTGTAGTGCAATGTGGACCTCAGAGCCAGAGGCGATGATGATCACGTCTGGTCTGCCATCTCCCCATTGGGCCAACACGTATGCACCCTTCTCTAGACCACTGGCAGGGGAATAGGTCTCTCTGTCCAGGACCGGGACTCCTTGGCGGGTAAGGGCCAGGGCCACAGGGCGGTCTTGCGTCTGGAGGGCCACCTTCCAGGCATAGGCCACCTCGTTGGCATCGGCAGGCCGGATTACTGTGAGATTAGGTATGGCCCTCAGCATGGCCAGTTGTTCCACGGGCTGATGCGTGGGGCCGTCTTCGCCAAGACCGATGCTGTCATGAGTAAAGATGTAGATGACCTTCAGGCCCATGAGTGCAGCAAGCCGGATGGCCGGTTTCATGTAATCGGAAAAGACCAGAAAGGTCCCCCCATAAGGTATGAGGCCTTTGTGTAAGGCCATGCCATTCAATATGGCACCCATGGCATGCTCTCTCACGCCAAAGCGGATATTTCTCCATTGATAGTTTCCTGCTTGAAAGTCTTGCTCACCTTTGATCACTGTCTTGTTGGAAGGGGCTAGGTCAGCAGAGCCTCCCATCAGGTTTTTGATCTTGGGGGCCAGTGCATTAAGGACAGCCCCCGACGCCCCCCTTGTGGCCGTGCCTTTTTCATCAGGGTCAAAGCTGGGGATGTAATCCTCCCATCCTTCGGGCAGATCCCCTGCACACCACGCCTCGAACTCATGGGCAAGCAGGGGATGATCCTTCTTGTAATCCTCAAAAGATCTTCGCCACTGGGCCTCCCATTCCTTGCCCCTGTCCAGTGCCTCTCTAAAATGCTCCAGAACTTGGGCAGGCACATAAAAGTTGGGCTCAACGGGCCAGCCCAGGTTTTGCTTGGTCTTTATGAGCTCTTCGACGCCCAGGGGCTCGCCATGGGCAGAGGGGTCGTCCTGCTTACCAGGGCTGCCATAACCAATATGGGTCCTGATGGCTATGATGGAAGGCCGTTGGGTATCTTCCCTGGCTCGCGCGATGGCTCCTTCGATGGCCTGGAGATCATTTCCATCTTCCACCACCTCAACGTGCCATCCATAAGCAGCAAAGCGAGCACACCGATCCTCCGTGAAAGTGATCTCTGTGCTCCCTTCAATGGAGATGTGGTTGTCATCGTAAAGGTAGATTAGCCTTCCAAGCTTCAGGTGACCGGCTAGGGATGCAGCCTCGTGGCTGATGCCCTCCATGAGATCACCGTCGCTCACTATGGCGTAAGTGTAGTGGTTTACTATCTCGTGGCCGGGTCTATTGAATCTGGCAGCCAGGTGCCTTTCAGCAATTGCCATACCCACTCCGTTTGCAAAGCCCTGGCCGAGGGGGCCTGTGGTTGTCTCCACTCCGGGGGTGATGCCATACTCGGGATGCCCAGGGGTCTTACTTCCCCACTGGCGGAAGTTTTTCAAGTCTTCGAGGGTGAGGTCATAGCCTGTCAGGAAAAGCAGGCTGTACAGTAACATGGAGCCGTGGCCTGCAGAGAGTATGAACCTGTCTCTATCAGGCCAGTTGGGATTTTTGGGGTTGTGCTTCAAAAATTTGGTCCAAAGCACGTAGGCCATGGGTGCCGCCCCCATGGGCATCCCTGGATGACCAGAGTTGACGGCCTGCACACATTCTGCCGAGAGTATCCTGATGGTGTTTATGCACAATTGATCGAGATCAGTGGTCATGCTATCCAGTCATCTCCTTTCCCGGTGTAATCTTCTGTCTGGCTGAAGCAGAACCAGGTCTCCACCTTTACATTAACTCTTCGGGTGTTTCAAGGCTCAACTGCACACCTGTAATGAATTCATTCAGTTGTAGGGTTTTTTGGGCAGGATGACGGCGGGACTATTTTTTTCGGCTGGATCTGTTTCGCAGGCCCTTCCTTTCAGGTGAAAAAAGAACTTCAGGCCTTTTCTGATTGTGTTGGAAAAGATCTTGGGGGAAATGTAGGTTCCTGCCACCCGTTTGTTGATTTCTCCAAGTGTGGGGTAAGGATGAACAGTGGAGGCTAGTTTAGAGAGCTTGAGGTTTGAGTTCAGGATCGCCACCCACTCTCCCAGGAGTTCACCGGCGTGCGGGCCCAAGATTTGAATTCCCAAAGGCTTGTTGCTGTGGTCAATAAGCATCTTGATCTTTCCCACGGATTCACCTTCTGCGAGTGCCCTGTCATTGTCCTTAAATCGTTCAATATAGATTTTATAGGGAATTCCTGCTGACTGGGCCATCTTCTCGTTCATGCCAATGCATGCGAGTTCGGGGTCTGTATACGTGCACCAAGGAACTAGGCTGTAATTGACTTTTCTCCTCAGACGAAAGATGGTGTTACTGACAACAATGCTCGCCTCGTATCCAGCGGCGTGAGTAAATTGATGGCTGCCGGTCACGTCGCCAGCCCCGTAAATGTGTTTTTGGGTAGTGCGCAGTTTTTGGTCCAGTTTCAAGCCCTTTCCGTCATATTCTATGCCGATGTTTTCAAGGCCTAAGCCCTCGATGTTAGATTTGCGGCCCATTGCAACAAGAAGGGCCTCTGCACTGAGTGTCCGCGGCCGCTCACCCCCTTTTTCCTGGACTTTTACTTGTGTCAGGCCGTTTTCCTCTCGCACTTCCATCACGCTGGTATTGAGAAGGATGTTCACCCCCTCCGAGGTGAGCACATTCATGAGTTCATCTGCCATGTCCTTGTCTTCCTTGCTCAAGATCTGGGCGCTTCTCTGGATTACAGTAACTTTGGTTCCCAGCCTGCAGAATGCCTGGGCTATTTCTGCTGCTATGGGGCCTGCGCCGAGGATGATCATGGACCCTGGAAGGCGGTCCAGATAAAAAATTTCGCGGTTTGTGAGAAATGAGACGTTTTTCAGGCCGGGGATAGGAGGAATTGAAGGAGAGGATCCTGTGGCAACAACCCAGTATTTGGCAGTGTAGGATCGCCCATCTAGCTCAATTGTATGCCTATCCACAAAACTGGGCGATCCATGCTCCACCTTTACCCCCAGGGAGCAGAACCTCTCCTCAGAGTCGTGTCGCTCTATTGCGCCGACTACTTCCTGGATCCTTGTGACAATCTGTTTGAAATCCACTGGGGGAGGGTCAAGGGAGGGGAGGCCGAAGCGTTTTCCAGACTTCATCAGGTGATATACCTTTGCACACTTAATCAGTGTCTTGCTAGGCACGCACCCATAGTGGAGGCAATCGCCTCCCAGCTCACGCTCTTTTTCCACGAGGAGGACCTTTGCGCCCAATTGGGCTGCCCCTGCAGCCGCGGTAAGCCCGGCGGCCCCTCCCCCAATGATACCCATGTCGTATTCATAAGTAGCCATTTTGAATTTTCTCAAAAAGGCAAGCCAAGGCCCCATTGCTCCATCTATTAGATGGGCAGGGGGGAATTAGAGGCTAGGCCCTTGGTTCACACGCTGAAAGGGGTGACCCAAAAGTCGTGGAGATTACAAAAGCTGGTTGCAAAAAACCTCTTACCCTTTCCACCAGGAATTTCAAAAGTGGACACCGCACGTTTGTCCTCAGGGGTGAATGTTTTGGCCCCTAGCACCTCGCCTGTATCACTCACCAAGGTGTGGCGTACAATAAAGTGAGGCTTGGTCATGGGATGCATGGTCTCAATGGTGACCTTTGTCCCATTAACCGTTACCTTGGGGGCATGGGTAGGGGCCTTTTTTGCCCATTTCCCAGGCTGCTCCTTGGTGTAAACAATGCCCGGGGGGAAACACAGTGATTCTCTTGCCTCTGCCCTGCCACCAACAGCTAAGCCCAATACGGCCAGCGACGAAACCTTGATGAATTCCCTACGTCTCATTGTTACTCCCTCCTTTGCCTTGTGGTAAATCTCAAAAATTGATCCATTTCCCACTAAACAAATCATACAATTAATGACGTCAGAAATACACCTCTTTTGTTTGAGGCCTGGGAGATGGTCCTGTTTTCCTTGACTTTTGCATACAGAAAACTAGGGTAAAGAGAAAACAGGTCAGACCTGGAGGTTGGAAAAATGAAAAGGACTACCAGATTGGTGAGAATATTTCTTGTATTGACCGTGAGTATGGGCTTTTTGGGAAGCTGTGCTTCTATCCCTGAGCTGGGAGTATTATACCGGATGCCACAGCCCACATCCAGGTTACAGGGCATGGAGGTGAGTCTGGTTATCCAAGATGCCAGGCCAAGCAAAGAGATACTGAGGCCTGGTGCAAAAGGCGTTTTTGGTGTCTTTAGCGGCAATATCTCTTACAGCCTGGCGCGGTTTAACGAAAAGGGCTTCAAAATCGGGGTATTCACTCTCCGAGAAGCCCTTCGCAAGAGCTTTGAAAAGAGACTGGAGGCAGAGGGGCTAAAGGTTGTGAGTGATTCTATGGCCCAAGTCCCAAAGATCGTGATAGTAGTGGAGGAGCTTTATCTGGACTATAAAGACAGGCGTTGGGTCGGGGAGATGGCATACGAGGCCAGGGTGGTAAAGGAAGGCCAAGTCCTAGCAACTCAACACCTGACAGGCAAGGCTGAGCGGATCAGGATCATGGGAAGGAAAGGGGCTGACAGGGTCATGGGCGACCTGATAACAGACATGGTAAACCGTCTGGACCTGGTCAAGCTCTTTTCCCAGGCCCGCCTCCTTGGCTGAGATACCCTTTACAGTACCCTCAGAAAATATACTTTTCTTTTCACCATCTCCTGCCGATTAGATCTCAGGAGGTTTGTGAGATGGCAGGGATTCCTATGACATTTGAGACCTTCGGAGAAGAGCAGGGGGGCAGAAAGGTGGAGAGTACTTCCCATGGGCTCACCGGCTGGATAAGGACCAAGTTTTTCCGGCCGCAGCAACACACCATCACCTCTCTCACAGACGACCTTGATGCAGGGGAAGGAGAGGAGCTAACAAAGGTAGGACGCTACCTGATAAAGGAAAAGATTGGCCACGGCAGCATGGGCATGGTCTATCTTGCCCGTGACCCATACATCAAAAGAGATGTGGCCATAAAGATCGCAAGATTTTCGCAAGAAGTCGAACAAGAGGAGGCAGAGCGCTACAAGGAGAGATTCTTTACAGAAGCCCAATCAGCGGGCAGGCTGAATCACCCCAACATAGTTGCCATTTACGACGCTGGAATCCACAAGGATTCTTGTTACATAGCCATGGAATATATAGATGGTCCGACCCTTCAAAAGTATTGCAAGACTGAGACCCTTTTGCCCGTCACAAAGGCTGCAGAAATAGTTTTTGTGGCTGCCAAGGCCTTGGATTATGCCCACCGAAGAGGTGTGGTACACAGGGACATAAAGCCCTCAAATATAATGCTCACCCGACAGGGCGTGGTGAAGATAGCTGATTTCGGGATAGCAAAGGTCGATTCCCAGGGTGGAAGCCGTATGGGCCTGGTGGGTTCGCCCTGCTATATGTCCCCTGAGCAGGTAAGGGAGGAGCCAATCAGGGAGAAGAGCGATATCTTCTCTTTGGGGTGCGTGTTTTACGAACTGATCACCGGCAAAAAGGCCTTTTTTGGAGACAACTATTTTGCAATCCTTTACAAGATCACCCACGAAGACCCCACCCCTCCTTCTCATCTGAGGCCTGAGCTGCCAGAGATACTGGACAAGATTATAGCGCGGGCCTTGGCAAAGGAGCCGGGCCAGCGTTATCAGACCTGTATGGACATGGCCTATGACCTGAGGGTGGCACTTCGTGGCCTAAAGGAGGCCTCCCGAAGGACCAAGATGGAAGACGTGGTGGACTATGTGCAGCAGGTGCCCTTTTTTGAATCCTTCAGCAGGGAACAGGTCCAGCAAATCCTCATGGCAAGCAATCTTATCAGGGTCCCCAAGGGACAGGTGGTGGTAAACGAGGGGGAGATAGATGATTCCTTTTATATCATACTGAGCGGCAAGGCGGCCGTGGTTAAAAATAACAAGACCCTTGCAACCATTGAGAGGGGAGAGTGCTTTGGAGAGATGGCATATTTGAGTGGTCAGACCCGGGCTGCCACGGTTGTTTCTGCCACTGATTCCATCCTCATGAAGATCAGTGCAACCCTTCTTGACAAGGCCCCAGCCTCGATACAGCTTCTCTTTTTGAAAAAATTTGCCATGACCTTGCTCACACGCCTTGCAAGGAGCAACAAGAACAAATCTTGACCAAAACGTCCCATTTCTCTCTGCCACAAGTGGGCCCTTTTCACCCTCCACAGGGAAGTGTTATCCTTAAAAGGCCTCATTTTTTTTCTGGTCGAATTCCTTGCGACATCGAAAAAGTAGAGGACTAGGATCATTTCATGGGCGATGACAGAAAAATATATGTTGTAAGCCTCGGATGCGCCAAGAACTTGGTGGACACAGAGCACATGATGGGAGTCCTGGCCAAAGAGGGCTATTCCGTAGTGATGCGTCCCGAAGAGGCACAAATTGCCCTGGTAAACACTTGCGGCTTCCTGGAAGAGGCTGTGGAAGAGGCAATTGAAGTGATCCTGGATATTGCACGCCATAAAGAAAAGGGAAGTCTGAAGCGCCTGGTGGTTGCAGGATGCATGGTCCAGAGATACGGATACAAGCTCAAGAAAGAGCTTCCTGAAGTGGATGCCTGGTTGGGCAGCGCCCAGATCCCCCGACTGCTAAAAGCCATCGCCCAACCTGGCACCTTTTACATAGAAAGGCCGCTCTATTTACCCGACCATCAAGTCCCAAGAATACGGGCAACGCCTCCATATCTTGCTTACCTCAGGATCTCTGACGGTTGTTCCAACCGGTGCACCTTCTGCATGATACCCAAGCTAAGAGGACCCCACAGGAGCAGGACCCTCGACTCCCTTATCCAAGAGGCCGCTTGGATGGCTACAGAAGGGGTGAAGGAGCTTAATCTGGTGGGCCAGGACATCACGGCTTATGGGCGTGACCTGGGGCGTGGCTATGGTCTGGTGCAGTTGGTCCAGGAGCTCGAAAAAATAGAAGGAATAGAGTGGATAAGGCTTCTATATGCAAACCCTGAGGGGATAACAGAGAAGATATTGGATCATTTGGAGGGCAGTAAGAAGC
>JALVMN010000013.1 GCA_027027005.1 Desulfobacterales bacterium | reverse complement strand
CTAGTAATATGACCAACGATATTGAAAAGTGGCTGTCTGAAAACACCAGGAAGTGCCCCCTGGGACGGGTGACCAGGGAGATGTGTGCCCGTCTACGCGCAAGACCCAGGATTAAGGAGGCATCTGATCACGATCTGGTCCAACCCCTTGCCTGCCTCAATTGCAACTGGAAGAAATACTTCCCTGAACAAGAAAGGCTCAAAAAAGCCGCCTAGTCGAGCCATTACTTTTCAACGGAATCTTGAAATTTTTACACCCTATCTCAGGCCTGTCCAAGACCGGTGTTTGACAAGGTGGTTAGGAAAAAGGTGCCGTCCGGCTCTCTTTTAACCTTGAGGCCGAACATCACTATGGTCTGGATCAAGGGGCGGCCCAAAAGAAAATCCATTCCGTCCAGGGGAAGGTCCAGCTTGCGGGCCATGAAGGGGCGAAGCTCGGTGTCAAATCTCAGGACCTTGATTATCTCTTTTACTGCAGTCTCGCCCTCAGTAGGTATTCTCTTTACCAACTCTTCCATCCGCCCGTATGAACAACGTCCATCGTGCTCCTTGATGAGACCAAGCACCACAGGATCCTGAATCAGGTCTGATCTGGTGAGCTTGGGACCGGCAAACACCTCCTCGAATTCAGCGGTGTCCCAGCACTCAAGCGCCCTGCACTGGACGGGCCTATGAGGATAGATAATGCAAGTGCTTGGTTGCGGGTCGTGGAAAACACACTCTCTTTTGCCCTGTTTTTCCTTTACTTTCAAAAGTTCAGCCGGTGCTTGGACTAGCTTTTGCTCTACATTGTCCCATACCAACTCACCTCTACGAATGGTGTAAAGCCGAGTCCTGGGAATAAAGCCATTGGTTATCAGAGGGAGGTCATCCCGATGCAAAGACGGGGTGGATGTTGAACAGCAATTTCCACACCTGATACAAGAGCGTCTAAGAGAAGTCTTGTTTTTCTGGAAACTCAAAGCTGTTTACTCCCAATGGCCTATCAGAACTATTTCACATGGTGACTGAACACATATGGCAGAGGACTTTCAGCACAAACCAAAACCACACAATCTCTTCCTGCTACAATGGGTCCTTGTTACCAATCCGGCCTCTAAATGACAATACAAAAAGGCCGTCTGGCTACTTGGCAAGACGGCCTTTTTCACACTTTGGAATGAAGATTGGCCCTATCCTACTTTGATCACAATGGCTCCAGCAGTGTCACCTGCTGCACAACCTCCCCAGACGAGATAGCCGCCACCCTTCATCACTGTCTCCTCAATACCTTCAATGATACACCTTCCGGCCGTGGGGCCTTGGGGATGCCCAAAGATCAGGGGACAGCCATAGTTGTTTATATCCTCCCACTTGATCCCCAACTCTTTGCACATATAGATGTCGTTCACTGCAAAGGGATTGTGGGTCTTTATAACCTTGGCATCATCTATGGTAATGCCGGCGCCGTCTAGAGCCATTTTCACGGCAGGCACTACGGCCATGGCCATGTGTGCCTTCTTTGTCCTGGCATATCCATAGGAAACCACCTGTATTTCCAGGGAGGGATCAGCGCTCAACTCCTTTGCCTTGTCCCTGGTGGTGACCAGGATACCGCAGTTTCCGTCAGCCGGATGGGTCTGGGACCCGAATGTGTGCACACCGTCCGGGAGGACGGGCTTGAGTTTTGCAAGCCCCTCTGCCGTGGTCTCGTAAATGCCCTCGTCTTCTTCTATTACAAGGGTCTTTTTCTTAGAGAGCCTCACCTCTGCAGGGAACATGTAACGTTTCTGAAATTCGCGCTCATTTTCCAGCGCCATTTTGTACTGCTCATAGCGCCTCAGTGTTAGGGCGTCGCATTCCTCGCGCGTGATCCCTGCCTCTTTGGCGACATTTTCTGCCGTCTGGATCATGGCCGTTCCACCCCATGGATCAAGGTTGAAATTGTCCATGAGCCAGTCTTCTGATTCCACCTGTGCGCCAGGCCCCAGTGGATTGGGCCAGACCGTGTGTGGCCCGTTTGAACAGCGGTCCGTGGCAAGTACGAATGGCGTCTGGTATAGGCCGGTCTCCACCCCCACCGCAGCATTATAAATGCAGGTGGTGGATGTGGTGCAGGCCTGGCTGATGGTGACACCCGGGATACCGGTTGCCCCCATCATGGCTGCAGCCCACGGGCTTGCGTAAAAGATGTGATGTTGTCCAATGGTGATCCCCATTATCAGGTAGTCTAGCATCTTGGGATCCCACCCCTTGTGATTAAACCATCTGCCAGCCGTATTGGCCCCAAGGACAATGGCATTCTCTGTGGCCATACTACCCTGCCAGCGGGAAAAAGGTGTGCAATAATAGCCCTTGTACGGAATGTACGCCTTGGTCAACATGCCCTCTACCTCCGATCCTTTAAATTTTATATGAATATCCCAGTGCTCTTGTTCACACGGTCTAGATTCCGCACACAATCGATGTCAACCCTTCTCTGCAAGAGGTCGACAGAAAGGGTTAAAAGCCACAAAAAGGGGCTCGCCTGGGAAAGCTCACTCGGCATCGCTCCACTTGCCGTATCTCTCCCTGAGTATCCGGTGGAGGATCTTGCCCGTGGGGGTCCTGGGCATGTCCTCATCCTTGATAAAATCAATGCTCTTTGGCCTCTTGTAGCCGGCCAGCTTACCCCTTGTCCATTCAATTATCTCCTTTGCAAGCTCTTCGCTGGGTTCATAGCCGTCGTGGAGCACGATAACGGCCTTGACCGCCTCACCCCACTTCTCGTCAGGCACACCGATCACTGCAATATCTTTTACAGCCTCGTGGGCACCCACCACGGATTCCACCTCAGATGGATACACATTCTCGCCGCCAGTGATGATCATGTTGGCCTTGCGATCCACCAGGACATAATAGCCGTCTTCATCTCTTCGCACCATGTCGCCGGCCGACGACCAGCCGTCGCGAAATGCCTCCTTGGTCTTTTCAGGGTCTTTCAGGTATTCCTTGAAAAGCATTGGTGTTCGATAGAAAAGCTCGCCCACCTCACCGTCAGGCACCTCGTTTCCGTTTTCGTCCAAGATCTTGATCCTGTCGGTGCCAAAGATCTCCTTTCCGATGGAGCCCAGTTTCTTGAACTGATCCTCGGGACGCAACAGCGTGACCAATCCACCCTCGGTACTCCCGTAAGCCTCCCACAGCTCGGCATTCTTGAAGTAGTCCATGATGGCCAGTTTCAAATCCTTGCGTGCAGGCGCCGATGATATGAGGAGTTGCCTAATGGAGGAGACATCATACTTGTTTTTGACTTCATCGGGTAAGGCCAGCATCATGATGTAATGGGTGGGCACCAGGGAGGTAAAAGTAATCTTATATTTTTCAATGGTTTTCAGGAGGTCTTCAGGGTCAAAGCTCACCATGTTGTAAACAAACACGGGGGCAGTGACCAGGGTGTATGGGAATGAATAAAAGATGGAGTTTACATGACACATGGGCATCACCAGCATCACCTTGTCAGTGGGCCTAACGCCCATGTTGATGTTGTTGAGCAGATACTGGGCCATGTAACTCTCATGGGTCCTCACCACTCCTTTGGGCCTTCCCGTGGTCCCGGAAGTGTACATGATCGTCCATGTATCAGCCGCATCCACCAAAAAGTCAGGCTCTTCAGGGGAAGACTTGGCAAGCAACTCCTCATAACCAATGTAGCCCTCCGGCACGGGCCCATCGCCCAGATAAATATATGCGTCCTTGGGCACCGGCAGTTTATCCCTTATGCTGTTAATCAGCTCCACAAAGGGGGCCTCCACGATAAAACCCTTGCATTCGGAGTGATTGACTATGTATTCAATCTCCGGCCCTGCCAGTCTGAACATCACAGGCACTACGATCTGGCCTCCCTTTCCACAGGCCGAATATATGTCCATCCACTCGCCCCTGTTGTAGGCAATGACCGCAAAGGTGTCTTTGTAACCCACCCCTAGATCCTTTAGGCCGTTGGCAAGTCTGCATACCCTTTCATTCCATTCTTTGAAGGAGAATTCCTTGTTTTTGTCCTGCCACCCCAGCTTTTCTGGATAATTTATGGCATTCATCTTAAGCACAGTTCCCATGTGCATCCACTTGCTCACTGTCATTTTAGCTCCCTCCTGCAAAATATTTTGTATTTTCTTGCATTCAAAGCTCCATGGCATACAGGGCCGCGCCCATTGCCCCGGTAAGCTGTGGGTAAGGAGGAACCAGGACCTCTGCATCAATCCTCTCTCGCAGCATCTCCACCAGATAAGGGTTGTGTGCCACCACACCCCCTGTCATTACCACAGTGCCTGACAGACTCTCCATTTCCATGACTCGCTTCAACACAGACAGAAAGATTCCCTTTACCAGCGGAGGCACCTTTTCCCCTTCCCTTATCTTGGCCAGGACTTCGGTTGCCGAAAACACGGTACAGAAACTCCCCAGCTCCACGGTATGATCTGCGCTCCTTGCAAGGGCGTCCATCTCCTCCAACGGGATATCCATGCGCATGGACATCTCTTCCAGAAAGGCGCCTGTGCCTGCAGCGCACTTGCGGTTCATCTTGAAATTGGTCCTGCGGCCCTGGTGGTCAAGCTTTATGATCTTGTTGTCCTGGCCCCCTATGTCCACAATGGTGATGGCCTTGGGGAAGTAGTGAAAACAGCCCTTGGCATGGCAACTGATCTCGGTCTTGGTGGTATCAGAATATCTTACATTATTGCGGCCATAGCCCGTGGAAACGGTTTTCACGATCTGACTCTCATCAATGCCTGCCATTTTCAAGGCCTCCTCTAAAGCCAGGTCTGCAGTGCGTGTAAAGTCAGTGCCTGACTTCCTCACCGAGTGGCCGAGTATTTCCTTTTGGGAATCCACAAGCACCACTTTGGTCCTTGAGGCCCCCACATCCACACCAGCAAAGATATCTCCTGCCATCACCTCTCTTCCAACTGCTCGATAAAGGCCTCGATATTGGTCCTTGCCTGCTCTTCTGAGTAACACCTGAGGTCGTTCAGATCGCCGTTTATGGTCAGGGTCGGTATCCCCAGCCTGACACCCAGGCGCTCTGGCATGCCGTACCGATTATTGGAATTGTTGGGGCATGTCTTTGCATCATGGAATATGATCCCGTGAAACTTAAAAAGATTAAAACACTTTTCTATGTAGTCCTCCTTGTAACCTTCATCCCTCACGATAAACAGCTCGGTGTAAGCAAGGGCCATGCTCTCAAAAGGGTTGTCAGGGTCAAGCTGATCAAAGATCCAGCTATTACAATAAGTGGAGGCCACAATGCAGCACTTCAAGGATGCAAACAACTCAGAAAGAGCACGAAGCTTTCCCCATATGGGCATGCCCTCCCAGTAGAGTCTGTATTTCTCCCCGTCGATGGAGGCAATTCCCTGCTCGATTCTCTCCTGCAGCTCCTTGAGCAGTAGCTCATAGTAACTCACCGCCTCCGGGGTCCCCCGGGCCACCACGGCAGGGCCCATATGAATCGTGGCGTCAAAAAAGTTCCATGGGGAGGGAATGGCTGCAGCGGACTCAAGACACGCCCTCCAAAGCTCGGAGGTCCGCTTGGACAACGCCACCGCCTCCTTGAACCGGTCCATGTCAAACCGCTCTCCACTTACCTCCTCCAGCGTTGGGATCAGATCCTGAATCTGCTTTGCAATATCCTGGATTTGGTAAGGCTTTATCTCGCCAATATCACGATGGGTATAGACGCCGATCAGAGGGACCTTGAACTCCCTGGCATAAAAGGCAAACCAGTCCTGCACATCCCTGCATTGGTTGGTATTGAACACCAGGACATCGGGTTTTGGCACTGACTTAATGTTGAAGGCCTTGGTAAGTGGGGTTTTCTTTTGTAAGTATGCCCCTATGTCGCTCGTAAGGTATGAACATATATCGGGAGAGTATCCAATGGCATTGGCATAGGGGATCAATTCCGTGGCCATGCGAGTGGCCCCCAGCATGGCTCCGTGATTTTCAGGGAAATAGACGAGGAAGCCCATGCCGCGCAAAAGCTCGGCCGGCCCCACGCTGGTACACCACGCTATCTTCTTGTTGCCAGTTCGGGCCGCCTCGTCCAGCTCGTAGAAGTGATCGGCCATTATCTTTTTTACCACCTTGGTGGCCTTTATCTCCCTGGTTGGAATCTTTTTCTTTCCCTCGGACATCTGTGTTATCCTTCCGACACAACGGGTCAGTTCTGTGGGGCATCCCTTTTTTCAGACAACAACCGGACAGAGGATATAGCCATTAACCTGCTGTTGCCCCTGCCACCAGCTCGGTTATATCCATTATCTTTATCTTGCCCCGCTCCTGCTTGGGAATGGCCCTTGCACCTTTCCTCAGGTTATCCTTGCAGGCCGCGCATCCCGATACAATCACATCGGCCCCAATGCCAAGGGCGTCCCTCACGCGCTGGGAGGCCATTTCCACTGCCATCTCAGGATTGTTTGCCTGGACCCCTCCTCCACCACCGCAGCACCGGGCCTGAAGCCTGTTTCTTCCCATCTCCACATACTCAAGTCCAGGAATGGCCTTTAGCAATTCCCTGGGTTCCTCAAATATCTTGAAGGCGCGCCCAAGGTCACAGGGGTCATGATATGTCACCTTTTTGCCCAGGTCGCCCTCCAGTTTCAGGCGGCCGTCCTGGACCAACTTCAGCAGATAAGTGACGGAGTGGTGGATCTCCATGCCGGATTCCTCCAGCTCTGCATAGAGCTTCTTGAATGTCTTGAAACAACCGGCACATGGTGTCACAAGCTCTTTTGCCCCCGTGGCCCTGATCTTTTCCAGGATCTTTTCCCTGTGGGAGTCGAACTCACTGGAGCCCATCAAGAACAGGGGAAATCCGCAACAGTTCTCCTCAACGGCCAGGGTGGTATAATCCACACCTGCGCTATCCAGGGGTTTAATGAGGGAGGGGACCATCTTCATATCCAGATAGCTGGGCACACATCCCATGAACAGCAGGGTCTCTGCTTGGGCCTTCAATTGCCCGCTCTTTATTTTCTCTTTCAAATGGGCCGGGTATATCTGGATGCGATCCTCCCTGGCGCTTGCAAACACATTCCCTGTCTTCAGGATGTTTTCCCTCACCGCGAGCACCGGATCAGGCGTAAAACCTGCCTCATAGAGTTTGTGTCTTACCCCTTCCACCACCTCGTCAACTTTTATTCTTGCCGGGCAAAAATAGGTGCATGACTGGCAGGTGGTACAGGAATAAAAGGCCTCTGCCAGTTCCTTGGAAGGCTCTATGGTCCCATTTAGGAAGTAGAAAGCAAGAGCATTCCTGCCCCTTGCATTTCGAGATTCGCGATGGGTCACGCTGAAGGTGGGACAGCCCAGGCGGCAGAATCCGCAGTGAATGCAGGCCAGGACCTCGTCGTCCACTTCTTTGCCCAGTGAGCGCACACCATCCGGGTTCTCCAAGAGGGGTTGAAAGGCAAAATAATCGTAGATATCGGCCTGGTCCTTTTCCAGGGCCATCTTGCCTGGATTGAGGATATTGTCAGGGTCCAAGGCCCTTTTTATCTTGCGCATCACTTCCAGGGCCGGGCCGAGCTGGAGCTCGATGTGGGGCGCGCGCGTAAGCCCTGTTCCGTGCTCTGCACTGAGGGTCCCCTTCATCTCCATGGCGGTCTGGACCAATTCTTCCACGGCAGGCCGCAACTTGTCCCAGTCCTCCCTGCTCCTTACATCAGAGACGAAGGTGGTGTGCACATTTCCGTCGCCCACGTGACCGAATGTGGCAATTATCACGCCGTATTTTTCTGCAATCTGCTGTGCCCTTCG
>JALVMN010000012.1 GCA_027027005.1 Desulfobacterales bacterium | reverse complement strand
GGCCACGAAAGACCCCTGCACATCACTGCTAGCCTCCTAAAAGACAGGAGTGGCCAACTGCTCGGAGGAGTGGCCATTTTGACCGATCTGTCCCAGATAAGACGCCTGGAAAGGGAGATAGCCCGCTCACAGCGGCTTGCTGCAATAGGAAAACTGGCAGCAGGCGTGGCCCACGAAATCAGGAACCCCCTCAGCTCCATAAAGGGATTTGCCACCTATTTCAAGGAAAGGTATTCAGAAAATCCCAATGACCGCGAAACCGCCCGGATAATGATCCAGGAGATTGAGAGGCTCAATCGGGTAATCGGCCAATTGCTGGATCTTGCCCGTGAGGACAAGGTGGTGAGGCGGCGGCTAGGTTTAAGGGACTTGCTCCTAGAGTCGGTCAGGATGATCAGGCAGGATGCTGAATCAAAGGGGGTAAAGATCCAGCTTGAAGCGGAAGACTCTGAAGTAATCTTGGACCCTGACAGGATTAAACAGGCACTCCTCAACCTCTATCTGAATGCCCTTGATGCCATGGAATCCGGTGGTACCCTCAGGGTTGAGGCAGAGAGGGTGAAAGATACGGGCCACCTGATAATCAAAGTGTCTGATACAGGTTATGGAATCAGACAGGAGGACCTACCACATATATTTGACCCCTATTTCACCACCAAGCCTTCTGGGACCGGCCTGGGTCTTTCCATTGTGCTCAAGATTGCAGAGGCCCACGGCGGTGAGGTGAAGATAGAGAGCGAACCAGGAAAGGGGACCACGGTCTCTTTAATCCTTCCCCTTTCCCATGAACCTAGAGGAGAGGGACAGAATGGCCAAAAAGAGATCAGTTCTCGTAGTGGATGACGATACCGCCCACCGCACCATGCTCAGAACCCTCCTCAAGGGTTGGGGATACAAGGTGGAGGAAGCCGAAGACGGGGATAAAGCCCTTTCCAAGGTTAGGGAATATCCTTACGACCTGGTCCTCATGGACATCAAGATGATAAAGGTCTCAGGCATCCAGGCCCTGGAAGAGATAAAGTCTTACAATCCAGCGGTGCCGGTCATAATGATGACTGCATATTCGTCAGTGGAGACAGCCGTGGAGGCAATGAAAAAGGGGGCTTACGATTACCTCACAAAGCCGCTTGACTTTGACGAGCTTCGCCTGGCCATGGAGCGGGCCATGGACCACACAGCACTCAAGGAAGAAAATAGGCGGCTCCGTGAGACCCTGGGTGAGCAGTTCAAGGCCGATAATATCATAGGTTCAAGCAGTGCCATGAGGGCCTTGCTGGAGATCCTGGCACAGGTGGCTCCCACAGAGGCCACGGTCCTGATAACAGGAGAATCGGGCACGGGCAAGGAGCTGATTGCAGGGGCGATCCATTACAATAGCCCTAGAAGGGACGGCCCCTTCATCAAGGTCAATTGCGCTGCAATTACCGAGACGCTTTTGGAGTCAGAGCTGTTCGGACATGAAAAAGGGGCATTTACCGGCGCATACCGCAGAAAAGAGGGCAGGTTCCACCAGGCCGACAAGGGCACCCTGTTTCTGGATGAGGTAAGCGAGATGTCTCTTGCCATGCAGGCAAAGTTGTTGCGGGTGCTCCAAGAGATGGAGTTTACAAGGGTGGGAGGAGAGGACCCCATAAAGGTGGATGTAAGGGTGATCGCCGCCACCAACAAAGAGCTCCAAGAGGAGATAAAAGAGGGCAGGTTCCGAGAAGACCTGTATTACCGGTTGAATGTGGTCACCCTGGACGTCCCCCCTCTCAGGGAAAGGCCCGAGGACATACCGCTCCTGGCCAATCACTTCCTGAACCTGTTTTCCCAGCGGAATCGAAAGGTGCTCAAGGGCTTTACCCCCCAGGCCATGGACAGGATGGTGAAATATCACTGGCCCGGCAATGTGAGGGAGCTAATGAACGCGGTGGAAAGGGCGGTGGTTTTATCCCGTTATGAATATATAGACCTCCAGGATCTCCCCCTTGCCATACAACAAGTAAGGGGCTCCGGAGAACGGATTGGGCATGGCGGGGACTTTCCGGCCGGGATCCCGCTGGACGAGGTGGAAAGGGCGGTCATCGTAAAGACATTGCAAATGACAGGGGGCAATAAGAGTGAGGCTGCCCGGCGTCTTGGCATCACGCGCAAGACGCTTCAAAAAAAGCTTAAGAAATACGGCATGATGGATTAGGAGTCATCCCCAGAATCGAATTGCACCTAGGAAGTAAGGCTAATAATATGGATAGATTCCTGACCCAGTAACAGGGAAACGGCACATTCTCTTCGCTACGCTCGTTGCGCCCTCCATGGCTCCACTCACTGCCATTTTTGGCCCCTTCGCCTTCCTGGCTACTGGAACCAAAAAAGGCCGCTCCGAGAACATCCCGTTCCCCTGCTGTTGTCCAGAAACCCATATTATACACTTATGATGGATTAGAAAAGAACCATTCCCATAAGCATTGCCGATGGGATTTTTCCAGGGTCACTGCTTCGCACCATGCGGTGGATCTCCCAGCCCACCGCTTTTGCAAGCTTGAACACATTTACGCCCAAGGCCTCCATGGAAGGCCTGGCAAGTTCGGGATGGCGGCACTCCCCACCCTCTAGCACTGCGCAGGGACTCTTTTCACAGAATACCGGCTTGCAGGAGCCTGCACCAAGTCCGAATGGTGAATAATCCCCCAATCGGGCAATCTTTCTTTCCAGGGCAGAGCAGATCAGAAAGATCTTTCTAAATTCTCTATGATGCTTTTCACCCAGAAGGGCCTCGGGGCTGTGGTGGGTCTTGAATACAAGGGCTTGATGGTAGTTGTTGATTAGGAAGATGGCCTCCTTTGGGCTCATCACATGTGGCGGACAATTGGCGCTTTTCCCGTATCCTTCACACCCCGGGCTCTTACACAGCTCGATCAACTGTGGCTCAACGACGATGACGTCCGTAGAAATCAACCTTGCGTCATCTGCCCCCAGGGCCTTGGCCCTTTCAATCAGCCCTTGGTTCATGGCCGTCCAAGATAGCTAAGAATAGCATGACAGGGGATCAAACTGACCCCCTGTCATGGTGAATCACCACGTGGAGACCTGGCTTCGAGGGGCCGCTCGAAGATTTATGCGGGCCTTGGGTATGTTCTCGCGCCGTGGTCTCAATGCTAGGCCAGGCCAAGTTTGTACTTGAGGGAGTTGAGCGTGTTTTTCATGAGCATGGTAATGGTCATGGGGCCAACTCCTCCTGGGACCGGCGTGATCCAGCCGGCTATCTCCTTGGCGGCATCAAAGTCCACATCGCCCCTCAAGATTGCCACCTTTTTACCGGTCTTTTCACTGATCTTCTCACCTACCCGGTTTACACCTACATCTATCACGCAGGCACCGGGCTTGATCCACTCAGGTTTCACCAAACCAGGGACTCCTGCTGCCACGATCAGGATATCGGCCCTCTTGCAATGGGAGGCCAGGTCCTTGGTCCTGGTGTGTACCACCGTCACCGTGGCGTTGGCCCCAGGCCCCTTCTGCATCATCATGACCGCGATGGGTTTGCCCACTATGTTGGACCTTCCCACCACCACCACTTCTGCTCCCTCTGTCTCAACGCCGGCCCGCACTATCATCTCCTGGATTCCCGCTGGGGTACATGGGGGGAACTTGACTTCCTTTCCTCCAATCATCAGACGGCCGACATTTACGGGGTGAAAGCCGTCCACATCCTTGTCAGGGTCGATGGCGTTGAGCACCTTCTTCTCATCGATGTGCTTGGGAAGGGGCAATTGAACCAGGATGCCGTGGATGGTATCGTCATTGTTGTACTTGTCGATGAGCTCCAGGAGGGCCTCTTCAGAGATGTCGTCGGGCTGATTGTCCTGAACCTCCTTGAATCCCAGGCTCTTGGCAGTCTTTATCTTTGCCGTAACATAGGATACTGAGGCCGGATTTTCCCCCACAAGGATGGTGACCAGTCCCGGGACCACGCCGTGTTCGGCCTTGATCTTTTCGACCTCTTCCTTGATCTCAGCAAGGATCTGCTCCCTGATCTCTGTGCCTTTGATAAGTTTTGCCGTCATATCCCCATCTCTCCTTTCCTTTAGATTTTTTGGGCAATTGCATGCCTGCCCCAAAATATCTTGTCTTGTGACATGTGCTCAATATCACAAGGCCTTGAAGATATCAATTCATTAATTTCCAGGAACAAGGGCTTGAACTGACGAAAAAAACTATAATATTGTGTGCCATGGGGTGCAGAATCCGGGGAAGCTGAATCCAGATGAAAGGGGTCTGTGATGAAGAGTGGCCTAATCACCATGCTCACCGACTTCGGGCTGAAAGATCCCTATGTGGGTGTCATGAAAGGGGTTGTCCTGGGAATAAATCCTGCCGCCACAGTGGTGGACATTACCCACCAGGTTCCCCCTGGAAATATTCTGATTGCCTCAACACTACTCCGGGATGCCATTTCATACTTCCCCAAGGGCACTGTGCATGTGGCAGTGGTGGACCCCGGAGTGGGGACACAAAGGAGGCCCATAGCCGTTTCCACCGATGATTTCTTCCTGGTGGGCCCTGACAACGGGCTTTTCTGGCCCTTGCTCTCAGGTAGGAAAGAATGGAAGGCCTATCACTTGATAGAAGAAAGATTCTTCCTGCCAGAAGTGAGCAGCACATTTCACGGGAGGGACATCTTCTCTCCAGTTGCAGCACACCTCTCATTGGGCGTAAGACCAGAGGCCATGGGACCTCAAGTCAGCGACCTGGTGCAATTGAAACTCCCTGGGGTGGTGGTTGGAAAAAAGGGTTTGAGAGGCGTGGTGATAAGGGTGGATCGCTTCGGCAATCTCATAACCAATATAGATGCGAGCACACTTGAGGAGTTGACTAAAAAGGGAGCCCCCGAAGTCCGGGTGGGTGATCTTGCAATCAAGGGGATCAAGAGGACCTATGGAGAGGTGCCTAAGGGCGAGGCACTGGCCCTTTTGGGAAGCGGAGGTTACCTTGAAATATCAGTAAATCAGGGCAGGGCCTCAGACTTGGTGGGGGTGCCGGAGGAAGAGATATTGGGAATGGCGGTCCAGGTCTCTATTGAGGATTCGAAGACCCAGGAAGGGGGCGCTTCTTGAGGGAGGCCAGATATTCGTGCCACTCCACTGGAAGGAGATACTTTTTCTTGGTGTTACAGGCCTTGCAGGCAGGCACAAGATTTCCTTTCTTGCTCTTTCCTCCTCGGCTGAGCGGGACCAGGTGATCCATGGTGAGGTTTTCTCTCCCCACCCGACGGCCGCAGTAATAACACTCTCCCTTGGCAATCCGCCTGTGCCACCATTGGGATTTGCGAAGACGGCGAGCCTTTTCCTTTTCTCTCCGTATCTCCTGTTCGGTTATGTATTCGGCGTGAAACACCATGACATCCCGAACTTTAAGTCTAGCTCAATGCCCGGGAACTTTCAATGATTTCCTTTGATTCCACCCCTATTACATGATGACCCTTGTAAGGCCCTTCTTCGAGTTTTGTGATGTGTTTTACGAGCACATCCACCCTTATTATGGCCCAGCGGGCATAAAAGGCCACATTATGTAATTTCTCTCCCGGCCTGATGTGGTTGAGCAAACCCTTTTGGTTGTCTTTCACCAAAAAGGCCAGCCCGTGCTTTGAGTAGTTGAGCACCTGTAACCGCACCGTCTGCCCCTTGTAACGGCCCTTGTCCATTTCGAGTTCCACAAACACGAACTCCGGGATGCGGGGTATGAATCTCTCCTCCTTCCTCCTCTCCATGGGCTCGGGGGCAGGTGGGCTTGCTTCCTGTTGTTCTTCTTCCTCTTTCTTCTCGCGCCTTTCAAGGACCAGGAGCCGATTCTTGATCCGATTCTCCTTGGGATTCAGTGCAAGTGCAGATTTATATATGGGGATGGCCAATTCCGGGTGTCCTACCTTTTCCATTTCAACTCCAAGCCTGAATTTAAGTATTGCCTCCTTCTTGTCTTCCAGTTTCTGGGATTCTATTATGTTTACGGCTTCTTCTGAGGCCTTTTGTGGTGGGTGAAGTTTCATGAGACACTTGGCAATCTCTGGTATCAGCTTTTCGGCCGGGTAATCCATGCGAAAGAGTCTCGTGTACTCACCCACCGCCTCTTCATATAGGCCCAGTTCCTTGAAGGCAAAGGCCCCATCGAGGATGGTCTGCACATTTTCCTGGGCTGATAGAGACTCTTTAATGGCCGTGATCTCTTCCTGCGAGACTCCTTCCTGATCCCCATCTTCCTGGGTATCCAGCTCCTTTCGGAGTTCTTCCAGCTTCTCCTTGATGGATTCCTGCTCTTCTGGGGCCAAGGCCGCCGGATCAGCAAGCAGTTTTTGGTATACTCCCATGGCCTCTTCCAGCAGGCCCATGGACTTGTACACTTCTGCTTCATTGATTCTGGTGGATAGGTCCTCCACTTACTTCCTCCTGGCCTAGGATTTGTGCACTCATCTCTTTCGCCTGAAAAAGCGCCCCCATCCCTTTTGTGCCTCCATCTCTTCCAGGCCGGGCAGCAGGATGTCACAATTGAGTCTTACCATGGCTATGGGCGCCTTTCTCTTGGCCAGCACAAATAGGTATCCGTTGTATGTCTTCCTTATGTAGAGCCACTTCTTGCTAAAGACAAAATCCGCCTCATCTATCCCGTCCAAGGTGTAGATGAACAACCCCCACCAATCCCTGGTCTCAGGGTCAAAGGATTCATCCTCCTTGAATTCCTTGTGCAACACCTCCCCGTGATGCGAGAAGAGCACGATACCTTGGACCCCTTCTATTTGCATTATGTCTCTAAAAAAACCCTTCATTACCACCTCTTGGCGGAGGCATTTCTCAGGCCTTGCAGAAAGTCTTGAGCAGCCTGTCCCGGGGGCAATCGTGCTCCACCTTTACAACGATCGTCTGGTGCCCAGGCACCAGCAGATAGCTGCTGTCCTGGTTACGATTCACAAAACCTGCCTTCAGGTCCCCGGCCTCAAAAAAGGCCCCTATCCTGGTGGCCTGTGCCACAAGACTGTTCCAGGAACTGTCTCTGTAAGGCTGTACAAAACCATTAGACCCTAGGATTGGAGCAAGCCTTCTCTTGACTACCTCAAGGCCGTCAAGCTCAGGGGCACCTCCGTGGGGGTCTGTGGCAGCATCTTCTCCCACAACGATTATCTCTTCTCCTGCCTCCATGAGCGGTGAAGGCGCCCCCTCTCTTGGTGGGCCATGGTCATCCAGGCCACTATCAGACCTGGAGACACCCCTTTTTTCGTCTTTAAGCCTCATGGCCTCAAGGATCAGGGCTTGAAGATCTGATCCAATCCTCTTCTTTTTTGCCCAACACCTATTTTCTATTGAGAGCGAAGTCTGCTCCCAGGAGAGGATTTCATAGGCAGCCTTCTCACCGTATGATCCGTTCAATCGTGCATCCACCAAGGAGCCGTCTTTGAAAAACAGGGCCCCCTGGTTCATGGTCTTGTTTTCCACCACCCGTACGGTGCAGGTCCTCTGCTCTATCTCCAATAGCTGGAGAAACATGGCAGGAGAGACATTGTGTAGTTCCCCTCCCTCGGTCTGCTTCTTGAGTACCTGATTCAAGGAAGAAACAAGATCCTCCAGGGAAAAAGGCTTTTTCAGATAGTCAACCGCGCCCTGGCTCCTGACCAATTCTTCTGTCTTGGAACTCCCGTATCCGGTCATCACTATAACGGGTATGTCTGGATATCTGTCAGATAAGTAGCTCAAGAGATTAATCCCGTTTATCTCGGGCATCTTCAGGTCTGTCACCACAACTGAGACGTGACGCACCTTGAGTGCCTT
>JALVMN010000011.1:1266-2553 GCA_027027005.1 Desulfobacterales bacterium | reverse complement strand
GGGTATGACGTTCCACACCTCCTCATACCTTTTGGGATCACCGTAGATGGTCTTCATCATGTAGGGCAGGGGCTGTCTGAGTACCAGGTTGCCCCCCTTGCCGGCTTCAACAGGATTGCCCTTTTCATCCACCACGTCTGCCACAACTCCGGGCATGGGTTTTCCGCACCTGCCAGGCTTGTTGGCCATGGCAGGCATGGTCCCAAGTATGGGAGAAGCTACTTCAGTCTGCCAGAAATTATCTATGCAGTGGCCGTTGTTCTCAAGGATTACCTCCTGAGCAAAATGCCAGGCCTCTGGGTTCAGGGGTTCACCGGCACATGCAATGATTCTCAGGGTGGAACGGTCGAATTTTTCAATGTGTTCCTTGCCGAACCTCATGAACATGCGAAGGGCAGTAGGGGCGGTGAACATGGTGGAGACGCCGTATTTCTGCACCTTTTCCCAGATTACCCCGGGATGAGGGTAATCCGGAGCCCCTTCTCTCATGAGTACTGTGGCCCCTGCCACCAGAGGACCGTAGACAATATAAGAATGTCCGACTATCCAGCCTATGTCCGACGTGGACCAGTAGACATCCTTGTCCTTAACGTCAAAAAATGCCCTGGTCAGATAATATGTGCCCACCATGAACCCTCCGTGTACATGCACCACGCCCTTGGGTTTCCCTGTGGTGCCGGACGTGTAAAGTATGAAAAGAGGGTCCTCCGAGTCCATGACCTCCGGGGCGCAGTGGTGGCTCTGGGAATTCAGGAGCTCCCAGTAATCGTCTTCCCATTCATTCAGCTCTATCTTGGGTTCCTGGCGCCGAAGCACTATCACGCTGTCTACATAGTCCAGATCATGGAGGGCATCATCAACAACTGCCTTGAGGCGGACCACCTTGCCCCTCCTGTAACCAACGTCTGCACATATGACAGCCTTGGCCCTGGAATCCTCAATCCTTGACCTGAGGGCGCCGGAACCCATGCCTGCATATACTACAGAATGAATGGCCCCTATCCGTGCACAGGCAAGCATGGCAATGGCACCCTCGATGGTAAGGGGCATATAGATGATGACACGGTCTCCCTTTTTTATTCCCTTTGATTTGAGCGCGTTGGCAAACTGGTTGACCCTGTCCCGAAGCTGCCCGTAAGTGGCGGTAAGCTCTTTCCCCTCCTCGGAAAGCCATATGAAGGCCACCTTGTTCCTGCGCCATGAGTCAGCATGGCGGTCCAGGGCATTCATGGTGATATTGGTCTTGCCGTCCACGAACCAACTGTGGTTGGGAAGATTTATCTGCCG
>JALVMN010000011.1:0-1256 GCA_027027005.1 Desulfobacterales bacterium | reverse complement strand
CCGGACCCTGGTCCATGGAGCGAACCACTCGAGTTCCTGTGCTATCTGGCCCCAAAAACCCTCTGGATCACGGATGGAATATGCATATACGGATTCATAGTCCTTGATAAATGCCTGATCCTTCACCCTCTGGGGCGGTTCTATCTTGTCCTTTATCTGGGTCAGGGCCTGAATCTGAGAATCGAAGTTAGATGCCACCTGGATTTGCCTCCTCTCGTTTGTTGTGGTTTGAAAAGGCAATTTATCCCCATGGATGACAAAGGTAAAGATTCAAGGAGCTGATTTTCTTTTCTTGACATTTTGGGCATTTGGCACTCTATATTCACCAGCAAATTCTTCCCTGCCGGGAAGTAAGCCAGAATGTTAATTTTTCAGGAGAGAAAAGATGGCTGACAATAAGGAAAACAAGCAGGAAAATAAATGCAGCAGCTGCACCATATCAGACTGTAAATCCAGGGGTTCCGGTGACAAGGCCTGCCTGGATCATATCAAGAACAAGCTTGTCATACTCTCGGGAAAGGGAGGCGTGGGAAAGAGTACAGTTGCTGCCAACCTGGCAATAGCCCTGGCGGAAAAGGGAAAGAGCGTAGGGCTGCTGGACGTGGATGTTCACGGACCGAGCATTCCCCGAATCATGGGCCTCAGGGGCAAAAGGGCAAAGATCAAGGAGCCCTGGTTGATTCCTGTGAAATGGAATGACAACCTCAAGGTTATCTCCCTTGGCTTTCTCCTTCCCGATGACAACGAGGCAGTTATCTGGAGGGGGCCTGTAAAGGGAAGCCTTATAAAGCAGTTCATTGAAGAGGTGGCATGGGGAAACCTGGACTACCTGGTGGTGGACTGTCCGCCGGGCACCGGGGATGAACCCCTTTCTGTTCTCCAGATACTTGGAAACGACGCCAAGGCAGTAATCGTTACAACCCCCCAGGCTGTATCCATAGATGATGTCCGGCGTTCCATCACGTTCTGTGAAAAGGTGGGCAACCCCGTGGCAGGGATCATCGAAAACATGAGCGGTTTTGTCTGTCCCACCTGCGGAGACATGGTAGACATATTCGGCAGTGGAAACGGGCAAAACCTTGCCAGGGAAACGGGCATTAAATACCTGGGTGCAATACCCCTGGACAGGGAAATCGCCCAGTCAGGAGATGCCGGAAAGGCCCTTACTGCACTTTCTCCGGATCATCCGGTGAGAAAGGCCCTCAATGAGATAGTGGAAAGGCTTTAAGGAAGGGCAAGGAAGGGGTGTTTCTTTC
>JALVMN010000010.1 GCA_027027005.1 Desulfobacterales bacterium | reverse complement strand
TCTCGGCCACACTGGGCGGAAGTGGGGCTGTGCCGGCCGAGGGAGCAGGTAAACAGGCCCTGATCATAAATCTGGAAGGGCCTATAAATCCGGCCTCTGCCATGTTTCTGAAGAGGGGGCTTGAGGAGGCTCAAGAGCAAGGAGCTGCACTGGTGGTGGTGAGGCTGGATACGCCAGGTGGGCTTGCCACTTCCATGCGGACCATGGTCAAAGCTATACTCAACTCCCCTATCCCGGTGGTGGTCTGGGTTGGGCCCAGTGGAGCAGGGGCTGCTTCTGCCGGTGTAATGGTCACTGTGGCAGCTCACGTGGCCGCCATGGCTCCTGGCACCAACATCGGCGCAGCGCACCCCGTGATGGCAGGAGGCAAGGAGATCAACAAGACCATGTCGGAAAAGGTGGTAAACGACATGGCCTCCTATGGCCGCGGGATTGCCGAGCAAAAGGGCAGGAACGGAGAATGGGTGGAAAGGGCCATAAGGGAGAGTGTGTCCGTCACTGCAGAGGAGGCGGTTCGGCTAAAGGTGGTGGATCTGGTTGCAGAGGATATTGATGACTTGCTCAAAAAACTTGACGGCAGAGAGGTTACTGTCCTGGGAAACAACATAACCCTGAAGACGGCCGGACTGGCCCGAGTGCACTATCACCCAGGCTTTCGGGACAAGGTCCTCAGGGTGATAAGTGACCCCAACATTGCCTATATCCTCATGATGATAGGGATGGCAGGCCTCTACTTCGAGCTGGCCCACCCGGGTGCCATCTTCCCCGGTGTGATAGGTGCCATATCCCTGATACTGGCGTTCTATTCCTTCCAGACGCTACCCGTAAACTATGCCGGGCTCCTGCTCATCGCCCTTGCCATCCTCTTTTTCATCGCAGAGATCAAGATCACCAGTTATGGTATCCTTTCCCTGGGGGGGCTCATATCCCTTACCCTGGGCTCCATAATGCTCTTTGAAGACTTGATGGTTTCTCTCAAGTTGATGCTTCCCACTCTTGTGCTGGTGGGGGGCTTTTTTGTGGTGGTTGCCACTCTGGCCTTCAGGGCCATAAGGGCCAAACCCAAGAGCGGGGCCGAAGGGCTGGTGGGAGAGATCGGGGTGGTAAAGAAGCGGCTGGACCCAGAGGGTCTGGTTTTTGTCCACGGAGAGTACTGGAATGCCACGGCCCCTGAGACCATAGAGGAAGGAGAAAAGGTGGAGGTGGAAGGCGTATCAGGCCTTCACCTGAAGGTAAAAAGAGCGTCCCGGTAACCTAAAAAGGAGGGCACCATGTTTTACATACTGGCAGTGGTTTTGGGAGTCATGTTTCTGGCCTCGGCCATCAGGGTCTTGAGGGAATATGAAAGGGGTGTGATCTTTCGGTTGGGGCGCCTGATAAAGACCAAGGGCCCAGGCCTGATCATCTTGATCCCTGTGATCGATAAGATGGTGAAGGTGAGCCTCAGGCTTGTGACCATGGATGTGCCGTCCCAGGATGTGATCACCAAGGACAATGTCTCGGTCAAGGTAAATGCAGTGGTCTATTTCAGGGTGATGGACCCAAACAAGGCGGTGGTGGAAGTGGAAAACTATTTGTTTGCCACCTCCCAGCTTGCACAGACCACCCTTAGGAGTGTGTGCGGCCAGATGGAGCTGGACGAGTTGCTCTCGGAGAGGGAAAAAATAAATACCAGGCTCCAGAGCATCCTTGACCACCACACCGATCCTTGGGGTATAAAGGTTACCACAGTGGAGGTGAAGCACATTGATTTGCCCCAGGAGATGCAGCGGGCCATGGCCAGGCAGGCAGAGGCCGAGAGGGAGAGGCGGGCAAAGGTCATCAATGCGGAGGGCGAGTACCAGGCCGCCAATCGCCTTGCAGAGGCGGCTGCAATAATAAGCAAGCACCCTGAGGCATTGCAGCTCAGGTATCTGCAGACATTGCGGGAGATCTCCTCTGAGAGCGCCTCCACCACCCTGTTCCCCATTCCCATTGACCTGTTGAAACCTTTTTTGGGAAAAGGACAGAAAGAGGAAACTTAACATTATCCGGATGTTAACGAATAGCGAAACTTCTGATTTGTAACAGTAGCTTGTAAAAGCATAGGTTGTAGATAGGAGGTTGGTATGGAAGAAGAAGTGAAAGATCAAGAAGGTCAGGTGGAAGATACCCAAGAGACCAAGGAGCCAGAAAAGCCGCTTGACAAGATGACCGCCCCTGAGTTGAGGGAGATTGCCAAGCAGATTCCTGGTGTGGAGGGTGTCCACGCCATGAAAAAGGAACAGCTCCTGGAGATCATAAAAAAGCATAGGGGCATAGAAGACAAGGCTCCCAAAAAGGTTGAAAAGGCCACGGTGCGAGAGCTCAAAAAGAAGATAGCTGAGCTCAAGGCCCAAAAGGAGGAGGCCAGAAAGGCCAAGGACAAGAGAAAGGTGGAGATCCTTCGAAGGAGGATAAACCGCCTGAAAAAACAGACCAGAAAGCTTGCCGCTTGATGAAACCCTATTGACACATGAAGCTCAAGGCCCCTGAATTGACAAGCCGGGGGCCTTGTTTTTTTGACGTGTACTGTTCATAAAATGGGGGCTGGTTTGAAGACCAAGGAGGTAGGGGCCATTGTGGTGGCTGCAGGCTCCGGGACCAGGATGGGGGGAGCCAGGCCCAAGCAGTACCTTGACCTCGGAGGAAGACCGGTGCTGTCAAGGACATTGGAGGCCTTTGAAAAAAGCATCCTGGTGCAGGCCGTGGTGGTGGTGATACCGCCTGGAGACGTTGCATATTGCTGGCAGGAAGCAATACGACCTTATGGCCTCTCAAAGGTCAGGCAGGTGGTAGAGGGGGGCAAGAGACGACAGGATTCTGTGCGTTCGGGCCTAAAGGCCTTGGGCAGTGAATATCCCATAGTGGTGGTGCACGATGGGGCAAGGCCCCTGGTCTCCCCTGACCTCATAGACGCATCAGTTGAGGCCATGAGAGATGCGAGGGCCGTGATAACCGCAGTTCCCAGCAGGGATACACTGAAGGAGGTGGACCATAGCGGTTTTGTGAAGAGCACCCTTGAGCGTGAGAGGATCTGGATGGTTCAAACCCCCCAGGTATTCCGCTTTGAGGACCTAATGGCTGCCCACCAAAGGGCAGTAGAAAAGGGGTTTACAGAAGCACCTGATGACTCAGTATTGGTGGAGCGCCTGGGGATAGAGGTAAAGGTAATCCAGGGGAGTTCCCTGAATATCAAGATCACTACGCCTGAAGACTTAGATCTGGCAGGGGCAATCCTCAGTATAAAACAAGGCGATGGTGCCTTGTGAATAGAGGGCCGGAGAGGGAAAAGGTCGAGTGAAGAAGACAGTCAGGATAGGGACAAGGAAGAGCAAGCTTGCTCTCTGGCAGAGTAACTGGGTGAAGGCCAGGATAGAGTCCCTTAATCAAGGTGTGGTAGTGGAGCTTGTGAAGATCACCACCACGGGCGACAAGATCCTTGACTCACCCTTGAGCAAGATCGGTGGAAAGGGATTGTTTGTAAAAGAAATTGAGGCGGCACTCCTCGATGGCCGGGTGGACATAGCGGTCCACAGTATGAAGGATGTGCCGGCAGAATTGCCCCAAGGTCTCACCCTTTGCTCTTTCCCCAGGCGGGAGGACCCCAGGGATGTCTTGATATCGGCCGATGGCAAGCCTTTGTCTCAGTTGAAAAAAGGGGCGAGGGTGGGGACCTCCAGCCTCAGGAGGGCTGCTCAATTGCTCCACCTGAGGCCGGATCTCCAGGTGGAAAACTTGAGGGGAAATGTGGACACCCGACTCAAGAAGCTGGCCCAAGGCGACTTTGATGCCATTGTTCTTGCAGCGGCGGGACTTGGCCGACTCGGGCTTTCTGAGCGGGCCACAGAATACTTTTCCCCTGAGACCATAATTCCTGCCATTGGACAGGGAGTCCTGGGTCTTGAGATAAGGGCCGACGATGTGGAGACCGCCAGGCTCTTGGCTCCATTAAATCACCACCATACCGAAACTGCCGTAAAGGCTGAAAGGGCCTTTCTCAAGGAGCTGGAAGGCGGATGCCAGGTGCCCCTTGCAGGGCACGCAAAGGTGGATGGCCAGAGTGTAGAGCTGCTGGGTATGGTGGGGGAGTTGGACGGAAGCAAACTTGTGAGGGACAGCTTGGTTGGGAGAATACAAGAGGCAGAAAAGCTGGGAATTGAGCTTGCACGACGATTGCTCAAGATGGGGGCCCGAGAGATCCTCCAGAAGATTTACTCCAGTCAAGTCTGAACAGAGGCAAGACGGATTTGCATAGGAAGGTCAGGTGATTCATGGTGCAGAAAGGAAAAGGCAAGGTCTATCTTGTGGGGGCAGGCCCTGGAGACCCGGGGCTCTTGACGCTCAAGGGAAAGCGGTGTTTAGAGCAGGCCCAAGTGGTCATATACGATAATCTTGCAAACCAGGAGTTCCTGAAATTCACTAGCCCCGACGCTGAGCTGATTTACGCGGGCAAGCGGGGTGGTCATCACACCTTGAAGCAAGATGAAATAAACCGGCTGGTGGTTGAAAAGGCCTCAGAAGGAAAGACAGTGGTGAGACTCAAGGGCGGTGACCCTTTTATATTTGGAAGGGGAGGTGAAGAGGCCCGTGAGATCGTGGAAGCAGGCCTTGAATTTGAGGTGGTGCCTGGGGTCACCTCAGCCATAGCAGTGCCTGCGTATGCCGGTATTCCCCTCACTTACAGGGGCTACACCTCCACCGTGGCCTTTGTAACCGGCCACGAAGACTCCACCAAGGAGGGCTCTGACATAGCATGGGAGAAACTCTCAACCTCGGTGGGCACCCTGGTGTTCTTGATGGGGGTGGGGAATCTCCCGAAGATAGCTGAAAACCTCATGGCCCACGGTAGAGCCGCTGAGACCCCGGCCGCTGTGGTGAGAAAAGGAACAGGGCCGGAGCAAAGGACCATTACAGGCACATTGGCCGACATCTCCCAAAAGGCCAGGGAGGCCGGAATCAAGCCCCCAGCCGTGATCGTGGTGGGTGAAGTGGTGAGGCTCAGGAAGTGGTTGAATTGGTTTGAGAAAAAACCACTCTTTGGAAGAACTATAGTTGTCACAAGAGCAAGGGAGCAGGCCAGCGGGTTTGTGGCCATGCTGGAGGAGTTGGGTGCCAGGTGCATAGAATTTCCCACAATAGAAGTGATCCCGCCAGATACCTGGGAGCCCATTGACAAGGCCATCGGCCGGCTGGAGCAATACGACTGGTTGATATTTACCTCGGTAAACGGATGCCGCTTCTTTGTCCAGCGCCTGTATGCTGCGGGAAAAGATGTAAGGGCCCTTAAAGGTATAAAGATTGCTGCCATTGGACCCAAGACGGCTGCCTTCTGGGAAGAAAAGGGGATAAGGCCGGACCTGGTCCCTGGTGAGTACAGGGCCGAGGCAGTGGTGGAGGAACTGAAAAAAGAGGGAATTGAGGGATTAAGAATATTGCTTCCAAGGGCCGAAGAGGCAAGGGAGGTCTTGCCCCAATCCCTTGCAAGTATGGGTGCGGAGGTAACCGTGGTGCCTGCCTACAAAACAGTGAAACCCACCACTGAAACGGGTGCCGTAAAAGAGATGCTGGCAAATGGAGAGATTGATATGGTGACATTCACCAGTTCCTCCACTGTGAGGAACTTTGTCAAGATGTTTTCGCCAGACCTTGGCAAGCTCAAGAGGTGGATGGAGCGGGTTACTGTGGCATGCATCGGCCCCATAACCGCAAAGACCGCTTGGGGGGCCGGGTTTTCTGTCCACCT
Organism: Desulfobacterales bacterium; assembly: GCA_027027005.1. Lineage (GTDB taxonomy): Bacteria > Desulfobacterota > DSM-4660 > Desulfatiglandales > Desulfatiglandaceae > JALVMN01. The sequence continues at coordinate 2,066 of JALVMN010000010.1, read as the reverse complement.
GATCCCAGAGAACTACACCATTGAAGGCCTGACCCAGAAAATTGTGGAATATTTTTCTTCGTCTTGACCAAGTCCAATGAGATGTCATATTGTAGGCAGAATCGTTAACCCAGTCCGATGGCGTATTTATGAGTCATTGGGCCTTATAGGACCTCAAATCGGACGAGTCCGAGAAATTGTAAACAGCAAGGAGGATGAGAGATGCTGACCGAGAGAATGGAAGAGGCCCTCAACCAGCAAGTAAATGCAGAGATGTATTCATCGTACCTTTACCTTTCCATGTCCGCCTACTTTGAATCCATAAATCTCAAGGGCTTTGCCAACTGGATGAAGGTGCAGGCCCAGGAAGAGCTGCTCCATGCCATGAAGATCTACGACTTCATCAACGAGCGCGGCGGGAGAGTGAAGTTGACCGCCATTGATGCCCCTCCAACCGAATGGGATTCCCCGCTGGCCGCCTTTGAGGCGGTGTATGAACACGAATGCAAGGTGAGCGGCCTTATAAATGATCTGGTGAACCTGGCCTTGGAAGAGAAAGACCATGCCTCCCACATCTTTTTGCAGTGGTTTGTGACAGAGCAGGTGGAAGAGGAGGCAAGTGCAGACGAAATAGTGCAGAAACTCAAGCTCATGGGAGATGCCCGAGGAGGATTGTTCATGCTGGACCGCGAGCTTGGCCAGCGAAGCTTCACCATGCCAACATCCTCCGAATAGAGTTGATTTCAATACCCAATAAACGCTCGTAATCCAAAGGGGGGAGGATTATGGGGGAGGAGTGGCCCACCAGGGAGCAGGCCTTTGAACTTCTCAAGCGTTACACTTCCAACGAGGGGTTGATCAAGCATGCCATTGCCGTTGAGGCGGTGATGCGCCACTTTGCCCGCAAGTTCGGCGAGGATGAAGAAAAATGGGGTGTGATCGGCCTCGTCCATGACCTGGACTATGAAAAGTTTCCTGACCAACACTGCCAAAAATCCCGCGAAATCTTGGAGGCAGAAGGCTGGCCCGAGGAGTACATCCGTGCGGTGGTGAGCCATGGATGGGGCTTGTGCTCGGATATCAAACCAGAGACCACACTTGAAAAGGTCCTATATGCAGTTGACGAGCTCACGGGCCTCATCGTGGCATCTGCTTTGGTGAGACCCTCAAAGAGCATAATGGACCTAAAGGCAAAGTCCGTGAAGAAGAAGTGGAAGGACAAGCGATTCGCAGCAGGCGTGGATCGCGGTGTGATAGAAAAGGGCGCAGAGATGCTGGAGATGGACCTTGGCGAACTCATAAACGAGACCATCACGGGCATGAGGCAGGTGGCCCCCGAGCTGGGCCTTGGGTAATAATACAAATGGACAACTTGAATTGTGAAAGTGTCAACCTGGAGGAGGTCCTCACATGGGGGATGTAATTGACTACAAGATTTATGGCGATGACATGCAGATCGTGGAGGTGGAGTTGGACCCAGGAGAAGGCGTGCGGGCCGAAGCAGGGGCCATGATGTACATGGAAGAGGGCATAGAGATGCAGACCTCCACAGGTGGAGGCCTTTTCAAGGGATTCAAGAGGATGCTAACAGGGGAGAGCTTCTTCATTACCACGTTCATGTATAACGGAAGGGGAAAGGGGCATGTGGCCTTTGGCGCGCCTTATCCCGGCAAGATCATCCCCCTTGACCTGGGGAGACTGGGTGGGCAGTTTCTCTGCCAGAAGGACTCGTTTCTTTGCGCTGCACGGGGAATAGAAATAGAAGTGGCCTTCACCAAGAGGATCGGGGCAGGGCTGTTTGGCGGTGAGGGTTTTATACTCCAGCGGCTCGAGGGAGATGGCTTGGCCTTTGTGCATGCCGGAGGCACCATCATTGAAAGGCATCTCCAGGAGGGTGAGGTCCTGAAGGTGGATACCGGCTGTCTGGTGGCCTTCGCCCCTACCATTGACTACGACATCCAGTTTATAGGGGGGTTCAAGAATGCCCTTTTCGGCGGAGAGGGCATTTTCTTGGCGAGACTCACAGGCCCTGGCCTCCTGTATCTACAGAGTCTTCCCTTCTCCAGACTGGCAGACAGGATTTTTGC
>JALVMN010000009.1 GCA_027027005.1 Desulfobacterales bacterium | reverse complement strand
ACCGGTGCCAACAAGCGGCCGTTCAAGTCCTTGAGCGATATGCTCAAGGGCAAGCAGGGGAGATTCCGCCAAAACCTGCTCGGCAAGAGGGTGGATTATTCTGGGCGCTCGGTGATCGTGGTGGGCCCTGACCTTAGGTTACACCAGTGCGGACTCCCCAAGAAGATGGCCATCGAGCTGTTCAAGCCCTTTATCTACAACAAATTGGATGAGAAAGGGCTGGTCACCACCATCAAGAGTGCAAAAAAGATGGTGGAGCGCGAGACACCCGAGGTATGGGATGCCCTGGATGAGGTGGTAAAGGAATACTGTATCCTGTTAAACCGTGCTCCCACACTGCACAGGCTGGGAATCCAGGCCTTTGAGCCCATCCTCATCGAAGGTAAGGCAATCCAGCTTCATCCCTTGGTCTGTACTGCCTTTAACGCAGACTTCGACGGCGACCAGATGGCCGTCCATGTGCCCCTTTCCATCGAGGCCCAGATTGAGGCCAGGGTGTTGATGATGTCGACCAACAACATCCTGTCTCCTGCCCATGGTGACCCCATTATAGTTCCTAGCCAAGACATTGTTTTGGGCATTTATTACATGACAAGGTCCAAGCCCTTTGCAAAAGGGGAGGGAAGCATATTTTCCGGGCCAGAGGAGGTCAGAATGGCCTATGACGCCGGCGAGCTGGATCTTCATGCCTCCATCAAGGTCAGGATGAATGGAAAATTGGTGGACACCACCACCGGCCGCGTGATCCTGGCCGAACTATTGCCCCCATCCCTGCCCTTTGATCTGGTAAACAAGGTAATGGATAAGAAGGAACTCCGCACCCTGATAAACGAGGCCTACAGGAGGGCCGGTACCAAGGCCACCGTGATCCTGGCCGATCGTCTCAAAGACCTTGGCTACAAGTACGCCACCATTTCGGGGACATCCATTGCCATTAAGGACATGGTGATACCCAAGAAGAAGGCCGAGATACTGCGACAGGCCGAGGAAGAGGTAAAAGAGATTGATGCCCAGTATCGTAGTGGCCTCATCACAGATGGGGAGAAGTACAACAAGGTGGTGGATATCTGGGCCCAGGCTACTGAAAGGGTTGCATCTGAGATGATGAAAGAGATGGCCACTGAAGAGGTCAAGGGCCCTGGCAACAAAAAGGTAAAGGTGGAAAGCTTCAACCCCATTTACATGATGTCAGATTCTGGTGCGAGGGGCAGCAAGGATCAGATGCGCCAGCTGGCAGGCATGAGGGGACTCATGGCAAAACCCTCAGGCGAGATCATTGAGACCCCCATTACCAGCAACTTTCGCGAGGGGCTCACAGTGCTTCAATACTTTATCTCCACCCACGGGGCCAGGAAAGGTCTTGCAGATACCGCCCTCAAGACCGCCAACTCGGGGTATCTCACCAGAAGGCTCGTGGATGTGGCCCAGGATTCCGTGATCACAGAGGAAGACTGTGGCACCTTTGACGGGATATGGGTGGATGCCTTGGTGGAGGGAGGCGAGATAATCCAGCGAGTGGGTGAGCGTGTGCTGGGGAGGGTGGCAATCCAGGATATCATTGACCCGGTTACCGGCGAGATCCTGGTCAAGGCCAATGAAGAGATTGACGAGGCAAAGGTTGAGAAGATTGAAAGCGCAGGCATAGAAAAGGTAAAGATAAGGTCTGTTCTTACCTGCGAGTCCAAGAGGGGGGTGTGCAAGAAATGCTATGGCAGGGATCTTGCCCACGGCCACGAGGTTAACATAGGCGAGGCAATAGGGATCATTGCTGCCCAGTCCATTGGTGAGCCTGGCACCCAACTTACCATGAGGACCTTCCACATAGGGGGTACTGCCACCAAGCGGGTGGAGCAGTCAACCATCCAGCCCAGACATGGTGGGGAGGTCAAATTCATGAACTTGAAGACCGTTGAGAACAAGGACGGTGACTTGGTTGTGATGAACCGAAACGGAGAACTGGCCGTAGTGGGTAAAGGAGGCAGGGAGATCGAACGCTATCCCATCATCTACGGTGCAGTCCTGAAGGTGCGTGACGGCCAGAAGGTCAAGGCCAACCAGGTCCTTGCCGAGTGGGATCCCTTCACCATCCCCATCATGACCGAAGTGGGAGGAGTGGTGAAATTCGGGGACATCGTCGAAGGAAAGACCATGCAGGAGCGCCGCGACAAGGTCACGGGCAAGATCAGCCGAGTGATCGTGGAGTCAAGCGACTTAGACATGCGCCCGAGGATTTCCATCAAGGATGAGAGTGGAAAGACGGCTGATATTCCGGGGACCTCCAAGGGCAAGGCCAGATACCACCTACCTGTGAGCGCCATCATCACGGTAAATGAAGGTGACCGGGTGGGCCCCGGTGACGTGCTTGCCAAGATTCCGAGGGCTACTACCAAGACAACGGACATCACAGGAGGTCTTCCCAGGGTTGCAGAGCTCTTTGAGGTGAGGAAACCCAAGGAGACTGCCATCATCAGTGAGATCGACGGCGTGGTCTCATTTGGCAAGTACACTAAAGGGAAGCGAAAGATGACCATTACCCCTGAGGTGGGCGAGCCCATTGACTA
>JALVMN010000008.1 GCA_027027005.1 Desulfobacterales bacterium | reverse complement strand
GTTTACGATCCTGCTTCACCGCCTGAGGTAAAGGAGGATTCAGTAAAGTTCACACATCCCCTGCTGGGCAGAGAGATGGAAATCCCCTGTGATCTGGTGGTCCTTTCCACTCCTCTGATTGCAAGGCAGGATGCCTCAACGCTCTCTCAGTTGTTGAGGGTCCCCATGGATCAGAATGGGTTCTTCCTGGAGGCCCATGCCAAGCTGAGGCCCCTTGACTTTGCTGCTGATGGTATCTTCGTGGCCGGTTCCTGCAGGTATCCTTCCACCTACGAGGAGGCCAGGGCCCAGGGGATGGGTGCGGCAGCCCGGGTTGGGACCATTCTATTCAAGGACAAGCTGGTTACAAGCGCAATCGTTGCAGAGATAAATCCAGATACCTGTGTCGGATGTATGGGGTGCCTTCAGATGTGTCCTTACGGAGCCATAACTTATGATCAGGAAAAAAGGGTCTGTGAGGTCAACGAGGTCTTGTGCAAGGGATGTGGGTGTTGTGCAGCCACTTGCCCCTCGGAAAGTGCAGCGCTCAAGGGGTTCAAACCCCAACAACTTATGAGCCAGATAAGGGCGGTCATGGAGGTATAGACAATATGGCAAATCAAGATTTTGACCCTGTGGTGCTCTGCTTTTTGTGCACGTGGTGAGCTTACGCTGCTGCTGACCTGGCTGGGGTCAGTCGTATGCAGTATCCACCCAACATAAGGGTGGTGAGGGTCATGTGTTCAGGCTCTGTTTCCCCCCACCACATTCTTCTGGCCTTTCAGCAGGGAGTGGATGGGGTCTTTGTGGGGGGGTGACACATGGGTGATTGCCATTACCTGTACGGTAATGTGGCCACTGAAAAGCGGATAAAGTTCATGAAGCAACTCCTGGAGTTTACCGGTATTGAACCAGAGCGGTTGAGGCGGAAGTGGGTCTCGTCTGCCGAGGCACCCGAGTTTGTGGAGGAAATTTCTGATTTTGTGGACACATTGAAGACACTTGGGCCTTCACCTTTGAGACCAGTAAGCCAGGCCGGCGCCATGGACAAGACGGTTGCCGTGGCTTGAGGGGAGGAATTATCAAGGGATGATAGACGAAGTCAGGCAGCGGGTGAAAGAGCTTCTTGGACAAGGAGAGATAAAGGGTTTCTTGGGCCTTGCCAACAAGAATGGCCAGGTGGCACCTCATCTTTTTACAGATGCTGGGGAGCTTGAAACCTTGGTCCTTGGAGACTTCAAAGGCCCAGGGGACGCCAGATATCCCCTTAACAAAGTCCTTATTCAACTTTCCAGGGCCTATCCTGAAGAAAGGTTCGGGGTGCTTGTGAGGGGGTGTGACGAGAGGGGGCTCAAGAACCTTTTCGTGTGGAATCAACTGGAACCCAAAAAGGTGGTCTCAGTGGGCATCCCTTGTCCCCAGGAACTGGCAGATGCCTGTGGATGCCCTCAGCCTTACCCGGATGATTCCGTGGCCCCTCCCGTGGCAGAAGGGGCTGAGGCAAGGCGCCTGGCAGAGATGGAGGCCCTTGACATAAAGGAGAGGTTTGCACGCTGGATGGAGGTGTTTTCCAAGTGCATCAAATGTTACGGTTGCCGAGATATCTGCCCCATGTGCTTTTGCAAGGAGTGCAGCCTGGAGATGGATGAACTCATTCCCACAGGCCAGATGCCACCAGAGGTCCCCATATTTCATCTGGTGAGAGCAGTGCACATGGCTGGCCGCTGCATTGATTGCGGGCTCTGTAATGAGGCATGTCCCGTGGATATCCCCCTCAGGACCCTGTATAAAAAGGTGGGGGACATATTGCACAAGGAATTCGATTACAGGCCAGGCTTTGACAAAGGCAAACCACCTTTGAATATGCTTGAGAAATGAGCAGTGGAAGGGAATCAGATGGAACTTAAGACGGTCCTAACGGTATGCCCATATTGTGGGTGCGGGTGTAATTTCTATCTGGAGGTCCTGGACGGAAAGATCATTGGCACCATTCCGTGCAAGACCAGCCCTACCAACGAGGGCAAGCTTTGCATAAAGGGATGGACGGTGCACCAATTCATCCAGGACCCATCCCGTCTTACCAGACCTCTCATCAGGAAAAACGGCTCCCTGGAGGAGGCCTCATGGGATGAGGCCCTGGATTTCGTGGCCTCCAGGTTGAAAGAGATAAAAGAACAACACGGCCCTGATAGCATTGGCTTTTTTGCCTCGGCCAAGGTCACCAATGAAGAAAATTATATCATACAGAAATTCGCGAGGGCAGTGATCGGGACCAACAATGTGGATCACTGCGCCAGGCTCTGACACTCCTCAACCGTGGCAGGTCTTGCCACTGCCTTTGGAAGCGGGGCCATGACCAACTCGGTGGCAGAATTTGAGCTGAGCGATTGTATCTTTATAATCGGCTCCAATACCACCTCGAGCCACCCTATCGTTGCAACCAGGATATTGAGGGCCAGGGAGAAGGGGGCCAAGATAATTGTGGCAGATCCCAGGAGGATCCACATGGCGGACTTGGCCCACCTTTATGTGAGCCAGCGCCTTGGAACCGATGTGGCTCTCCTAAACGGCATAATGTATGTGATCCTGGACAAGGGTTGGGAAGACAGGGCCTTTATCGAGGAAAGGACAGAGGGGTTCGAGGAGTTTGAAAAGGTAATAAAGGACTATCCCCCTGAGAAGGTGTCAAAGATCACTGGTGTGGACGAAGCAGACATTGAAAAAATAGCCGACTGGTATGCCAATGCCGAGAGGGGCTCCATTGCCTACTGCATGGGTATCACCCAGCACACCACCGGCGTAGACAATGTTAAGGCCTTGGCAAATCTGGTCATGCTTACGGGTCACATCGGCAGGGAGGGAACAGGTCTCAACCCGTTAAGGGGGCAGAACAATGTCCAGGGTGCCTGCGATATGGGGGGGCTGCCCAATGTGTATCCAGGCTACCAGCCGGTCAGCCAATTCCAGATAAAAGAAAAGTTCGAGTCGGCATGGGGTGCTACGCTCTCGGACAAGGTGGGGCTCACCATCCCTGAGATGACCAAAGGCATGCTGGATGGGAGCGTAAAGGCCATGTACATCGTGGGTGAGAATCCCATCTTGAGTGACCCTGATGCAGGCCATGTGGAAGAGGCCCTGAAAAGGGCCGAACTGGTGGTGGTCCAAGATATATTCCTCACCCCAACGGCAGAGCTTGCTCATGTGGTGCTTCCTGCAGCATCCTTTGCCGAAAAGGACGGTACCGTCACCAATACAGAGCGAAGGGTCATGAGGGTCAGGAAAGCGGTCGATCCTCCCGGGGAGGCCAGGACCGACTGGGAGATCCTCATGGATCTCTCAAACAGGCTGGGATACAGCATGGACTATTCTTCCTCCCAGGATATCATGAAGGAGATTGCCACGCTCACTCCTTCCTACGGGGGCATAACATACGAGAGGCTGGAGGGGGAGGGGCTCCAGTGGCCATGTCCCACCGAGGATCACCCAGGGACCAAGTTTCTGCACAAGGATCGATTTGTCCGCGGAAAAGGCCTCTTCCATGCCATTGAATTCAAGCCGCCTGCAGAGGCCGTGGACGATGAATTCCCGCTATGGCTTACTACCGGCAGGGCCTATTTCCATTTCCACACAGGGACCATGACCAGACAAGCCCAATCGTTGACACGGGAGCTGGACGAGCAATATGTGGAGCTGAACCCACAGGATGCACAAGCCCTGGGCATCTCCACCGAGGACGAGGTCTTGCTCACATCCAGGAGGGGCCAGATCAGGGCCAAGGCCCTGGTGACCGACAGGGTGAAACAGGGAGAAGTCTTTACCACATTTCACTTTGTGGAGAGCAATGCCAATATCTTGACCAACCCAGCCCTTGATCCCATCGTGAAGATACCGGAGTTCAAGGTCTGCGCCGTACGTGTGGAAAGGGCTGGAGTGTAAGGGGAGTGGAAATGGAACAAGAAAAGACACTCATAAAGATATTCGAATATGCCCTGAACCAGGAAGAGACCGGGAAAAGCTTTTTTGAGGCTTCCCTGAGACGGATGGGAGTGGGTGCCGCGGTGGAGGCATTCAAGAGGCTTATAAAAGAGGAGGAATCGCACATCCGGTTCATCAGTCGAATCCTGGAGGGGCTTAAAAAAGGGGAGGACTTCGGGGTGGAGCAAATCCAGGGAGTGGTCCTTGAGCCCACCAACTACTTTGACCAAAGGGCCAAACAGGAATTTCTGGAGCAGTGTGTTGAAGGCTCCATGGTGCCTGATATCACTGTCTTCAATACGGCCTGGTTAATAGAAAAGGACCTTAGCGAGTTTTACAAGAACATGGCGGAGAAGACCAGCGGGGCTGCAAGAGATGCCCTGCTCATGCTCTCCAAGTGGGAAAAGGGCCACGAGGAATTCTTCCGCCAATACAGGGATAAGCTTCAGGAAGTCTATTCCAAGATGCCATGGGGTGGATAGGCCCGTGTCTCTGCCATCTTCGGCCCATTCACCTGCCTTGCCTGCAGGAGACAGGCTTGACTCAATCCCGCCACTAGGCCAACCTTAACAAACAGAGTGCTGCTGTTAAAGAATCACTTGCTAGATTCCCTCCGAGAGCCCGCAACAACCAGCCATCCTTGATAGAGTATTTCATATGATTCCATTTGGAGGAGATTTTTTTGCCGCAGTGAGCCCCATATCCGGTTTCCCTAGAAAAAGATCGGGAAGTTTTTAGGTTGTCAGGGGGTTCATTTTAGGTTTTAATACCACACATGTATGTATTGGAAAAATAGTTTGTTTTCAGGTCGTTTTGCTTTTTCGATCAGGGCTTTGGACGAGACGGGAGAGTCCTTCATGATTAGAAAGTGCTATGTCGTCTTTTTGGCCGGGGCGTTGGGCTTGTTTGGACTTATGATGTCAGGTTGTTCAGAAGGAGAGGCGCCCCAGAAGGAGAGGCCAAAGAAGGTGGTCTTTAAGATAGAAAGGCCCAAGAAACAGAGGCCTATTCCTGAGCAATCCCCTAAACCTACTGAAAAAGCAGGTGAAATCGTCCCCGAAGAGATACCCGAAAAACCAGACAAGGCCGGTATGCTCGCCAAAGAAGACCGGGGCGAGAAACCACAACCAGCCTCTGCTCCTCCCCTCAAAAAGGAAGGGGATGCAAAGGAGAAGGCATCAGAGGCCAGTGAAGCTAAGATTGCAAAATCCACGCAAGCAAGAACTCCTAAAAAACCTGAACAAGAGCAACAGGTGGTATCCACCCCTGAGGAGCTAGTGCCCAAGGGAGTGTATGTGACTGAGGAGGGAGAGAGCCTGTTTACCGTCTCGGGCACCCAAGAGGTTTACTCAGACCCGTTCAAGTGGCCATGCCTTTTGTGGCTGAATCCTGAGATACTTAAACAACTGGGCCGGCACAGAGGGCTAGAGCACAAAGAGCTTTCTGCTGGCACAAAGATAAGGTTTTATACCCGGGACCAGATTGAGAAGAATCTTGAAAGGATTGGCAAGCAAAGATGGGTGATCAACCTTGTATCCGATAAGACCACCAAGAGTATTTCTCCGCTGGCCGTGAAGCTGGTAAGAGGCGGAGTTCCCGTCTATATCGTCAGAAGCAAGATAAAGGGAGAGATCTGGTTCAGGTTGAGGACAGGATTTTTTACGCGCCCCTCTGAGGCCGAACCAATAAAGCAAAAGATAGGGGAGATAGCCGGGGTAAAGGGGGTCTGGCTGTCCAAGATAAGCGAGCAAGAACTCAAGGAATATGGCGGGTTAATCCCCTGGAACAAGAGTGTCGGTGAGGATTAATGGAGAGCTGTTAAGGAGAGATGAATCTCAAGGGGAAAAAGGTAGTGGTGGGTGTGACAGGTGGCATAGCCGCTTACAAGGCTGCCGAGCTGGTCCGTGTGCTGGTAAGGGAAGAGGCCGAGGTAAAGGTGGCCATGACCAGAAATGCCACTGAATTCGTGACTCCCCTTACGTTTCAGGCCTTAAGCGGCAACCCTGTGATATGGGAAATGTTTGGCAGGGAAAGCGGTGACATGGAGCACATAGCTTGGGGGCAACAGAGCGATATCATAGTTATCGCCCCTGCCACTGCCAATTTCATCGGCAAGGTCGCCTCTGGCATAGCCGACGACTTTCTGAGCACAATGCTTTTGGCTGCCACTGCCCCCGTGCTCCTCTGCCCTGCCATGAATGTGAAGATGTATGAAAACCAGGTGGTCCAGGAAAACATGGCCAGACTGAGGAAAAGGGGCATAGAGATTATGGAGCCCTCAGAGGGACAGCTGGCCTGCCGAGCAGAAGGCAGGGGGCGTTTGCCAGACCCAGGGGCTATCCTAGAGCATATAAAATCCATGTTAGCCCCAAAGGACCTTGTGGGTTGCAAATTTCTGGTAACGGCGGGTCCAACCATAGAGCCCATTGACCCGGTGCGATTCATCACCAATCATTCCAGTGGAAAGATGGGATTCGCCCTGGCAAGGGCGGCGAGGCAAAGGGGCGCAGAAGTGATCCTGGTAAGCGGTCCCACCGGGCTTGTCCCTCCAGAGGGAACAAGATTTTTCGAGGTCAGGACGGCCCTGGAGATGAAGGACCTGGTCTTGCAGAAGGCCCCTCAGTGCGATGCAGTGATCAAGGCCGCTGCTGTCTCTGACTACAGGCCAAAGTCCCAGGCCCAACAGAAATTGAAAAAGGGCAAGCAGAAGTTGACCCTTGACCTGGTGCGCAACCCCGACATCCTGGCGGAGCTGGGCAAGATGAAGCAAGGCCCAAGGCCTGTATTAGTGGGATTTGCCGCTGAGACCCAGGATCTGCTTGCCAATGCAAAGAAAAAGCTCAAGGCAAAGAATCTGGACATGGTGGTGGCAAATGATGTGTCCAGACCTGATGCCGGATTCCAGGTGGATACCAATGCGGTGAAGCTGATCTTCAAGGATGGGAGGATTGAGGAACTCCCCCTGATGTCCAAGGAAGAGGTGGCAAATCAGATCCTGGATCAGGTAAAAGCATTGATGGAGGCCGTTTGAGCATACAGGGTGGACCTCACATGAGCAACCAGGACATAAGGGAAGAGCTTTCAGAGATATTTTCCTCAATTAAAGAAAGCATAGTTCTTTGCCAGGAGTTGGGCTTGGAAATTCCCGGTGCCAAAAAGGTTGTCAAGCACTCCATCGAGGATATCAGCACCCTCGAAGAGCTCAAGGACTATCTGGATGGATGCACCAGGTGCGCGTTACACAGGGATAGGAAAAACCTGGTCTTTGGAGAAGGCAATCCCAATGCACGGCTGGTCTTTGTGGGGGAGGGGCCGGGCAGAGAAGAAGATATTACGGGCAGGCCTTTTGTGGGGGATGCAGGCAGGCTTCTTACAAGGATCATCACCAATGGCATGGGACTCAGACGCGAAGACGTTTACATCTGCAATGTGGTAAAGTGCAGGCCCCCTGGAAACCGCGACCCCAGAGAGGAGGAGATGAAGGAGTGCCTGCCTTTCCTGAGGCGCCAGTTGGCCATCATCAGGCCAGAAGTCATCTGCGTGCTTGGGCGGGTGGCCGGGAAGGCCTTGCTGGGGCAGGACTTCAGCATAACCAGGGACAGGGGCAGGTGGTTCCAATATATGGGGGTACCGGTAATCCCTACATTTCACCCGGCCTATGTGCTACGTAATCCACAGGCAAAGCGCCCCGTGTGGGAGGACATACAAGAGGTGATGAAGCGACTAGGCTTGGAATTGAAGGCTAAAAATGGCTAAGTCGTTCCAAAGGTGGATTTTTGTTTGCGTGCTCCTTGTCTCGGCCACACTGGGCGGAAGTGGGGCTGTGCCGGCCGAGGGAGCAGGTAAACAGGCCCTGATCATAAATCTGGAAGGGCCTATAAATCCGGCCTCTGCCATGTTTCTGAAGAGGGGGCTTGAGGA
>JALVMN010000007.1 GCA_027027005.1 Desulfobacterales bacterium | reverse complement strand
CCTCAATATTTCCATAAAGATCGTTTAGGGCTTCACCACCTGTGGCAGCCAGCCTCTGGTATTCAGGTCCTATTAGAGACATCAGCTTTTGGATTTCCATCTCCATCCACTTTGCGCTGTCATCTGCATAGTAAAGGCCCTTCAGATCCCTTTTGGGAGACCTTGGTTCCAGAATAAAGAGCCAACCTGTCTGATATGGGTCCTCATTTGTTATCTCAGGGTGTTCCAATACCCTATGGTTTGTGGCAAGAACCCTGCCAGTTACAGGTGAAAGCACGGCGGCCTTGTTCCCTTCTCGCTCAAACGCCCATCCCACTTGATTCTGTCTTAGTTTTGCACCAAGTGGAGGCAACTCCAGCTTTCTGGGGGCCCCAAAGACCTTGACCAAGAAATCGTCAAATCCTACCCTCACTCGCCCGCCGTGCTCAAAGCGGAGCCAGCTATGGCCCATATGATAATAGTAGCCGTCTGCTATCTTATACCCTGAAACCACCCTGTAGACCGGCTCGCCGAGAGAACGGGCAAGGTCAATCTCGTCCAGCATCTGATCATAAGCACAGTGGTAACACTCATAGTTCATGGCACAAATCTTCGGGGCTCCCACACGCCCCGTGAGTGCATGACGACATGGGCGCGAAGATCCGTCAAAGTTTTTCTGTAGATACCGTACCCAGCCGGGTTGCTCTCTCTTATCAGCAGCACGAGAGTCCAGATTCATCGCCTTCCTCATCCCTTTGTCAAATCCGCAGGAATAGCAATCATACGCATTATCACACAGCCGAAAATTTACCACCCCGGCCTTCATCCAGATACATTCGTCCTCTACCACTTGAAAGCCTTCAACTCTCCTCTTTTTCTTCTTCTGAGCCTTGGTTCTTCCTTTTACTTTCATGATCTCTCCCCCCTTTTAATGCAGAGAATTCTTTCTTCAGCGGCCCCGGGCTAAGCAGCCTTTGCTAGAATAATCAACTCAGTGGCCTGATCCATGACATCGCATCTGCTTTCTTCCATGTCCCCCAGCCATTGATCAAAGGCACAATGCCAACACTCCTGTCTAAAGATGCACAACTTGGGTATGGCCTCTCTGTTGTCTCCTGTGTGAAAGCAGTAGCTACCCGCATCTCCAATGGAGTACCTGTCGGCCTTTTTCTTAGTCATCCCATTTCTCACTTTGATCACCCCCTCCCATTAGAAGGGCCTTAGGCTTTTTTACTCCTTCTTCGAGTCTTTTCTCTTTACTTATGAGCAAGCATGATGCCAGGAGGAAATAAACCTTGGGAAAGCACACATATCTATCTGAAATAATTGCAGATACGTTGCACCCAGATACACCTTAATATGCTCAATTAAAGGGGAGTGAGATAGATAATACGGCTACATCTCCCCCAATAAAAGAGAGGGGATGATCAAAACATCTTGTTATTTCAATATGTTAGCCTGGCGTTGAAAATTGCTACAGCTAGTGTAGCCCTAATTTACATTTCTCGCACAAGAGACCATGCCCTTCTCCTCTCACGCCCTCCATCATGAAAGATGGAAGGGACTCAGCTCATTCCCGGAGCTATTTCCAGAAGGGGGAAGAAGTCCATCTCAAGAAAAGATGTGAAGGGAAAGAGTCAGGAGGGATGCAAACAGAACGGTAATCCAGGCACCGGCCTTCACCAGGCACAGGGCCTTTTGGATATCCCTTGGCTCAGGGTCTGAAAATTCCTGGCCCAACCAAGGCTTTTCCTTTACTCCATGTGGATATCTCAAGGGCCCCCCCAGCCTTATCCCCAGGGCACCTGCCACAAAGCTTTCGGCATGGGCTGCATTGGGTGAGTCGTGCTTGAGTCTGTCTCTAAAAAAAATCCTCAGTCCCTGGCAAGCATTCAGCCTGCAAAGAGGTGTGGCAAAAAAAAGTGGGAGGAGAGAGAGCCTCGCAGGTATGTAGTTAAAGACATCATCCAGCCTTGCAGAGGGACACCCAAGCTCCTTGTAAGCATCGTCCTTGTAGCCCACCATGGAATCCAGGGTGCTTGCCACCTTGAATGCCACCATGGAGGCAACCGCTGTAAGCACAGGATCGCTTCCAAGCAGATGGCCAATGGGTCCACCCACGGCAAACCAACATATGGGAGAAAAAAATCCATCCACGAAATTCTCGGCCAGGGTCTCAATGGCAGCCCTTGCCACCCCTTTTTCGTCTAATGCATTTACATCTCTTCCCACTACCATGCCCACCGCGCTCCTTGCTTGGTCCAAATCGCCATTTTGAAGGGAAGCAAGCACAGGGCGCACATGGCCGACCAGGTCTTTTAATGAGATGCAGGAAAAACATATGAGGGATGCAACCACGAGGCTTACAAGGCGGCCGAGCCTTGCCGAGAGGAACAGGACCAGCACAATCACATAGAGAGCAGACACCTCCACCAAAAGGGCAAGCAACAACCCTCCCACCCTCCCGGATAGCCCCAATCTCTTCAACAAACTCTCCACCCCATTGATAAGGGCCCCCAGAAGCCTCACTGGATGAAATGTGATTCTAGGATCCCCTATGATGAGGTCAAAGAAAAAAGAGGCCACGAGGATGGCCAA
>JALVMN010000006.1 GCA_027027005.1 Desulfobacterales bacterium | reverse complement strand
AAGGTAGGATTACGTAAACATGAAACTTTCAGAAATGATAGGGCCCGAATGTATTATCCCGCAGTTGAAGGCCACGGACAAGAAAGGGGTGCTGGAGGAATTGTCCGACCCCCTTGTCCAGCAAAATTCTTCCATTGACAAGCAGGTCCTCGTCAAGGTGCTCATGGAAAGAGAGAGACTGGGGAGCACCGGGATTGGAGAAGGGGTGGCAATACCTCATGGCAAGCTCCATGGTATAACTCGGCCTTTACTGGCGTTTGGACGGAGCATCTCGGGGCTGGACTTTGAGTCCATGGACGGAGAACCGGCCCACCTCTTCTTCTTGCTGGTTGCCCCTGAAAATTCTGCAGGCATTCACTTGAAGGTCTTGGCGAGAATTGCAAGGATGCTGAAAAATGCAGGGTTTCGTAAGGATTTAATGAAGGCCAAGGACAGAGAGCAGATTTATGAAACCATTCTCAAGGGCGACCATGAACCGTAGGTCGTGAAGGGGTTAAGGCATGGTCGGCTTGCTGATAATTTCCCACTGTGATCTTGGAAGGGAATTCCTTAATGCGGCAGAACTCATCTTGGGAAAACTGGAAAACACTGATTCCATTTCCATTACCCAGACCATCACCAGCGAGGAACTGCTCAAGGGTATCTCTGACAAGATTGAGGCACTTGATAAGGGAAAAGGGGTGCTCATACTCACTGACATGTTTGGTGGGACTCCGTCCAACTTGAGTCTCTCCTTCCTCCAGGACCAGAGGGTGGAGGTGCTTACAGGTGTCAATCTACCCATGGTGATTTCAGTGGCCCAAGACAGAGACACCCTAAGCCTGGCAGAGCTGGGAGAAAGGGCCCAAGAGGCTGGCAAGAGGAGCATAACGCTTGCCGGCAAACTCCTTAAGGCCGAATGATATCTTTGGTCCAGATTACACCGCATCTCTTCCCTGACTACGAAAGGGCGATCCTGGAGATAGAACAGGTCTCTTTTCCATCACCTTGGTCTGCCAGATTATTCATGGAAGAGGCCAAGAATCCGCTTTCCACCTTGTGGGTGGCGAAAGAAGGAGGTGAAGTTGCGGGCTTCATTTGTTTTTGGGTGGTAAGAGACCAAATCCATTTGCTTAACATTGCAGTCCACCCTGCCAAGAGGCGTAAGGGTTTTGCTACATATATGTTAAAAAAGATGGTCCAAAAGGGCTTAGAATACGGGGCCAAAGAGGTGTGGCTGGAGGTAAGACCTTCAAATCTGGCCGCCCTAAACCTTTATGAAAAGTTGGGATTTTATATGAAAGGCAGGCGCCCCAGGTATTATAGTGACACCGGGGAAGATGCCATCGTCATGACTCTGTCGTTGAATCAAGTGGCCAGCCAGGACGGCTTCACCATGGCCACGGCACAAAGAGTTGGAGTTGAGTCTGGAGAAATCAGGAAAGGAGGGTGATGGAAATGGCACTCAGAGTCGCAATCAATGGTTTTGGTCGAATTGGACGAATGGTCTTCAGGGCTGGTTACAAGCGGGATGATATTGATTTCGTGGCCATAAACGATCTTACAGATCCTGCCACCTTGGCCCATCTCCTGAAATACGATTCGGTCCACGGCAGGCTGGATGCCGAGGTTTCAGCCACCGAGGACTCAATCACAGTCAATGGAAAGAAAATAAAGGTTTTCAGTGAAAAAGAGCCTACCAAGCTCCCTTGGGGAGACATGGGTGTTCAGACCGTCATGGAGTGCACCGGGCTTTTCAGGGAAAGGGAAAAGGCAGCCAGCCACCTTGAGGCAGGGGCCACCAAGGTAATAATATCGGCACCGGCAAAGGGGCCTGACGCGACCCTGGTGATGGGGGTAAATCATCATGATTACGACCCAGCCTCCCACCATGTGGTCTCCAATGCGTCATGTACCACCAATTGCCTGGCTCCTGTTTGCAAGGTCCTTATGGAGCGCTTCGGGATAGAGAAGGGTTTGATGACCACCACCCACTCATATACTGGAGACCAGCGCCTGCTGGACTTTCCCCACAAGGACCTGAGAAGGGCCAGGGCCGCGGCCTTATCCATGGTCCCCACCACCACCGGGGCTGCCAAGGCCGTCTCCCTTGTGCTCCCTCAATTGGAAGGAAAGCTCAATGGGATGGCCATCCGTGTACCCACCCCCAATGTCTCCGTAGTGGACCTTGTAGCCCAGTTGAGCAAACAGGTGACAGTGGATGAGGTAAATTCTGCCATGAAAGAGGCCTCAGAGGGGTACTTGAAGGGGATACTGGGCTATTCAGAAGAGCCACTGGTCTCGGCTGACTTCAATGGCACTACCTACTCATCCATTTTTGATGCCCCCTCCACCATGGTTATAGGCGATATGGTGAAGGTGCTGGCTTGGTACGACAATGAGTTCGGTTATGCAAATCGCATGGTTGATCTGGCTCTCTACATGGCAAGTGCGTGATCCTGGAAAAGGAGTCTTCATATGACACAAAGAAGACCTTTGATAGCCGGCAACTGGAAGATGAACTTGACCTTGGACCAAGGCGTGTCACTGGTTAGAGAAGTGGCCGGAGGGATTCAGGGGCTGGAAGGCGTTGACATCCT
>JALVMN010000005.1 GCA_027027005.1 Desulfobacterales bacterium | reverse complement strand
GTGACACCCCCGAGGAGGCTGCCTGGCGCGAGCTGAGGGAGGAGACGGGCTATGGCGCCAAGGACATGATCCCGCTGGGGTTCGTGCATCCCAACCCGGCCATCCAGGATAACAAATGCTACACCTTTTTGGCACAGGGTGCCCACAAGGTGGGCGAGCAGGCCCAAGACGGGGCTGAGGATATAGAGGTCTTGACTTATCCCCTGGCAGAGGTCCCTCGTCTCATCAGGCAGGGGGCCATAACCCACTCACTGGTGATCGTTGCCTTCTACCGCTACTTCATGGAATATGCGCCCCCCTGATATCTCATTATGAGGAAGTGAAGTAGGGTTTGGAACTCGCAATTATTTTGACAGGAAACTGACCCTGAACACCTATAGACCGCCCAGAAAAAATATGCTACTTATTTCAGGCCAAATACAAAAAACTCGTGAGTAATTTATGATGAAGTCCAAAAATTTAGGATACTTGCCCCGCTACATAGAAAGGCATGTACAGGAGGATCTCGCCCGCAAAATGGTATTCGTTGCCGGCCCCAGGCAGGTTGGCAAGACAACTCTGGCTAAGGCACTTTGTCATTCATATGGGGCGGACATATCTACACGGTATCTCAATTGGGACGATCCGAGGGATAGAGAGAACATAATGCTGGAAAGATTCCCGGCCGGGCCTGGTCTACTGGTGCTGGACGAGGTTCACAAATTCAAAAGATGGCGGCAGGTGGTCAAAGGGCTTTTCGATAAGCGGGGGGAAGAGATTCAGATATTGGTAACTGGAAGTGCCCGGCTTGACTACTATCGAAAAGGTGGGGACTCACTTCAGGGGCGGTACTACTTCTACCGGCTGTTCCCTTTGAGCGTAGGGGAGCTTGAAATGCCACCACGGAAAGCCATCGGTCGTTTATTGAAATACGGCGGTTTTCCCGAGCCTTTCTTGCTGGGCTCTGAAATAGAAACCAGGCGGTGGAGCAGGGCCTATCGAACTCGTCTAGTAAGAGACGACCTCAGAGACCTGGAAAATGTCCGCGATATAGATATGATTGAGCAAATGGTTTTGCGCCTTCCAGACCTGGTGGGGTCTCCCCTTTCCTTGAACAGCCTCCGAGAAGACCTTCAGGTATCACACCAATCGGTCAGTAGATGGTTGACGATTCTTGAAAATCTCTATGCCCTATTCAGGATTTATCCGTTTGGTGCGCCCAAAATCAGGGCCGTGAAAAAGGAGGCAAAACACTACCACTGGGACTGGACCCTTGTCCAGGACGAAGCCGTGAGATTCGAAAATTTGGTGGCATGCCATCTGATGAAGTGGTGTTGTTTTATGCAGGATACTGAGGGTAGGGAGATAGAACTCAGATATTTTCGGGACATTGACAAGAGGGAAGTTGACTTTGTAGTGGTTGAAGACACAAGACCCATTCGCTTCATCGAGTGTAAGGTCAAAGAGATGAGGCCTAGCACCGGGCTCAAGTATCTTAAGAAACGCTTTCCAGAGGTGCCAGCAACCCAGATATTGCTGGAATCAGATGACGACCTGGTAACCAAGGAAGGAATACGGATCTGCGGTGCACATCACTTCCTGGCATCCCTGGTGTAGGTCAAAACGAAAACTTCCCCTCTCCTCCTCGGCAGGGACCTCGCCATATCCCCCATTCAACCAAACCCCTCAAAAAATGCTTGACTTGCTTGAAAAAACTTAGTAAATGAGCGATTCGTGTCTAAGTGTCTCGAGTAAGATCCTTTGGAAGGGAGGTGATATCGGGCAAAGGGAAGCGGAGGAGACGGGAAGAGTGTTGACGGTAAAGGATATTAGCAGGAAACCAAAACCTTAAAAAAATCTTTTAGGAGGAAAGAGTTATGAAAAAGATCCTAGCACTTGCCTTTGCAGCGGCACTGCTGGTGGCATTCACCGCCCCTGCAATGGCAAAGACCTACATCGGCGGCATCGTGTTCCAGCAGGTCTATTATTATGAAAACGAGGTGAACGAGAGTACTGAAGCCCTGTATCCTCAGGAGGACGATTTCAGCACAGTTTACTGGGACTTGATGGGGGTCTCCCGCTTCAGGGTAAGGCTCACCAACGAGGACAATGTGGGCCTTTACTTTGAGGTAGGTGCAGACTATGAAGCCCTCGGCAACAACAGCATCTGGCTCAGGCACTTATACGGATGGTGGGATATCAATCCCAACTTCAGGCTGATTGCGGGCCAGACCTCGATTCCGTTCTCAGTGCTGGCCCCTGACACCATCCTGGGGCTTGATTTTGCCGGCAAGATTGTTGGTATCGGTTACGGTGAGTACGATGCCAGCAGGGCCCCCCAGGTGAGGTTCCAGTGGAAGCTGGGTGACATGGGCTTTGTAAGGCTGGCCCTCTTGGATCCCAACACCACTGCAAGCCCCTTTACTGTCGAATCAGGGGCTTCCAGTTCTGATTTTGACAACACCCTCCCCAGGATCGACCTGGGCGTTCCCCTTTACTTTGGGGCCGTGAAGGTATATCCCAGCATCTTTTATCAGAAGCAGAACTACGACAATGTTGCAAGCGGCTCTGACGACAGCTTCACCGCCTGGGGAGCCGCCCTCGGAGTGAAATTCGGGTTCGGCCCCCTGATGGTGGCTGCCGAGGTGACTACCGGTGACAACTGGGCATGGAGCGTCACCGGTGCAGATGGTGCTGTAACCCCAGCGGTAGTCAACGGGGATGTTGAGGACGCAGAGGCCACGGCTTGGTGGATCGATGTGAGCTTCAAGCTGGGCAAGATCACCCCTCACCTGATCTACGGCCAACTCACCAGCGAAAGGGATCCCAGCGGAACCGCAAACGATTGGGAAACCGACAGGAAAATGTACGGAATCACCGCCAGGGTGCCTCTTGCCAAGGGCTTCATGATCAGGCCTGAGATCATGTTCTATGATAGAGAGGACGAGGTTGCTGGTGTTGACAACGACTATGGCAAGGATACGGTCATAGGCCTCACCTTCCAGATCGCTTTCTAGTGACCTAGCCCGCTTAGGACTTAACCACGGATAAAGGCCTCTCCCCTTCATTGGGGAGGGGCTTTTTTGTGCCACCCCGGGATTTGGGGAATTGGTTGAATGGTGGAATGGTGGAATGGTGGAATGGTGAATTGGTTGAGTAGTGGAATGGTTGAGTGGAGACCAGTATATGGTGGTTGGCTAGGGGTGCACAATAGGGGTTAGAGAGAAGGATATCAAGGGGTGAAGCGTTTGAGCGAAAGCCCTTTCAGCATCTTGTAATGCCTTGTATTGCCTGTAAGGAGAGAGAGGTGGTGGCGGATTGCAGTAGCCCCAATCAGGGCGTCGGCTAACCTCAGCCCTGCACTGAGCCAGTATTGCTCCATGTAGAAAACGGCCTTCTCAGAAGTTTCCACGTCAATATGTAGAATCTTTACTCCTCTGAGGGCGATAAATTCGTGGAGGGAGTTCAGTTCGGCCTTGTTGCGCATCCCCTGAATCAACTCCATATATGTAACCACGGAGATAGTAAATTTTTCGAGCCGATCAAGGGCCGCTTTTGCCCTGTGGTTGCCCCGCATGTACCAGATCAGGACATCCGTATCAACCAGTAGCAAACCTACCTCCCCTCAATTGGTTCAGATAGCTGTTTACATCTTTTACCTTGGGATTGTCGCTCCATATACCAAACAGGTGATCTCTGGGCCCTCCATCTCCACTCTCCTTTCCGATTATAGGAACCATCTTAGCCTTCTCCTTGCCTCTATAGGTAATGGTCACCTCTTCGCCCCTCTCTATAGCAGCCATTATTTCCCGGGTTTTGACTCTGAGGTCTCTCGCTGTCGCCCTCATTTCTTGCCCCCCTTGCGCCGTTGAAATATATGTTTCATTATATATACTCGACAGTCTGAGTCAACCACAAGACCGGCTGATATCATCACCTTGCTCTGCATACCCATTCTCCTAATGCGGCAGAGGCATTAAGCAAAATGTGGTATTACCACTAGCCATGTGGGAGCCGATAATGAATGATATGGGTGATGGAAGTCATGAAAGGGATAAAAATAATTGATACCCACAGCCACCTGTGTGACGAGGCCTTTGACCGTGATTTGCCCCAGGTGCTGGAAAGGGCAAAAGAGGTTGGTGTGAAGGCCGTGATCTCTGTGAGCGAAACACTGGAGGATGCAAAAAAGACACTGGAGCTCTCCGCGCGCTTTCCACAGATACTGCCTGCTGTGGGGCTTTACCCCACACACCTGAGCCACACGGAGGCCCAGGAACTGATACGATTCATCCGTGAAAACCGGGACCACATTGCAGGCATTGGTGAGGTGGGACTTGACTACTGGAAGGTTAAGGATGAAGCGGGAAGGGAGATCCAGAGAAACATCTTCCTGGATTTCGTCCGGCTGGCAGCAGAATTGGACCTCCCCTTGAATGTCCACTCAAGGTCTTCGGGCCGCCAGGCCATATCGCTGTTGAAGGAGGCAGGGGCCCGAAGGGTCCAGCTCCACGCATTTGACGCCAAAGCCGCAACCGCCATGGAGGGTGTGGAGGCAGGGTATTATTTCTCAATACCGCCTTCGGTGGTGAGGTCGAGGCAGAAGCAAAAGCTTGTAAGCCGCCTGCCCCTTGACTCACTCCTTGCGGAAACCGACAGCCCGGTGCTGGGCCCCGAGCCGGGAGTGAGAAACGAGCCTGCAAACGCGTCCCTTGTGATAAAGGCCGTCTCAGAGATAAAGGGAATCAGGGAAGAAGAGGTGTCGGAGGTTTTGTATCAGAATACCCTCCGGCTCTATGGGGCGTTGGAGATTGGTTGAATAGTTGATTGGTTGGAAGGCTATTATCAAATTCCTCTGGCGCTGGGGGTTAGCTTAGGTATTTTAAGGCATTGCTGGTTTGGCTGAAAGGGCGGATTATGCAGCAAGCCTGTTCTCCAGGCGCGACAACCTGCTTTCAAGCTCCATTACCTTTGTTTCCAGCAAGGTCTTTGAATGCTGACCTTATGGCTTCCTTGATCTCCATGGAGAAACCAACCTTTTGAAAATCTGGTAAAATCTTACTGAAAACAAGGATCAAAGTCAAAGGAAATCCTATGGGACCAGGGTGGGTGGATAAGATATCAAATCAGGGCAAGGTAAAACGAGATCACCACCAAGGCGGTGAGCTCTCCCACAGAGGCAGAGGCATGGAAATGCCTCTCTTCAGGGTTTCTCATGAGGATGGAGTTTATCACCACTAGCGAGAAAGCCAGAATCACGACAAAGACCAGGCCGAGGGGTGCATTGACCCAGCCCAGGAACCAGCGGGCCGTGTAGAGGGCCACCGTGCCCATGAAAAGGCCCTGGACGAAAGGCACCAGGTATTTCCTGACAAATGCTATTCCTTCCGCCGGCCTTGCAATCGGCGTGATAACGATGCCGCTTATGGCCCCTGCCACCAGCTTTGCATTGAAGAGGGCCAGCAGCAGCGCCACCAGATATGCCATGAACCTCATAATCACCTACTCAAAAAATCAACAACTAGTGCCCAAAATGGGATTAGACCTAGCAAGGCGGCCTGGTATTATAAATAGCTTCCTAATTCAGCAGGATAATTCAGAAAATCAGGTCTTCAATTTGAAATTACTTTGGCAGGGAAACGGCACATTCCCTCCGCTACGCTCGCTACGCCGTCCATGGCTCCGCTCACTGCGGATTCCAGCCCTTCCGCTCTCCTGCTCCAGGGCTGTAATGACGCCGCTCCCCTGCCTGTTATCCAAATACCGATTTTGGACATTCAACCAACGAATTCACTATTCAACCAATAAACCACCCTACCAGGCCCTCCGGTTAGCCATTTTCCTTGGCTCCTGAAAAAGACTCGCCCTGTAACAGCCTTTTTAGGGCACCGGGCAGCCTGGTGGGGCGCTCTTCTGAATTGAGGCATGCGTGCACCGTGTGGCCTTCTGCCAGGAGTCGTCCGGAATCGTCGTAAACCTCGTAGTCAAACCTGAGCCGCACCCGCCCCACTTCACTCACCGAGGCCTTGATGGTCACCAGTTCGTCATAGCCCACATTGGCGTGGTATTTTACCAGGGCCTCGGTCACCACCAACTGGTAGCCCTCTGACTCCAGACGGGAGTAGCTGTATCCCAGGGCCCGCATGAATTCGGCCCTTCCCACCTCAAAAAAGGTCAGGTAGTTGCCGTAATAGACCACTCCCATTTGGTCGGTGTCCTTGTAGCGCACCCGCACCGTGGTGGAATGCCAGCCGTCTTCCATATTCCCCATTTTATCTCAAATCCTCTTCAACTCAACTATTCAACCAATCAACTTTCCATTCAACCCTTCTCAAGAAGCTTAATCAACTGCAAAGGATTTAGTGCTGGTATTTTTGAACTTGCAAATCCCCGCAGGTCTCTGGTGACGATACAATCGGCCCCAAAGCTTCGGGCCGCTTCGTGGATCACTGCATCTTCAAAGTCATCAAATTCAGGAGCAAGGGCATTTTCCAGCACTGGTCGATTTACAGGGGCGACATCAAACAGCGAAAGGATGGCCTTAACATGAACCAATGCCTTTGAACGACCCAGCACCTTGGCAACCAAATAGTGGATGGTGGTGATTGAGGTGGCACAAACAAGGCCTATGAGCTCCCCCCTCTCCACCATTGACATCAACTGAGAGGCATGGGTGGAAAACGGCTCCCTGTCAAGGAGCACGTCAAGGATGACATTGGTATCAAACAAGACCTTCACAGATATTTTTCTTCAAGCGCCTTTCTGTAGTCTTCTTCAGTAACCTTCTCGCCTTTAAGGATTCCTTTGAGAGACCTGACAGTTGGGGTCAGATGTGGAGGCTCGGGGCGGGCCATGGAATCCCTGGCCTGCAACAGGTCAAAATATTCTTCCACAAGACGGGAAATGGATTTGCCGGTCAAGCTGCTCTGTCTTTTTGCAGATTCTACGAGGTCTTTTTCAATACTAAGTGTTAGTTTTGTCTTCATGGCAGGCCACCGCATCCGTATCTCTTTTTCGCATCATACGTATTAAACAGAGGTTTGTCAAATCTCTACTTTCCCAACCATCTTAAAAACAATAGCCTGAGTAGTGAATGAGACCCTCACGAACAAACACCATTTCACTATTCAACCAATCAGCCAATTTCCATTCAACGCGTCCCAGGGAGGAACAAGGAATTTGCTTTACGAAGTATGGAGGGCGGCAGGAGAGGAGTGTTGCTTCAGGACCAGCCTCTTTAAAATAGCCAAACCCAGGTAGATAACCACCAGGGAGATGATGAACCAGGGCGCAGCGCCAAGGGACACCCATTGAAACACCGAGTCCCTTCCGAACATGGCCAAGAGATTCTCAGGCCTGTAGGCCTCGTTGACATAGGCCAGCACAGAGACAATGGGCAGCATCCTGGTGACCAGGCTGAGGAGAAAGCCCTCCACCATGTAGTCAAAATAGACCTTGTTGAGGGCCGCCTGGTCGATTCCCTTCTCAAGGGCCCTGGCGGCTTCACGGTCTTCAAGTCTTGCCGCCTCTTCCCTCAGGCCCTTCCAGTGCAGGAATTCTTTCTCCAATCGCACATAACGCTTGGTCTTGACGAAGCGAGCCAGGAGTTTGGTCAGGAGCACGGTAGCGATGGCGAGCACGAAGATGGGAACAGCAGGGCCGAGGGTGTTGAGGGGGTTGAGGAGGGAGTCCAGGCAGCCTTTTAGGGCATGGACTCCCTCAAGGATTTGGAACCAGAGCTGATCCAGGAACTGTTCCACTTGATCCCCTTTTTAATCCCCTGTCCCGGCTCCGGCCGGGACAGGGGGACAAAGGTTTATACCCATATAAAGATCTTGAAGAAGCGGAAGAACAGGAAGAATAAAACGATGGCGAGAGTCCACTTCAAGGTCTTCTCGCTGAAAAGTTTCTGCAACCTGCTCCCCAGCATTCCTCCAACAAACCCGCCTATTATGATGGCGATCATGATCCACAGATCAGGCCAGTAGCGGTTCATCATGTAGCCGAGAAAGGCGCCGATACTGGAAAAGGAGGTCCCGATGAGCGAGATGGGCACTGCCACATACATGGGAAGCCCGCCAAGGGTGGTCATGGCAGGGACCAGCAGGAAGCCGCCGCCGATGCCGAAGCAGCGCGACACTATTCCGATACCCAGGCCCAGGAGGCCGAAGAGCAAGGGATTGATCCTGAACTCCTCACCCCAGAACTTGAACCTGTAGTCCGTAAGCCCGGTCTTTACAGGTTCGATCCTTCCCATCTGGGCCGAGCGCCCCTCTGCCTTTGCCCTGGCCACCTCTTCGTTGAACTTCTTAACCATGGCCTTAATGGCCTTGCGCTTTTCCATGACCTTGGGGCTGAGCTCGTAAAGGGTCCTGATGCCCATGAGGACCACCAGGATGGCCAGCCACTCCTTGTAGGTCTTGAGAGGTAGATACTGGACCACGTATTTCCCGAGCCAAATGGAACCGATGAAAATCCCCACGCCGAAGGAGATACCCACGGGCCACGCCACGCGGCGCTCAACCACGGCGTAGCGGTAGAAGGAGCCCAGAGGAGCGAACAAAGTGAGGGCCATGTTGGAGGGGCGCAGAACATTGGCTGCATTGATTCCAACGGGACCCGCGGTCTTCACCACCATCACCTGGAAGGCTGCCATGAGCATGCCGCCCGCGGCACCTATCAGGGTGAAGAAGGTGGCGACCGCTATGGCGCCGATGATGATCCAAAAGGGGTTCATGTAGCGGAACCCGCGGCTCAGCCAGAACCCATTGGCCTTGACCGTGTACGAAGCCGCCTTCTGGCCGTTCACATAGACATCAAACGGAGTATCTGGCGGGGTGTGGCGGAAGGTCTGAAAGGTCACGCTGAACTTCCCTGTGTTCTTGTCAAGGGTGATGGATGTGCCCTTGTCCCAGTAATTGCCACTCTTGGAAAAATCGGCAAGCACGCTCCTTGCAAAGATTACGATCTTGCCCCTGGTGACCCCCTCTTTAACCACAGTGTTGATGCCGTATTTCTTCTCGTGAAGATACTTGAAGAAGTTCCACTGCTCCTTGGTCTGGATGGTGGGTCCCAGCATGGCCTTTGCCTGCTCGTCCAGGGAGTCGAACTTGGCCAGCTTGAACATGGTGGTGGAATAAATCCCACCCATAAAGGAAGGGCCGCCGTACTTTTTCTTGGTCACCTTTCCGTATTTTTCCGGATTTGTGGTGATCATGTAGTAATAAACCGGAACACGAGTGTCACCCTTGAAGCCGAACTTCTTGCCGTCCTTCTTGAAACGCTTCACCTCATGAGGCCCGGTGGTGTCCTTGGGCGCAAAGGTCTTTTGAGAGGCAATGGCCAGGAATAGGTCTTGGCCCGGAGCAATGGTGCCCTCGATGGTAATGGTCTCTCCTGCCTTCAATTCTGTGGCTGACAGCTTCACCCCTGCCCCGCAAAAAGACGCAGTCCACAGCAGAAATACCGCTGTCAGGAAAGCAATACCAAAAAAGGTTGGAATTTTTTTCATGGTTTCCTCCTTTGTGAAAAAAGTTTTTTTCATCGTTGTTTAACCCCTCCTTTCACTAATTTTGTTTGTCAAATTAATCTGAAAGAGCTGAATTCACTAGCCTCTCCACCTCTTCCAGATCAGAGCCTTTGGGGAGAACCATGCGCACACGGTCGCTGAAGAGCCTTTTCACTTCTGATGCGGAGCTGATGCCGGTGCTGAGAATCAGGCTGCTCGCTTTCAGACCGGCAGAATCCAATTTCGGCAATAACTCTTTGGCCCTTTCGCCGTGCTTGCCGGCGCTGATTATGGCTAGATCCGGATTGTTTTCCTTCACCCATTCCAGGGCCCTTTCGGTGCTTGCGAAATTGGCCACACGGTGCCCCTGGCGCCTTATCACGCGCTCCACCAGTGCACTGAAGTCGCTATCTTCATCAATGAGTAGTACTAGGGCCATTTCCGGTCAATGCCTTTACTCAAAATTCATAATTGCTCTGGCAATTTATGTGCCCAAAAAGGGTAAGATGGGCTAACATGGCGGTTTTACAGTCAAATAAGAGAAATAAGAAAAAGAAAAAGGCTGCGGGAATCCTTCTATGTGCAAGAAAAAAATTGCACCACGCAGGTCAGATATCTTTTGTGGAGAAAGAGTTAGCCAAGGTAAGTTGGAAATTAGTTCATGCAATAATTTTATTGCATGGGAACAGTTGCAAACACTCTAAGATTGATTGGATTGGGCGATCACCCGGAATTCATCTGCCCTTATGTTGTAACGCCTCAAGATCTGCTGGAGTACCTGCCGTTCTAGGCCACACTGCTTTGCAGTCCTGGTCACATTACCCTTATTTTCCCTGAGAGCCTTTTTTAGGTATTCATGGTTGAAGGTGGCCAGCACCTTTTGCTTGGCCTGGTGATAAGGGAGATTCATTATCTCACTGGTTACAAGACACTCTTCCTGGTTTCCGCAGGTGAGGTCTGCCAGCGTGAGGACCTGGGAACGGGCAAGGATAATGGCCCTTTTTATGCAATTTTCAAGCTCTCTTACATTCCCTTTCCACGGCCTGCGCGAGAGCTCTTCCAGGACTCCGGGGGCAAATCCAAGTCCCTCCTTGCCCAGCTCCCTTGAGTGCTTCTCCAGAAAGTGATTGGCCAGAAGCGGGATGTCTTCTGTCCTCTGGCGCAAGGGGGGGAGTTCTATGTTTATCACATTGAGCCGGTAGTAGAGGTCTTCCCGGAATCTTCCCGCCCTCATCTCCTCTTGAAGGTCACGGTTGGTGGATGCCACTACCTTTACGTCCACCTTGAAACTCCTGGAGTTGCCCAGGGGTCTGATCTCCTTTTCCTGGAGGACCCTCAGCAACTTGCTCTGAATCGAGCCGGGAATCTCGCCGATCTCGTCCAAGAAAATGGTCCCACCATCTGCCTCCTGGAACATCCCCTTCTTGTCGTATCTGGCGTCGGTAAAGGCCCCTTTGGTGTGACCGAACAGTTCTGCCTCAAGGATGTTTTCCGGAAGCGTTGGGCAGTTTACAACCACAAAGGGCCTTTTGGCCCTGGGCGAAAGCTCGTGAATCGCCCTTGCCACCAACTCCTTTCCAGTGCCCGACTCCCCTGTGATGAGCACGGTGGTGTCCGCCTTGCTCACCGTGGCGATGGTCTCGAAGATCCTTTTCATGACAGCTGATGCGCCGACCATCCCGCAAAAGACATCCTTTCCCTTGATGAGCTTCTGGAGATCACGGTTCTCTCTCAACAGGAGATGGTATTCCATGGCCTTTTTCAGGGTTATGAGCAGCCTGGTGTTATCCAATGGTTTTGTGAGGAAGTCGTATGCACCTTTGCGGATGGATTCTACGGCCAGCTCAATTACTCCGTAGGCAGTCATCATTATTACAGTGGGGCCGTTTCCTGACTTTTTCAACCGCTCCAGCAGTTCCATCCCATCCATGCCTGGCATCTTTATGTCCAGGAGGACGAGGTCCACCCTGGTTCGACTTATTATGTCGAGGGCCTCGGTGCCTGAAGTGGAGCAGAGGATTTCCCAATTCACCTCGGGTGAGATGGTCCTCTGGAGAAGGGAGAGCATGTCTGGCTCGTCATCAACGATCAGTAAGGTCCCGCTTCTGCTCATAACATTAGGTCCTCCTCTTATGCCTTCTTTTCATTGATGGGGAGCAACACCTTGAATGTGGAGCCTTTCCCCAAGGTGCTATCCACCAGGATTTCTCCATCGTGCTCTTTAACAATGCCGTAGCTTACAGATAGCCCTAGGCCCGTCCCCATGCCGGTTGGCTTTGTGGTAAAAAAGGGATCGAATATCTTGTGGAGGATTTCAGGTGGAATCCCGGTTCCGGTGTCAGTTACCGAGGCGCAAACCATCCCTTTGTCGTTATGAAACGAGGTGGCAACCGTGATGGTTCCGCCATTTTCCATGGCCTGCCTTGCATTCATCAAGAGGTTCATGAAAACCTGCCGCATCTTGTCAGGATCCACAGTGACAGAGGGAAGGTCCGGGGAAAGTCTCCTGACTATGGTCACATTGTCCAGTTGAAAGTTGGTCTCAACCACCTCCAGCACTTCCACCAGAAGGTTGTTAAGGTCGTGCTGCGTCTTGGTGGTCTGGGTGGAGCGGGAAAACTTGAGGAGGTCCTCCACGATTTTCTTGCAATTCATGGCATGTTTTTCGATTAATTTTAGGTCCTGCCACTCCTGTGTTCCTTCTTCTACATCTTTCAGCAATAGCTGAGTGTAACCCAGGATAAGGCCCAAAGGGTTGTTTATCTCGTGGGCCACACCCGCAGAGAGTTGACCCAAGGAGGCCAGCTTGTCTGCCTGCAGGAGCTGTTGCTCCATCCTCTTTCGCATGGTTATGTCCTTTATGGTGGCCTCGAAGCCCACGTGTCTTCCACCGTCTTCGGTTTGAGGCACTGCGGAAAAGAGCACGTCCAGGAGTTCCCCGTTTCTCTTCCGCAGCTTGATCTCTTTATCCTTGACAAATTCTTTGGTCTTTATCTCATGGTGCAGGGCCTCAGGCGAGATGCCGTGCACAAAGTCCTCCACAAAGCTTCTGCCAAGGACATCAATGCAATCGTCGAAGCCCAACAGCTCCACGCCAAAGCGGTTTATGTCCAGGATCCTGGCATCACTGTCACAAATGATGAGCATATCCTTGGAGCCTTCAAACACCCGCCTGTATTTCTTCTCGGACAACGATAGCTCACGGGTCCTTTCTTCCACCATCCTTTCGAGTTCCACATTCAGTTTCCTTATGTTTCGGTGGGCCTCTTCTAAGGCAGCCCTGTCCTTGCTCATCTGGAGGTAAACAGTGTAGATCCTGCTGAAGAACAGGGTCACTCCACCCACAAGGATAAAGGTCAGGGTGTTGAGTGAGCCTGTAACAGGGCGTATCATAAGCCAGTGCTCTCTATGCTTTGTGAAGATAAAGAGGTGCTTTAAAAGGTGACCTCCGGACCTGGATACTGAAAACAAGAAAAGAGCTGCGGAAAACCAAATGAGGTAAGTCCACATGACATTTTCAGGCTCTTTCTTCTTGAGGGCCAGGGCATTGACAAGACAGAGATAAGTAAAGACGATCATCAAGGCGGAGCCCACGATATCCACTACGATTACGGGTTTCAAGGATATGTGAAAATCCATTTATGCCTTCTCCTGCCCTTTTTCCCTATTGAGTTTCCTCAGTGCTACAAAAAGGAGTGCCACGGCCGGGACGCATATAAAGTGGTCCATTTTGAGGATGACATAGAGATAGCCAGTGGTCCACTCATCGGCCATCATGATCCGGTTCCATCCTTCACCTAAAAAGATGTCCCTGGAAAGGTTGTGATCAATTACATGACCCACGAAGGCCCATATATTCCAAAGAGCAAGAAAAGCGCAGCCCAGTTGGACGTAGCGCCATGCCGTCTGCTTGCCAAGGTCGGTCTTATGGATCCAGTAGATGAAAAGCACCATGCTCAGGATGTAGAAGACGTGTGCCATCTGATGTGCATACAGGCCCTCAGGGGCGGGGTGAACCTGAAGGGCGTGGGCATTCTCAGCAGATGATAAAAATATTGTCAATGCAACCAACAAAACTCGAAAAAACATGCCTTCCTCCTTCATGAGGCCTTCGCTCTCCATGGGAGATGACTTATCAGAGCGCAATAAATATGTGGCACCTTCATGGGGCCAGTTCATTAATTAAATACTATTGCTCAGGGCAGTGCAAGATTTTATTTGCACCTCTGGGGATAAGACTTGGAATCATATCTTTATTTGTGCTGACTCATGTGTAGGAGCTATTTTTGCCAACACGTTAAAAATACGAATAAAATTCAGTGGCGAGGTTTTTTAAGAGGACAATGAGATGGGCAGCACTCAAAAGGCACGATATTTGCTGAAGTCAACTCTGATTCGTCTGACAAACAAAGGCAGTAGGAATTAAAGGAAAAATATAGGACGGAGGAGAGTTATGGAAAAAGAGGTATACAGTTTGTGTTTCATGTGTTCGGTTCGTTGCCCCATACAAGTGACCGTAAAGGATGGAGAGGTAAAATTCATCCAGGGCAACCCCCACGTTGCAGGCATTGAGGGAAGCCTGTGCCCAAGGGGCTCGGCAGGGACCGCTCTACTTTATGATGATCAGCGGCTGAAGCATCCCCTGATCAGGACAGGACCAAGGGGATCCGGTAACTGGCGAAAGGCAAGCTGGGACGAGGCATTGGACTATGTTGCTGAAAAGCTCAAGAATATCATAGAGGAGCATGGTGGCCACAGCGTGGTGCTTGGAGAGCGCACCCAGCTTGCAACCCATGTGAGCAAGACCTTCCTAAAGGCCATTGGCTCTCCTAACCACTTTACCCATGATGCAATCTGTAAGGGTTCTGTGAATACCGCCTGCCGCTCTCTCTTCGGCTATACCGATGCCCAGATGAGCATGGACTATGGCAATACCAAACACATAGTGCTTTATGGCCGTAATCTGTTCGAGGCCCTTGAAGTCAAGGCTGTAAACAGCATGATGAAGGCCTTGGAGAAGGGGGCAAAACTTACCTATATTGACCCTAGGGTCACGATTACTGCCACCAAGGCCCACAACTATTTCATGATCAGGCCCGGAACTGATTTGGCTCTCAACTATGCGTTGATTCATGTGATTTTGAAGGAAAGACTGTACGATCCAGAGTATGTCAATAAATGGGTGCTGGGCTTGCCGGAGCTTCAAGACTTTATCACTCCATATACCCCCGAGTGGGCTGAAAAGGAGACCGGAATACCTGCCCAGGCAATAGTTGATCTGGCCAGAGAGGTGAGCCTTGACAAGCCTTCGGTCATATTCCATTTCGGTTACCGTGGCGCCAACCACACCAATGAAATATATATGCGTCGTTCCATCATGATCCTCAACTGCCTCATGGGAAGCGTGGAGGCAAAGGGGGGCTTCTTTTTCAAAAAAGGTCCCGGAGAGGTGGGAGGCAAACCGGCCCAGAAGCTAACGGAGCAGAAGTTCAAGAAGAAAATCAAGGTCCCCAGATTCGATAAGGTGGGAACGCCCGATTTTCCACTTCCGGACCCCAATCACGGGGTTGGGCAGATGCTTCCTTATGCGATCTTGAATGAAGATCCATACCCCATTAAGGCCCTTATTGCCTTCAGGTTTGATCCCCTCATGTCCATACCAGATACCAATTTGATGAAGCAGGCCTTGGACAAGCTTGACCTGGTGGTTTGCATTGATATCCAGATGAGCGACATTGCCTGGTATTCCGACGTTGTGTTGCCTGAGTCCACTTATCTGGAAAGGACCGACTGTGTGCAGCAGGCAAACGGGCTCAAGCCCCAGATGTTCCTCAGGCGCCAGGCCGTGGAGCCAAGGTATGACACCAGAGAGGGGGCTATCATCCTGAAACAATTGGCCGAACGCATCGGCGTAGGAGAGTATTTTCCATACGAGAACATGGAAGATTTGGTGCGCTGGCAGCTTGAGCCTACCGGGTTCAAGCTGGAAGACTTTGATGCCAAGGGATTTGTGGCCTATTGCAAAGACCAGATCTTCTGGGATAGGTTGGAGGGGCTGAAGCTCAAGACCCCGTCTGGGAAGATAGAATTCAAGTCATCACTTCTGGAAGAGGCGGGATTTGAATCATTTCCAGCTTATGAGCCGGTCAAATCCCCGCCCGACGGACAGTTCAGGCTGATTGTGGGCCGCAACGCCCTCCACACCCATGTGTCAACGCAGAACAATCCATACCTGAACGAGTTGTGCCCTGAAAATGTCCTCTGGATCAATGATAAGAAGGCTTCTGAATTGGGTATAAGTGATGGCGACATGGTGGAGGTCTCGTCTTCCAAGGGCTCCGGTAAAATCAAGGCCTTTGTCACGGATCTTATTCACCCTGAAGCCGTGTTCATGCTTCACGGCTTCGGCCACGAGTCAAAGCTGGCCGAGAGGTCATATGGAAAAGGGCTTTCGGATAGTGTGCTCCAGGAAAACGTGACAGACATGATTGGGGGCAGCCCTGGCCTCCACGAAACCTTTGTGATGGTTAAGGCGATAAAATAACGCTAATACAATAATCGCTGGAGGAATACCAATGAGTAAGTACTTTATGTTACAGGATCAGACCAAGTGTATTGGATGCCATTCGTGTGAGATAGCATGCAAGGCAAATAAATCCTTGCCGCCGCCGAGCAGACCTTGCCAGATAATAGAAGTTGGACCAAAGTTTTTTGACGGCAACCCCAGGGCCTCCTATGTATTCATGCCTTGCTTCCATTGTGAGAATCCGTGGTGTGTGGCCGCCTGCCCCACAGGGGCCATGCGCCGTAGACTCGAAGATGGTATCGTATATGTTGATCATACCCTTTGTGTCGGGTGCAAGACTTGTATATCGGCCTGCCCATGGGGGGCTCCCCAGTGGAATCCAGAAACCGGCAAGGTAGTGAAGTGCGATTACTGCATGGAGCGTATAGATAAGGGCATGAAGCCAGCATGTGTCACCATATGCACCAGCAAATGTCTCAGCTTTGACAGGACAGAGCACATGCCCTTGGTAAAAAGGGAGCGTTATGCAAAGGCAATGGCAGCCTTGAAAGGAGCTGCCGTCTTTGAATGATTTTGACAGATGGAAGGCGTCTCGCTCTCTGGGATCTGGGGCCAGTACCACAGAATGCGTTCTAATGCACATCAAGAGGAGTTAATGGGCCAACATGGATATCGAAACCATTAATCGAATTCTGGAGAAATACCCAGATGAACCGGGGACCCTTATAGGAATCCTCCACGAAGTGCAAAATCACTTCAGGTATCTTCCTGAAGAGGAACTGAGGTATATCGCAAAAAAGAGAAATGTCCCTATTACCCAAATATATAGTATAGCGACCTTTTACAATCGGTTTAGTTTAAGGCCAAAAGGCAAGAATGTCATATGCGTGTGCATGGGCACTGCATGCCATGTAAAAGGGGCTGGGAAGGTGCTTGAGGAGTTGAAGCGCAGGTTGGGCGTTGAGGTGGGTGGGACAACGGATGATCTTAGATTCACCCTGGAGGAGGTCAGGTGTATCGGAGCGTGTAGTCTGGCCCCGGCAGTGGTGATAAACGAAGACACCCACTCTCAGGTAACCCCCAAGCAGGTGGTTAAACTCCTTGATGAGTACGACTAACAATGTAGGAATTTCGTGACTCCCATGGATACCAACAAGAACGGCCAGGAAGTTGTAATCAGCATCTGTACCGGCACAGGCGGTATTGCAGCAGGTGCCAACAACGTTTTAGAGGCATTTGATAAGGCCTTCAAAGAACGGGGGATACATGCCAAGTTCAAGGCCAGGACCCACAAAGTAGGCTGTAGGGGATTTTGCGCCAAAGACGTACTGGTGGATGTCTCAGTAAATGGAGAAACTTACACTTATCAATTCGTCACTCCCGAAAAGGTCCCTGTCATAGTAGAAGAGCATATATTAGACGGAAAACCCGTATCCAAGTGGCTGGTCAAGGATGATTATCACCAATTCCACAAAGACCAATACAAGTTGGTCCTCCAACACTGCGGGCGAATTGACCCTGAGTCCATTGACGAATACTTGGCTGTTGGGGGGTATAAGTCCGCCCAAAAGGCCTTGAGGATGAACCAGGACGAGATCATAGAGATCATCAAGGCCTCTGGATTGAGAGGACGAGGAGGTGGGGGATTTCCAACAGGGATCAAATGGGAAAGCTGCAGAAAGGCCGAAGGCGAGATAAAATATGTGCTGTGCAATGCTGATGAAGGGGACCCCGGCGCTTTTATGGACAGATCCATCATAGAGGGGAATCCCCACTCTGTGGTGGAAGGTATGATTATAGGGGCATATGCCATAGGTGCAACTCAGGGTTATGTTTATATCCGCGCTGAGTATCCTCTCGCCGTAAGAAGACTTGGTCTTGCCATAGATCAGGCTAGAGAGCGCAATTTCCTTGGCAAAAAGATATTTGGGACAGATTTTGATTTTGACATAAAGATCGTTTTGGGAGCAGGTGCTTTTGTCTGTGGAGAGTCAACCGCTCTCATGAACTCCATAGAAGACAAGCCGGGTGAACCTAGACCCAAATATGTGCATACCGTGGAGCGTGGATTATGGGGTAGGCCGAGTAACTTAAATAATGTGGAGACGTGGGCCAATGTTCCTCTGATAATTGATAAGGGGGCTGAATGGTATGCGGGAATAGGGAGTGAAAAAAGCAAAGGGACCAAGATATTCTCACTTGTGGGCAACATAAAAAATACCGGCCTCGTGGAAGTGCCCATGGGTGTCAGGTTGAGGGATATAATTTTCAGTATTGGAGGGGGGATACCCAAGAAGAAAGAATTCAAGGCGGTCCAGACCGGAGGACCTTCCGGGGGGTGTATCCCGGCAAGCCTTCTGGATATGCCGGTCGATTATGAACACCTTACCGAAGCGGGCTCCATGATGGGCTCAGGCGGTATGATCGTGATGGATGAGGACACCTGTATGGTGGATGTGGCCAAATATTTTATAGAGTTCTGTGTGGAAGAAAGCTGCGGGCAGTGCACACCGTGCAGGGAAGGCCTCACCCACATGGCTAGAATCCTTGATGACATTACTAAGGGTAGAGGAACACGAGAGCACTTAGATCTCCTGGCGGAGATTTCTGAGGTCATGAAAGATGCTTCACTGTGTGGATTGGGCACCAGCGCCCCCAACCCCGTGCTTTCCACCCTCAGGTATTTTAGAGACGAATATGAAGCCCATATTTTTGACAAACGATGTCCGACAGGCATCTGTAAAGAGCTTACCACTTTTGTGATTGATGAAGCCAAATGTACGGGTTGCACGGCTTGTGCAAAGGTGTGCCCGGTAGAGGCCATATCGGGCGAAAAGAAAGAGCCTCACATTATAGACCAAAAAAAATGTGTCAAGTGCAGGTCATGTTACGAAAAATGTAAATTCAACGCAATATTGATAGGTTAAGGCAAAAATTGACTATGGCAGAAATGGTAAGATTGACAATCGATGGTCGGGAAATTACTGCTCCCAAAGGTTGTACTGTGCTTGATGCGGCAACAGATGCAGGAATATATATTCCGACTCTTTGTCATCACCCCGCTTTGGAGCCTGAAGGCACATGCAGATTGTGTATCGTGGAGGTAAGTGGGTCAATACGACACTCCATAAGAGTTTCCTGTATCCAAGAGGTCAAGGAAGGGCTCATTGTTGAGACGAATACTGAGCGAATTAGAAAGAATCGAAGATTGATATTAGAGTTCTTGCTGGGCAGGTCACCCTATTGCAAAGAGCTTCTGGATTTGGCCGCCCAAAACGGGATTGTTTCCACCCGCTTTAGGACAGGAGAGGATGATGATTGCGTCAAATGTGGGCGTTGTATCAGGGTCTGTCGAGATAAGATAGGAGCAAATGCCTTGTGTTGGGCCGGTCGAGGCAAGGAGAGAAAGGTTACCACTGAGTTTGAAAGGCTCTCTGCATCCTGCATAGGATGTGGGGCATGTGCGAATGTCTGTCCTACTGGTGCGATCAGGGTCGAGGACAGAGGGGATGAGAGAAAGATTTTTACGTGGGGCCAGGTGCTTGCAAGATTCAAGCTTGAGCGTTGCGAGCACTGTAATACCCCGTATGTACCGAAAAGATACCTTGAACTCATAAACAACAAGGCATACCGGCCTGTGGGGCTAGAATTAGTCCACTATGTGTGCCCACAATGTCAGGCAAAGGGAGACAGGCTGCCGGATAAGAGAAGAGAAGCCGTACTCAGGCAGGCGGTAAAATGGGCGGTCCCCCGCCACTAATACCGTGAATCATAATTACCTGGTGAAAGAATGATGGAAGGATGTCCAGTCACCTGGGTTGTGGAAAGATTAAGTGAGGCATTGGCCACAGGAGAGATTAAGAGGCCAAGGGCCAGACACCTTGTTGAGGAGGTAAGAGACCTTTGCAGGGACATCTCTGTGGGGCGTGCAGGAGATAAACATCTTCCTGCAATGGAGGACCTGACCGAAGAATTGCTCAAAGGGGAGTTTGATGAATCCACACACCAACTGGCCAGAGCCCTCCGTGAAATCCTTCAGGACCACAGGGAGATCTTTGAAAGCCACGTAGCTGACCTCAATTGCCCTAATGGGGAGTGTGCGAGGTTGGCGCCCGCCCCATGCCAGATGGCATGTCCTTCGGGTATTGATGTGGCCTCCTATGTTGCCCTGATTGGTCAGGGAAGGGATGCCGAGGCCATAGAAGTGATAAGAAAGGATAATCCCTTTCCATGGGTGTGCGGCTTGGTGTGCACCAGACCTTGTGAGTTCATGTGTGTGAGGGGAAGGATTGATTCCCCTATTGCCATAAAGCCACTTAAGGCCTTTGCCGCTGAAAGGGCGTTTTCCGATAGAACTTACAAGAACCCTGAAAAGGAATCTGATCGCGGACAAAAGGTCTGTATCATAGGGGCTGGGCCCGCAGGGCTCACAGCAGCCTATTACCTTGCTCTCAAGGGCTACGGGGTGACGGTGATAGAGGCCCTTCCCATGGCCGGTGGCATGATGATGGTGGGTATCCCCCGCTACAGGCTCCCCAGGGAGGTTATAGACAGGGAAGTGGCCATGATAGAGGACCTCGGTGTAGAATTCCGTTACAACACCAGGTTTGGGACCGATATCACCTTTGAAGACTTAAAAAAGGAAGGATTTCAAGCCTTCTTTCTCGCCATCGGAGCACACAGCTCATACAAGTTGAATATCCCTGGAGAAGATGAGTTGGATGGAGTCATTGACGCCATTGAGTTCCTGAAACGGGTGGCCCTTGGTGAGAGGCACATGCCGGGAAAGAGGGTGGCAGTAGTAGGTGGCGGGAACGTGGCCATAGATGTGGCAAGGACCTGTATCAGGTTGGGATGCCAGGAAGTCACCGTGGTTTACAGGAGGACAAGGGCAGAGATGCCTGCCGATCACGAGGAAGTGGAACAGGCAGAGGAAGAAGGGGTGGAGTTCTCCTTTCTTGCCATCCCTGTGGAGATCAGCGGCGAGGATGGAAAGGTCAAGGCACTCCACTGCTTGAGGGCAGAGTTGGGCCCCCCTGATGCCAGTGGAAGGCGAAGGCCTGTTCCCGTGGAAGGAAGTGACCACTTCTACGAAGTGGATGCAGTGATCCCTGCAATAGGCCAGCAAATAGACATGGAATGCCTTTCATCTTTTAGCGATCTCAAGTGGACCAGACGACAAACCTTGAGCGTGAATACAGTTACCATGGAAACCCCAGTGGAAGGGGTATTTGCCGCAGGAGACCTGGTGCTTGGGCCTGCCACGGTGGTGGAGGCCATTGGAGGGGGTAAACGGGCGGCCGAGGCCATTGATCGGTATTTGTCGGGAATTCCACAACCCAAGATGCCGCCAGTGCCTACTCGAAGGGCCATGGTGGAATGGCTGGAGGTGCCGGCAGCCACAAAGATGTCGCTCAAGAGGCCAGAGATGCCTTTGCTTGAGGTGACCAGGCGGCGCGTGACCTTTCAGCAGGCGGAGTTGGGATTTACTGAAAATATGGCACGAGAAGAGGCCAGAAGGTGCCTGCGTTGCGATGTATGCAGGAGGTGCGGTGAGTGTGTGGAGATATGCCGCGACAAAATGGGTGTTGAGGCGCTTCGCTTGGGATATCTTGATTTTGATCACCCAGGACCTACAGATTTTAGGGTAGCAGAGGAAAGGTGTATCTTGTGTGGTTCTTGTGCGGAAAACTGCGTTAACCAGGCCATTAGGGTAGAAGACAGGGGCGAGGAGCGGGTGCTAAATTTTTGTGGCACCATCATGACAAGGCAGAAAATAGTGAAATGTAATGA
>JALVMN010000004.1 GCA_027027005.1 Desulfobacterales bacterium | reverse complement strand
AGGACGCCTGACAGAGCGTTTCAATACGCCAAGAGTGCTGAAGAAAGGGGTATTGAGGTTATTATAGCAGGTGCCGGGGGCGCCGCCCACTTGCCCGGAGTGTTGGCTTCCCTCACACCGCTTCCGGTGATCGGTGTGCCTGTAAAGACCTCTTCTCTCAGTGGTGTGGATTCCCTTTATTCCATTGTGCAGATGCCCGCCGGCGTGCCCGTTGCCACCGTGGGAATAAACAATGCCCAAAATGCCGCCATTCTTGCCACCCAAATCTTGGGGACCAAGTATCCTGAGATGAGACAAAAGATAAAGGAGTATAAGAAATCACTCGAAAAAAAGGTGCAGGAGATGGCTGAAAGGGTGGAAAGGGCCTAATTCCTTTCCATACCCCACCAATAGGCCATGGCTAAAATACTGGACGGCAACAAGAGGGAGGCCATTTCCGAGGCCGCATCCCTGACAAAAAGGGGAGGAGTGGTGGCCTTTCCTACCGAGACGGTCTATGGACTGGGGGCAGATGCCTTCAATCCCCCGGCCGTTGCAAAGGTGTTTAAGTTGAAAAACAGGCCGAGGTTCGATCCTCTCATCGTGCACATCTCAGACCCTTCCCAGGTGGAAAGCCTCTGCCTCCCCCCGGGCAAAGAGGCCCGGGCGCTGATGGAGCACTTTTGGCCAGGGCCCCTCACATTGGTCTTGCCAAAGAGGCCCGAGGTCCCGGACATCGTCACATCAGGTCTCAAGAGCGTGGCAGTGAGGTTACCGTCCCACCCGGTGGCAAGGGCCCTCATCCAAGAGGCCCAGTGCCCAATAGCGGCACCCAGTGCAAACCCTTTCGGTTATCTGAGCCCCACCACTGCCCAGCATGTGGAGGCCCAACTCGGTGATCGGATCGACATAATACTGGACGGGGGCCCATGCCAGGTGGGCGTGGAATCCACCATCGTGGCCTTTGGTGAAGGCGAGGTCTTGGTCTTGAGGCCCGGCGGCATCCCTGTGGAGGAAATAGAAAGGGTGGTGGGCAAGGTAAAGATCGCCACTGCTGCTCCGAAACAGCCCCAATCTCCAGGACAACTTCCCCGCCATTACTCGCCCAGGACCACACTAAAAATCTTGACCAATGGCGAGACTGGATATTACTCTGCCGAAGAAGGGACAGGATTGAAGGCAGGGCTCCTGGCATTCAGAGGGCCCGTTGAGGGTAATTTTGCCATGGTGCGGGTGCTCTCACCCTCTGGCGACCTGGAAGAGGCTGCGGCAAATCTGTTTACAGCACTGCACCAACTGGACTCAGCGGGCCTAGACATAATCCTTGCCGAGGCTGTTCCAGAGCAGGGAATAGGAAGGGCCATCATGGACCGATTGCGCCGGGCCAGTAAGTAGTTACCATGCCACCATCTTCAAGGAAAAAGGCTTAATCCGCATGAGATTTGGCATTGTGGGACTCCCCCAGGCAGGGAAAAAAACTTTTTTCAAGGCCCTGACAAGGGCAAGAGCTACTGCTGCGAGCAGCCAACACGTTGGCGGGGAAGGTGGAGTGGCCACTGTGGTGTTTCCTGACCCTAGGGTTGATTTTATCAGCCAGCTATACAACC
This sequence comes from Desulfobacterales bacterium, assembly GCA_027027005.1. GTDB lineage: Bacteria > Desulfobacterota > DSM-4660 > Desulfatiglandales > Desulfatiglandaceae > JALVMN01. The sequence goes on along the minus strand of JALVMN010000004.1, from coordinate 1,006 downwards.
CCAAGAAAACCACCTATGCCAGGATAGAATACTTTCTCCCCGGAGGGACGTTACCTGCTTCCAGTCGCTCTGGAGCCGAGGTTTGGGGACAATTGAGAACTTGTGATGCCCTTGTCCATGTGGTGAGAAACTTCACGCTCCCCGGAGGTGTGGCCCCTGATCCAGGGGCTGATTTTTGGAACCTTGAAGAGGAGATGATCCTTGCCGACCTGGCGGTGGCTGAAAAGAGGGTGGCAAGGCTTAGGGCGGACATAAAGCGAGGGAAAAAGGAGGGTGAAAGAGAGCTTGAGGTCCTGGAAACATGCATCAAGCTCTTGGAAGGGGGAGAGCCGCTGAGGAATGTTGCCCACCTCTCTTCAGAACCGCTCTTAAAGGGGTTCACTTTTCTATCCATTAAGCCCACCCTCTTGGTCATCAATAACGAGGACGAAGACACCTCAGAGCCCAAGTGGTCCACGAGACCCCCACCAATACCTAATATGGTTATCCGGGCCAGGCTGGAGGCCGATATTGCCTCAATGGACCCCCAGGATGCCCAGGAATTCCGAAAGGCTTACGACATTGAAGAATCGATGCTTGATCGGATAATTGAGGCATCTTTCAAGCTGCTAGACAGGATCACTTTCTTCACTGCAAATCCCGAGGAGGTGCGGGCATGGCCCATCCGGGCCGGCACCCCTGCCCTGGAAGCAGCCGGTGTTGTCCACTCTGACATAAAAAAGGGCTTTATCAGGGCAGAGGTGATACCCTTTGAAAAACTTAAACAGCTTGGCTCCATGCAGGCTGCCAAAAAAGCCGGGGCAGTGAGGCTTGAGGGGAAGGAATATATTGTGCAAGACGGAGATGTAATATACTTCAGATTCAATATTTAGGAGGAGTATGGAAAAGATAAAGGTGGGAATAATTGGCGCTGGTGGATATGGAGGATGTGGTGCCATAGAAATCCTGCTGAGGCACCCGCATGTGGAGATAGTGGCCCTCATTGATAAGCAAGACAGTGGCAAGG
>JALVMN010000003.1 GCA_027027005.1 Desulfobacterales bacterium | reverse complement strand
GAACTTAATTGCCTTGTGAAAATTTTATGTTTTGCTTCCAGAAAGATTGACTGACGCTTGTCAGGCCATAAACGCAGGATTTGTGAAGATTGTAACATGATTTATAATAACGAAAGTCCTTGATTTAAAATAAGAACGAAAGAGCCATTAAATCAATTCGCAGCGGGCCGCGTCTGAAACAGGAATGGGACAAGGATCCAAATAAAAAAGGCTGCCCTGCATGGCAGCCTTTCCATTCTAAGATTGTGTTTCCTTTTTTCTTTTCTAATAGGGCCTCATGATCCAGATACCGCATGGACAGGTATCGGCACAGAAACCGCAGGCAATACACTTTTCGTCATCGGACACGTATCTGTAGTCACCATCTTCCAGCTTTTCCCTGGTTATGGCGCCTGTCGGGCACATCATCTCGCACATGTGGCAGTCCCTGCAGGTGCCGCAGCTCATGCAGCGGTCTGCCTCTGTGGTTTCCGTATGCTCGTTGGGGCAGGTTTCCGGCTCATACAGGGCAGGATTCAGCCTGTCCTTGGGAATCAGGGGCTTCTTGAAGGGCTTCCATTCTTCGCCCTTTATCTCTGCTATGATGGCAAGTGCTGCATTCCTGGCTGCCCCCAGGGCATTGGTTGCAAGACCGGGCTTTTCCACATCTCCAACTGCAAAGATCTTTGGGTCTGAGGTCCTGTTTGCCTCGTCGGTCTTGATCCAGGCAGCACCACCTGCCTTCACCACTTCTACCGTGTCCGGCAGGAAGTTGAGAGCAGGGATGTCGCCTATGGAAATGATAACGGTCTGGGCAGGAATAAGCTCATCTGCAGCATCGACAAGGCCCTCATCCGTTACCTCCTTGGTATAGACAGGCCACTTGAACTTGGCACCGAGGGCCTCTGCCGCCTTTCTTTCCTTGCCGAAGGCCAGGGGCTTCTGGATATCAACAAGCGTGACCTCCTCGGCTCCAAGCTTGAAGCACTCAACTGCGACATCACAGCCCACGTTTCCGGCTCCTATGATCACCACCTGCTTGCCCACGGGAGGAGGATTGCCCTCTTTGACCTGCCTCAGGAAGGTAAGGGCTGGTATTACCTTTTCATGGCCGGGAAACGGGATAGTCCTGGGTTCGTGGGTTCCTACTGCCACGATCACGTAATCGAATTCGTTGTAAAGCTCCCTGAACCTCTCCTTGGTGATATTTTCATTAAAATGGACGTGGATGTTGGGAGTCTTCATGAAGCGTTCCACCTCTGCCTCCCATATGGCCCTTGGCAGGCGGTCCCAGGGGATAACCTGGGCCATTTTGCCCCCGAGCTTGTTGTCCTTTTCAAATATATGGGCCTCGACGCCCCTCAGGGCCAGCTGCCACGCAGCATTCATGCCGCCGGGACCGCCTCCGATTATTGCCACCTTTTTTCCAAGGGATGGCTCTACCGGGGGAGGAGGCACGTCCTTTTCAGCCCTTCCCAGATAGGCGATGTCAATACTCTCGTCCACCATCTGGCGCGAACACTGCTGCATGCACAGATTCGGACATATGGAACCGCATACCGAGGCAGGAAAGGGGGTGTACTGGAGCACCAGTTCATAGGCCTCCTGGATCTTGCCCTCACGAATCAGCCGCAGCCTGTCTATGGTCGGGATGTGCACCGGGCAATAATAGGCACAAGGGGCTGCGGATTCGCGATTGGCCCAAAAGGGCCTCCTGCGCCTGAGCTCACCTGTTTCTATGAGGCCGATGGGGGATCTGTCCAGGCCCGGAGCCAGGTCTCTTATTGGATCGCCTCCGAATTCCCTGTCCCACACGTTTCTCCTGAAATCCACCATGGGCACCCTGTCAGAGGCGTACATTAGGGTGATCTCCTGGGGAGGAAGGGCTACAAGCATCTTCCATTCATCCCTCCTGGTCAGCTCTTCAAGGAGATCCTTCCTTCCTATCCTGTCCAGGAACAGGGGCATGCGCTCCACCAGCCAGTTCCACTGTTCATCATCGGGCAGAACTGCCTTTACATTGGTTCTGGCATAACTTTTGTCAGTGTGGCCGCGGTAATATATCCAGCCACCCACCATTCCCACGCAGGGCCGGTATCCAAGGACATTTTCCGGGGTATAGGGCTCAAAGCCGCACACAATGCCGATACCTCCGCAGTTGAATTCTGCAAAGGTATCACCTACTGACCCCAGAACCCACAGTTCGGGGCGGTTGTATTCGGGGTTCCACTTTGTCATGGTCAGGCCGCGGGCTCCAATGGAGCCTCCCACGTAGACCCTGCCCTCTGCCATGGCGTTGCAGACCCCGTTTGTGGCATCCCCCAGCACGGTGATTTCCGCACCGATATTAAGGTAACCAACATCGTCAGAGGCAGGACCATGACACAGGATGGAAGTGCCGGGCATTGCCATGCATCCAAGCCTCTGTCCACAGGGGCCCTTGACTTCAATATCAATCTGCCTGCCGTTGGTCTTGAGGCGCCCGCCAACATTGTGCTGGCCGTATGTCTCGAGTATCAGCCTGTCATATTTTTCCGCAGCCTTCTGGACCATCTCCTCAAAGGCCTTGGAGCTGATCCTGCGGCCCTTTTCATCAATACCTTTTATGGTTATTGCAT
>JALVMN010000002.1 GCA_027027005.1 Desulfobacterales bacterium | reverse complement strand
GGCGTGGACAAGCCTGTTCAGACCATTGGTGTGTGGAATGTGATGATCTGCCAGAAATCCCTGGATACAGACCTGGTTTACAGGCTGGTAAAGGCCCTTTACGCACACAGGGATTATCTCATCAAGATTCATCCTTCGGCGGCTTACACCACACCGGAAAACGCGGTGAAATATTCTCCCATTCCTCTGCACCCCGGAACCATCAAGTACCTGAAAGAGGTGGGCATTGAGGTGCCTCCCCGCCTCATTCCTTAAATGGAGGGTCAGGTGACCAGATCTCGTAGCCTGGTGCTGAGCCTGGCTGCGGGTCTGGTCCTTTTGTTTTTTGTTGTTGGCCTTATTTTGCCTGGTGGTGTGGAGCTCTGGGTCGTTAAGGTGGAAGACGGCGCTACCCTTCTGGTTCTGCCGTTGGAAGTGGGGGAGCGATTTACCATCCACTACTTCCACTCGGTAGAGGAGGCCCCGATTTGGGAAGAGCATAGCCTGGACGAAAAAGGCCGCATCTATGTAGAAGAAGAGCGTTACCTCAAGTTCGGGGCAGGAATGGGGAGGATGCCAGGGGTGGGGCGGATGGTGAAAAGAGGTCCTTACGAGGTAATTGAAGACATGCACATGCCCATTGGGGAATTCATCCTCAGGGTGGGAAGCAGGGGGGTGGACCACACGGTCATCTGGAGAGGAACAAAGGTGAATCTTACAGATATGGCTGAGCACGAGGCAGTAAGATTTTATGGGAGGCCGGTGAGTCTTCTTTACAAGTTGTGGAGGAAGCTCTTCCCACACCCAGCCACACCTCGTGCCGGTGGAGTGAACAATGGATGAGGCTGTCACAGTGAAAGAGGGCGTTTCAATTGACTCAGGGGGTAGCGGTACTGCCAGGGCAATAGCCATGGTGGTGGCCCTTGTTGGGATAGGGCTAAGCGTATTTCAGCTTTACACGGCGGGTATCGTGGCCATGACGGCCATGAGGCACCGCTCCGTATTCCTTGGCTGCATCCTGGTCCTGGCCTTTTTGACCAAACCTCTTTACAAGGGGGCTAGAAAAGATAGGCTGAGCGTTGCCCTGGTGGTGGACCTCCTGCTGGCCGCCCTGAGCGTGGCTGTGATGGCCTATATATTCATTGATCTGGATGGTATCTTTGAAAGGCAGGGCGACTGGAGTCGGCTTGATTTTGCCGTGGGTGTGACTGTCGTCTTACTGGTCCTGGAAGCTACCCGCCGGGTCATAGGGATAAATTTGATGGCCATCGCCATTCTCTTTTTGCTATTTGGGTATTTCGGCCCATACATGCCAGAGATCATCATCCACAAGGGATATTCCATTGATCGCATGGCCACCACACTCTCGCTTACCACCGAGGGTATCTTCGGGCTTCCCACCGGTGTTGCCTCCACCTTTGTGTTCATATTCATCCTGTTCGGGGCGTTCCTCGCAGAGACAGGGGCAGGCACCTTTTTCATTAATCTCTCTTACTCCATCACGGGAAGGTATTCTGGAGGGCCTGCAAAGACAGCGGTCATAGCAAGCGGGTTCATGGGGTCTGTGGCAGGCAGCGCTGTGGCAAATGTGGTTGCCACCGGTTCGTTTACCATCCCCATGATGAAGAAGATAGGTTACAAGCCCAGGGTGGCCGCTGCAGTTGAGGCAGCGGCCTCAACCGGGGGCCAACTCATGCCGCCGATCATGGGGGCAGGCGCATTCCTCATGGCAGAGTTCACCCAGACCCCTTATCTTGAAATCATAAAGATAGCCTTTATCCCTGCAGTGCTCTATTTTTTCTCGGTCATCCTTTTTGTCCACTTTGAGGCCCAGAAAGAGGGTATCTGGGGCCTGCCCAAGGAGCAGTTGCCAAAGCTGGGTGAGACCATAAAGCAGGGGCTCCACTTCCTCATACCAGTAGCCATCCTCATTGTGGTCCTGGTAATGAATTACAGCCCCATGATGGCGGGCTTCATCGCCATCATCTCCCTTTATCTAACTGCATTTCTCAGGAAAGAGTCCCGTATCTCGTTCAAGGGATTGCTCAAGACCCTGGAACAAGGGGCGCGCAATGCAGTGGTGGTGGCCGTGGCCTGTGCTGCCGCAGGCATTATCGTGGGTGTTGTGAATCTAACAGGGACTGGTCTTAGGTTTTCTTCTCTGATCGTATCCCTTTCTCAGGGCATACCGTTGCTTGCTTTGGCCCTGGTCGCCTTTACATCCCTGCTCCTGGGCATGGGGCTTCCTGTCACCGCATCCTATATTGTGCTTGTGATACTGGCTGGCCCTGGGCTGATGGAGCTAGGCATCCCGCTCCTGACTGCACACATGATAGTCTTCTGGTACAGCCAGGATGCAAATGTTACCCCGCCCGTGGCCCTTGAATCCTATGCAGCCTCTGGCATAGCAGGCTCTAATCCGATGGAGACTGCACTTACATCATGGAAGCTTGCCAAAGGCCTTTACATAATGCCTGTGATCATGGCCTATCATCCGCCCTTTCTGCTGAACGGGACCTTCTGGCAGATCGTTCAGGTGATGATCTTTGCAGTATGCGCCATTATTGCATTCGTGGCCTGCATGGAGCGTTTTTTCCTGATTCGTATGACATGGTTTGAGACAAT
>JALVMN010000001.1 GCA_027027005.1 Desulfobacterales bacterium | reverse complement strand
CCTTATACTCAGATCCCTAATACGCAACACCCTGCTCCGTGCGTACGCTTTTTCAAAATCAATTGGATTTGCAAGAAAGATATCCACGTTTCTGTAGGGACGTTGTGAGTCAACGAAAGTGAATACAACGCTGCCTTTTTGTCTTACCCACTGCTCTCTTTCCTCACTTGATATGATCTGGTGAGCTGCGACCGGGACTCGGGGCTTGTAGCCTACATCTTCCATGACCCGAACAATCTTTGACATGTTTTCTTCATCCAGATCTACCATTAGGTCCAAATCCACTGTAAGCCGTGCATAACCATATAGATTTACTGCTACACCGCCAACCACAAGGTACCGCACCCCTTCAGATTCGAATTTTTTAAAAATATCCTCGTAAATCATCGTTCATCCGAAGTCTCTGCCTTCCACTTCCCAGATATTCTCATGGGTCTTCTTTCGCTAATAGCGTGCTAAGGGCCATGCGGACAATCTGGGCGATTTCACTGGCTACCCGGTCTACGATTTCTGCTTTGCTATCACAATTGTTGGAGGATTTCGGATCCATTCGTTCTTTGATCTGATCCAGACTGTGCCCGGTATCCCTCAACATCTTGATCTTCCTAATGGTCTCAATGTGCTCCTCAGTATATCGCCTCTGGCCCCCGTTTGTCCGCAAGGGCACGAGGATATTGCCAAGCTCTTTTTCCCAGAAGCGAAGCGTAGTGCATGAGACATCAAGTCTCTTGCTGACCTGGCCTATGGTGAATGTGCTTGAAGGCATGAATAAAGATGCGGCTTATACCCTAAGGCAGGCTCCGCCCCCTTCGGTCACCCTCTGGAGTGCCGACTAACTTAGTGTTCTTACTGGCTTTTCTCTCCTTCAATCCGCTTTTGGGCCTTCAAGGCCCAGTGGGCGCCTCTTGCGGGCTCCCAAAGTTATCAAAATAACCCGGCATAGGGAAACAAACTTACAGCCAGGTCGAACTTCAACTTTAGTTTAGCAAACACGGTGCCAATATACCTTACAAACGTGTCTTTTTAATTCAGGTGTAATTTCAATCTGTTATCCAAAGGCGAGAAACCCTATGGAAAAGAGAGGTGCGAAAAAGCTTGCCGTTGTTGGTATTTTTTTACATAGCCTGTATGTAATCACTTACACACATTTCAAGGCTATTGCAAGATTAGGCCGTATTTCAGGGCGGCCCAGATCAGTTTGTTCAGGATCCCCTCTCTCTCCACGAACTGTTTTACAACTTATCGGCAGGCTCAAAAGAAAAGTTAATGCCCCCTTTTCGTAAACATTAAGGGGCGCAACAAAAAGCAGGGAAGGTCTGTGCGACCATGTTCCCTGCTTTGTTATTAATTGAGGCCTTTATGCTTGGTGGCTGATCAGATACACTACTTCTCCATCATGAATTTGTGATGAAGTGGCGAAAGACAACTTTCTCGTAAAGTCGGCAAATAAATTTGGCTGTCCCCTTGCCGAGGCCCATGTCCCTCAACCTACAATAGACATGGAGAGGATTGAAGTAGTGTTTCAGCATTAAAACCATCTGTATCTTAACTCAAAACTCTAACTGGTAACTGCCTGGCTTCCCAGCATCCCAGCCTTCTAGCCTTTATGCTTTACCAGCTTTTTCTTTCCCACAAACGCCAAACCGCACAACCCTATGCCGAAGAGAAGCATGGTGGCAGGTTCGGGAACTGGCGCACTGGTCTGAGTTAGGTAATCATTGCCGCATTGCATGGTCCAATGGATGGTTATTGGATCACCCCATGTGTATCCCTGTAACCAATCCAAGGCAAATGCCCCCTCTAGAACAAATGAGGTATTTCCAAGCGTATCATTTGGGGTGCCCAAGCCACCTGAAAACGTGTCACCGATTTGTTGTCCACCTGTAAGTCGGAAAGGATCCGAATACTGCGCATAGTTTGGCGGTGGATCCCCATCGTACATGACAGATTCCCATGTACCATCTGTCCACAGTGAGAAAAGGGGCGGCGAATTTATAGAAAATTTGATTGCGTAGTCGTAATTGCCATCATTATTTATATCCAAGGCAAAATCACCGGGTAAGAGATTGTCGCTTCCCTCGATAACATTAAACCCTGTCTGAAGCCCGAAATACACCGTGTCCTTGGTAATGATTAAGCCCAGATATTCCACATCGTAGGCTTGACCACCCCACCCAGGTCCCACGTAGCCCCAGGAGCCAACCCAGTCCTCTTCGGCATAGTAGCCAGCCCATTCATCAAGGTCGAACACTCCGTCAATGGTAGGCAGCGCTCTTGCACTTCCAACCCATAAAAATACCGCCAATATTGCGAACAAAATTGTTAGACGTTTCATAGTTCCTCCTTTTTAATCCGTCTGGTCTATCTGATCTTTTTAGTCCGTCTAGTCTGTTTGGTCTATTTAGTCCATTTGGTCATTGAGTCATCGAGTCTCTTGGGTCCATTGGGTCCGTTGAGTCAGTAAGTCAATGGGTTGTTGGGTCCTATGAGTTACAGGCTCGATGCTTAATGTCTTCGTTAATTTATGCCTTGTATACAGCAAGGGGTGTGCCCATTTCCGAGGGTTTAAAGAAATATTTTTTATTTTTTGTTTTCCGATTAATTTCACTCGGTTATGTAGACGCGGCAATCTAGGTGGGAAGCGGCTTTGGTTGAACAACTGCAGAGTATGTAAACGCTTTCCACTTTTTATGTGTAATCGGATGCCCACATGGCACAAAATTACATAGTCCGGCCAATACCCAAGAAGTGATACGTAACTTTTGTGTTGACTGGTGTGCCAGAGATGGTGTAAATGCGAAAGAAAAGTGTAGACAATAGACAATAGGCAAAAAATAATACCTCTTTAGTGTCTCCATGGGCCAGATAAAAGTCGAATCCATCGCAGACGAGGTAAAAAAGTACCTGGAGCGTTCCATATTCTCGGGCAAGCTCAAGCCCGGAGAGCAGATCAAGGAACAAGACCTGGCCCAAAGCCTAGGGATAAGCCGCCCCCCCATCAGGGAGGCCTTCAAGATCCTGGAAGCAGAAGGCCTGCTGGTGCGTCGCCCCAACCGCGGCGTATTTGTCCGCGAAATTGAGAAAAAGGACCTATGGGAGATATACACCCTCAAGATAAGGCTCTATGCCATGGGCACCGAGCTGGCCTTTGAAAATATCACCCCTACGCTGCTTAAAAGGCTTGAGCAGGTGGTGGAGAGGATGGAAAAGTGCTGTGAGGCCACTCCCCCGGAAATTGCAAATTACCAGAGACTGAACGAGCAGTTCCATGATATGATCCTGGAGGCTTCCGGGCACGAGAGGCTCAGAAAGATCGTGGCAACCCTTCACAACCAGGTGAAAAGGTTCAGTTCCATGTCATTGAGCAACCAGGACCATATGACCCGCTCGTGCAAGTACCACCGAATGATCCTGGACGCCATAAAAAGGGGTGACCGCGAGGCGGCAGTGCAGTTAACCGAAGAGCATGTGCTGCAGGCCCTCGAAATGCTAACCACCATCTTGGACCATGAAAATCAAGGCATACAATTACCCAAATCACGTTTGACGTAAAATGGGTAATTTAAGTGTAACTATTGGTGATTACAAGTATTTTCAACAAGGAGAGGCTTGGGAGCCATTACTAATAGTCCATGTTTTACCCAAATGTGGTTTGACGTGAAATGGGTAATTATGGGGTAACTGGTGCTAATTATTAAATAAGGAGGGGGAAAGATGGAACGATTCAAGGTTTTTGTAGTGACCGTTTTGGCAGCAATGATGGTGCTCACAGCCGGAAGTGCACTCGCCAAGGACACCATCAAGCTTGGGGAGATAAACACCTACAGCAAGCTCACAAGCTTTACCTTTCCTTACAGGAACGGCTGGAAGCTTGCCCTCGAAGAGATAAACAATGCCGGTGGAGTGCTGGGGAAAAAGCTCGAGATAATCTCCCGCGACGATGCGGGAAAGCCGGGAAATGCGGTGAAGATCGCAGAAGAGCTGATCCGCCGGGAAAAGGTGGCCCTGATCATGGGCTCCTTTTTCTCCCACGTGGGCCTGGCTCTCACCGACTTTGCTAAGCGCAACAAGGTGTTTTACCTCGCTGCAGAGCCACTCTCAGACGCAGTGGTATGGGCCAAGGGAAACCGCTATACCTTCAGGCTCAGGCCCTCCACCTACATGCAGGCTGCCATGCTGGCCGTTGAGGCCTCTAAGAATCCAGCCACACGGTGGGCAACCATCGCCCCAAATTACGCCTATGGAAAGGATGCAGTAAAATCCTTCAAAAAGGTCCTGATGGAGAAGAAGCCCGGGGTGACCTTTGTGGCAGAGCAGTGGCCGGCCCTTTTCAAGATCAATGCTGGTGCAGAGATCCAGGCCCTCACCAGGGCAAACCCCCAGGCGGTCTATAACGTGACCTTTGGCGGCGACCTTGCCAAGTTCGTGAGAGAGGGGAAGCTCCGCGGCTTTTTCAAGAACCGCTTCATCGTGAGTCTTCTCACCGGCGAGCCCGAATACCTGGATCCTCTAAAGGGCGAGGCTCCTGAAGGCTGGCTGGTTACGGGATACCCCTGGTATGACATCAAGACCCCGGCTCATACCAAGTTCCTCAAGGCATACCAGGCCAAATACAACGACTATCCCCGCCTTGGCTCCGTGGTGGGCTACTGCATGCTTTATGCAGTGGCAAACATGCTGAAGAAGGCCGGCTCCACTGATACCGAGGCCATGGTGGAGGCCATGGAAGGCCTCACCTTTAACTCACCTTTCGGGCCGATTACGTTCCGCGAGATCGACCACCAGTCCACCATGGGTGCCTTCGTGGGATACACCGCGCTCAAGGATGGAAAGGGCGTGATGGTCAACTGGAAGTACATGGACGGAAAAGACTTCCTCCCGCCTGACGAGGTGGTGAAAAAACTGAGGCCTCAGGACTAAAAAGGGGACTGAGAGAGGGCCTTGGGCGCCTATATCGTACAATTTCTAACAGGCCTTGCGGATGCCTCTGCCCTGTTCCTGGTGGCTGCGGGGCTGTCCCTCATCTTTGGTGTGAGCCGCGTGGTGAACATGGCCCACGGCTCCTTTTACATGGTGGGGGCGTATCTGGCCTATTTCATCATTGCGGCCCTCCCCAATGGCGGCATCACATTCTGGGGAGGTATCCTGCTGGCTGCCTTTGCGGTGGGTGTGATCGGAGTGATTGTTGAGGTGATATTGCTGAGGCGCCTTTACAAGGCGCCTGAGCTCTTCATGCTCATGGCCACCTTTGCCCTGGTGCTGGTGATCCAGGATCTCGCCCTCTGGCTCTTTGGTGCCGAGGACCTCTTGGGCCCCCAGGCCCCGGGGCTTGAGGGCAGTATCGAGATAATGGGCGCCCTTATCCCTGAATACGACATCATCCTCATCCTCATCGCCCCCTTGGTCCTGGTGGGGCTTTGGGCGGTATTAAACCGCACGCGCTGGGGAATCCTGGTGCGGGCCGCCACCGAGGACCGTGAGATGCTCTCAGCCCTGGGGGTGAACCAGAAAAGGCTCTTTACAAGCGTGTTCTTCCTGGGCTCCTTCCTGGCGGGTTTGGGTGGAGCGGTGCAACTCCCCAAAGGCGGGGCAGACCTCCTAATGGATCTCAATGTGATAGCAGCCGCTTTCGTGGTGGTGGTAGTGGGAGGGATGGGGAGTATTCCCGGCGCATATCTGGCAGCCGTGCTAATTGGGGAGTTGAGCTCTTTTGGCGTATTGGTCCTGCCCCAGAGCACCCTGGTAATGATGTTTCTGGTAATGGCCGTGGTTCTTGTGATCAGGCCCTACGGCCTATTAGGGAAGCCCGAGGTGGTGGGGCATGCCCCTTCTGAGCTTGCAGAGCACCCCTTGAGGCCTGCATCCCGCGGGCTTCGCATGGCAGGACTTGGCATCTTGGTGGCTGCCTTGGCCTTCCCATTGGTGGCAGGGAGCTTCCACCTGATCCTTGCAGGCGAGATAGCCATATTTGCCCTGGCGTGCATGAGCCTCTACTTCATGACCGGAGCTGGGGGCATGGTCTCTTTTGGACATGCTGCATTTTTCGGGGGAGGTGCTTATGCCGCGGCCCTCATGGTCCACTATGTCCAGACACCCATGGAGCTTGCCCTGGTGCTGGCCCCCACGGCCATGGCACTCCTGGCCCTGATAATAGGATGGTTTTGCGTGAGGCTCTCGGGGGTCTATCTTGCCATGCTCACCCTGGCATTCGCCCAGATCTGCTGGGCCATCGTGTTTCAGTGGAGCGGATTTACAGGAGGAGATGATGGAATTCTGGGCATATGGCCTCCTGAGTGGGCCAGCAACGAAGTGGTGTTTTACTATCTCACCATGCTCGTGAGCATCGGTGGGATATTGGCACTGAGGTACCTCCTTTTCACCCCTTTTGGATACACCATGAGGGCGTGCAGGGATTCCAGGCTCAGGGCAGATGCCATAGGGATCAACGTAACACGCCAGCAGTGGCTTTCATTTGCCATCGCCGGCATGTTTGCAGGGCTTGCGGGCGGCATATACGTGTTTTCCAAGGGGAGCATCTTCCCCTTTGAGATGTCCATCTCCAGGTCATTTGATCTGCTCTTGAGCGTTCTCCTTGGAGGGATCTACTCGCCCTCCGGCCCCTTGGTGGGTGCGGCCGCTTTCATCGGCCTTGAGGACCTCATCTCGCGGCTGCCCTTCTGGCGGCTCATCCTGGGGTGTATCTTCATGGTGCTGGTGGTGGCCTTTCCCCAGGGCATTGCAGGCTACTTCGGGGCCAGGATTGGATCCAGGAGCGATGAAAATTAAAGGATGAAAACGATGCCTCTGTAAAATCGGTTCTTTGGCAACAGCAGGGGAACGGGATTTTCCCGCAGCGGCGTCATTACAGCCCTGGAGCAGGACCGCGGAAGGGCTGGAATCCGCAGTGAGCGGAGCCATGGATGGCGAAGCGAGCGTAGCGAAGGGAATGTGCCGTTTCCCTGCCAAAGTAGCTTCAAATTGACAACCTGATTTTCTGAATTATAGCGATGATCAAAATTGAGCCGACTTTCTAGGGTCAATTCAGTTTTGGATAATATTAGATGGAAACATTACTTGAGGTGGTAGAACTCTCCAAGTCTTTCGGAGGCGTAAAGGCCGTAAACGGCCTAAGCTTTCGACTGGAGCGAGGTGAGCTTTTGGCCATGATAGGGCCAAACGGGGCAGGCAAGTCCACCTGTTTCAACTTGATAAACGGCCAGTTGCGCCCTGATGGAGGCAGCATCCGAATCCTTGGCAGGGAAACTACAGGGCTCAGACCGAGGCAGGTCTGGTCCTTGGGCGTGGGCAGGACATTTCAGGTCACCTCCACCTTCCCATCCATGACCGTGCTGGAAAACATCCAAATGGTGTTGCTGTCGGCCAAGCGACGGCTAAACAGCGTGACAAAGACCGTGTCCAGACTTTACAGGGACGAGGCCATGGAACTCCTGAAACTGGTCGGGGTGGAGAACCAGTGGAACCGTACCTGTGGGATCCTGGCCTACGGAGAGCTGAAACGCGTGGAGCTTGCCATGGCTCTCGCCAACGATCCCGTCATTCTCCTCATGGATGAGCCAACGGCCGGCATGGGGGTCAAAGAAAGGCTCAAACTGATGGAACTCACCTCCCGGATCGTAAAGTCCAGGTCCATTGGAGTGCTCTTTACCGAGCACGATATGGATGTGGTCTTTGCCCATGCCGACAGGATCATGGTGCTCAACTACGGCTCTCTCATAGCCGAGGGCACCCCCCAGGAGGTGCGCGACAACCAGGAGGTGAAGCAGATCTACCTTGGCACCTGTGAAACCGGAGGGGCCTAGGAAGGATTGTATGGTGGACGGAGTGGAGAAAAACTCGATTTTGAGCCTCGAGGCAATAAACACCTATTATGGAAAGGCCCAAATATTGTTTGACATGACCTTTGGCCTCCACAAGGGCGAGGCTGCCGTACTCCTGGGCCGAAACGGGGTGGGGAAAAGCACCACCTTCAAGACCATCATGGG